>NZ_CP017713.1:1311781-1639726 GCF_002706425.1 Loigolactobacillus coryniformis subsp. coryniformis KCTC 3167 = DSM 20001 | reverse complement strand
ACCAACGTCAATGAATTTACCATCGGTCCAACTGATCAACCTTGGTAATGAAAAATCTTGCACCGAAGTTGATTATTATTTAGTAATAAAAAAACGATCAAGTTAGCGTAAAAAACTAATTTGATCGTTTTGCTTATTTAGTCGCAATCAATAAATGGCTGCGGTGTTGTTTGGTAGCCGTTAAAGCGGCTTCCGCTGCCGCCAAAGTGGTATTGCTAGTGACCAACTGGCGCTGTGCCATGATCAATGGGGTAACGGTGGCCGTATAAACTGCTTGCGCGTGTTTTTGCTGCAACTTAGCTTGGGCTAATGTTGCTTGGGCATCTAGTAGCTCATGGCGGGCTTGGGCCAAATTAGCCGGCGCATTTTTTAGCGCCGTTAGTGTCTGTTGCGCTTGGACTAATGTTTGTTGGGCCTGTTGCATCTGTGTTTTAGCCACTGTCAACTGGGTTTGCGCGGTCAACACTTGCGTATTGGCTTGTTGCAAGGCGTGTTGCTTAGTGGATAAAGCTTGGCGTTGCGCTGTGGCAGTGGCTTGGCCATTAGATAGTTTGCTTTGGGCCAAGACCAGCTCAGCTCGTGCGCGGGCTGTTCGTTGTGGTAAATAAGTCAAAGTCGCCTGGGCCGCACTGGCTGCCGCCTGCCGCTGACTTAACCGCGCTTGCACCGTTGTTAACGCAGTTTGTGCACTAGCTGCTTGCGCTAAGCTAGTTTTAGCGACTACTTTAGCCGTCACCAATGCTTGCTGTGCATTGATCACTGCTGCAGCCGTTTGCGCTGCCTGTGCTTGTTGGGCCACAGTCCGCGCCTGCGCTTGTGCCAATGCTTGTTGTGCGGTACGTAATGGTGCCGGCATTGTAGCTGCGGCCCATGCTTGGCGGGCTGCAGTTACAGCTTCACGCGCGGCAACCTGCGTGGTTTGCGCTTGCACATAAGCGTTGTGGGCCGCCTGATGCTGCGCCTGTGCCCAAGCTAAGGCTACGCGCTGCCGGCGCAACTGGTCAGGCTGGGCGAAGTGAGCGCGTAAGCGGCGTAAACGCAATTGTTGCACACTGACGACCTGCGCCGTCAATGTTGATCGTTGCGCCGCGGCGATAACGTCTTGACTAGCTTTATGTAAATTAAAATCCGCAGTCGTCATTTGGTCAGCGACTTGGCGGGCTGCGCTGGTAGTCGCCACCGAAGTTGTTGCCGTGGCAGCAGCGGCTTGCGCCTGGGATACCGCTATTTGAGCAGTACTTTCAGCAGCTTGGGCCATTGACAATTCGTCTTGCGCGGTATTATCCACCGCCGTGACTGTGGTCAGTGTATTTTGCGCGGCCTGGACGGCTTGTTGATCACGACCAGCAGTAGCGGTTGCCGTTGAGCTAGCGTAACTGGCAGTACTGACGGCCGCTTGGGCGGCGGTCACCTGATTACTAGTTGCACTGACGGCCGCCTGAACCGAACTAGGGGCCAAATGATCTAAGTGCGTTTGGGCTTGATCAACCACAGCTTGTTGACTAGTAACGGTCACTTGCGCGGTGATCGCGGCACTGGCTGCTGTGTCGACTTCAGTTTGCGCCGCACTGGCTTGGCTAGTCGCACTGGTAACCACCGTTTGGCTGGCAGCAATAGTTTGTTGCGCAACCGCAACCTGACTTTGGGCTTGCGCCATGGTTTGTTGCTGCGCACTAACATTGGCTGAGGTTGCCTGGGTTTGGTGGGCTTGCTGCACGTCAACGTTAGCACTGGCACGGGTAACATTACTGGCGGCCACAGCTACTTGCGCATCCGCAGAATTGACGACCGTGTTGGCACTGGTCGCCTGTTCTTGGGCACTTTGCAAAGTCTGACTGGCTGCAGTTTGACTGGTAGCAGCACTGGTGACCGCATTTTGTGCGGTGGTTACCGGCGCCATGGAGTCACTGTTTGGTGTGGCGGTGGCTGTTGTTGCTGCGGCAGCCACCGGTTGATCGTTGCTTAATAGTAAACCGCCGGTGACGGCTAAGGCACCAACTGCTAATAAAGCAGCTGGTGCTGGCATTTTATTTTGTTTTGACAATGGCGCTGGCATTGGGTAATTCCTCCACTAAGGCGATATCGTTGTTATGTCAAAAAGTATGACCCAACAAGCGGCGATCAATTTGAATGGCCGCATCGCTATTTTTGGCTAGGCTGCATTTTAACTGTTAAATTAGTTTTTACCGCTAATTTAGCGTAAACGTGGTTGAAAAAGCCTAGGCTAGTGCCCAAAATCTGGACGCTTTTTCAACACACGTTAGCAGCGACTGACCATATAATAGTAATTTTACCATTGTCGGTCAGTAAATTATATTTCATTTTTAAGTCGGATCCGGGATGGAACCATTTTACTTCGGCTGTATTTAAAAACTGGGTATTGCAAGGGTGGCTAATTTAGCGTATGCTTAGATTAGCCATCGGGAACGTACGTTCGGTAGCGAAAAGTGATAGTCATTATGGCAACAAAGCGCGTACGCCGGTTTGTGAACCGCAAGACAGCACTGCATCAAATTACTTGCGGCTACACCAACTAAGTCTGTTTAAAATTTTCACGGGCAAAGGTAGTCACGTTAGGGCTGTATTTCTGGTAAAGTAGTTTGCAGTAGTTTTCATGAAATTAACAATAGGTGGCGTAAGCAACATGGACATGTACCTCGATACCTACGCTAATTGGTATCCACAAAATCATCAGTTGGGCACGTATCCGCGCCGCAATGGTGCACGACAGTACACAGAAGCAGAGCGGACGGCGCTGTACAAAGCGTTAACGCCGGCGCAGCAGAATGTGGTGGCCGATTATAAACGGCGGCAGATCAGTTCAGCAATGTTAAATATTAGTTATATGCGTGATGCAGAATGGCAGTTTGTTCAGCGCAATGTTGACCCCGATTACGTGCGCGGTAAGCAGGCCAAGTATCACTGTATCTGTCATCGGCCGTTAAAATATCAATTTGTGCTGCGCTCGCGCAAGCATCCCAGCGAGGTTAAAAAGTTGGGCATCAAGCATTTTTCGGATCATTTAGGGATCCCGATGAAGGTCGTCAGTGAAATTCAAGCTGGCGTGCACCGGATCGATCTGGCGTTTGATGAATTATTATGGCTGAAACAGCGTGGCGACAAGTTTCCCCTTGATTTGTGGCGGCGCTACGTTTATGCGCACTTCACCAATAATCGACTGGCCCAACCTTATAAAATGAATCACCATCTCTGGCTGCGTTTACTGGACTTCAAACAGGCTGACATGCCGATTTTTATTCTTGATTACACCACTGTGCAAAAAGAGATCGCGCAAGTTGATCGCTTGGTTTATGCCGCCAAAGAGCCGCTGGCACCGGCCCAAAAGGAAACTTTTGAGCATTATTTAGCGGACGTGCAGGAATATTCTAAATTACCACTGTTTCAGTTTAAAAACTTTTGGGATCCCAGTATGCGGCCATTTCTAACCGAATGGGCCCAAAAGCATCAGGCTGAACCAGGTGATTTTTATTTCCGTGGCTTATTAAAAGTCCTGCAAAGCCCAGAACGCTGGAAGTTTGCGTGGCAGACCTTTCCATTTAAAGCGGGTACCAAAATGGTTCAGCCAGAAGTTTCAAAATATCTGTACGAACTATCGCGGCGGTATCCCTTGGATGACAACTTTTTCAACGAGATCCCGTTAGCATTTCGTCATGGGTTACGTAAAGCCTTGCGCCAACAAAAAACGCCATCAGTCAAGGCAACAGCTAGTACACCAGCGCCAAAAAAGCGTCCCGCTAGCAAGGCAAGCCAGATCGCGGCCCTGCAGCTATATAACCAATGGCGGGGCATTACGGCGGAAGCACAGGCAGCAGCATTTGCTCAATTTAAGTTGCTAGTTGAAGATGATTTAACTCCACAAGCGGCAAAACAGCCTGATCAGATTTTCTTCGATAAATTATTTAATACCTTATTAGCCCTAAATCCGCTGAACCAAGTGCAGATCCAGCAGGCGGTGCAGCAGCTACTTAACCGGTATTCGGTAACGACTGCTGGGTTGGCGGAACAATTGATACAAGCGCTGACGACTTATCAACAAACCGCTGACTTTACCAGCAGTTTTCAGGCAATACCAGCGCCATTTTATGCCGAATTGGCCCAGCGGTTTAACGATTTACCGTGAATAAAAAATCACCCAGTGTTGGGTGATTTTTTTGCTGTTAAGTTCGTGCCCGAAACTGATGGCGGCACTTGGGACAGGTGATTTTAAGCTGCCCTTTGCCACGAGGGATGCGAATCCGTTGGTGGCAGTTTTTACAAGTGAAGAAGCGATAGTGTTTCCGCTGCTGCCATTCATGATAGTGGCGGCGCAGCGGCTTAGTCAGCCAGGCAGTTCGCTGCTGGAACTGAGTATTTTCATGGGCCCGCTGGTAAATTTTGCGGGAAAGGATGCGCCAATAAGCGACGAGCAATAATAAAATGCCCAGCAAATTAAGCCAGCTAGTGTGAATAAACAGGGTCAAGAAGATCAACAGCAAGCCGCAAGTCATTAAAAATTTATTCAAACTATCCATAATACCGTAGCGACCGCGCATAAATTGCGCAACTTTAAAAAGCCATTTTGGTGGTTGTTTCAATCAGATCAGCCTCACTTTTTACTTAATAGTCCCACTATGCCAAATTGAGACGTTAAAGTCATCGGGCAAAAGGCGGAAAGTGAACGTCCGTGGCCTTTTTATGGGTTAGTTTGAGTACAGAAATGGGTATTGCATTTACAGATAGGTCGTGTCAAACTTAAATTATTAATAAATAAAGCGCTTACAAATATGTGCAATTTGGCACATATTATTTTTTGGATTTAATGCAAATAATATTTTTTAGAACGAAAATATTATTTAAAGTAAAACGGTGAGCGGGTTATTTTGTTGCTAGTCGGCTAGTTCAAGTGCACGGAAACGGAGGATTTTTCATGAAAAAAGTGAAAAATAACAGTACAAGTGGTCTGTCGGATGAACAAATGCTTTATCAATTGGAGGGCCGACCACGCTTGTCGATTGCCTTTCCAATGGGGTTGCAGCACGTTTTAGCGATGTTTGCGGGTAATTTAGCGCCAATGTTGATCATTGCGGCGATTGCTAAAGCAACGCCGGCGGAAACGGTGATCATGATTCAAGCGGGGATGTTGATCTCTGGTCTGGCAACACTTTTGCAATTATATCCGATCAAGATCGGCCGTTTCCAAATTGGTTCAGGGTTGCCATTTGTCATGGGGACTAGTTTTGCCTTCGTACCCACCGCTTCAGCCGCTGCTGCAGCGGGTGGGATTCCCGCCGTATTAGGGGGCGCCTTGGTTGGGAGTTTAGCTGAGGGCGTGATCGGGGTCTTCTATAAATACTTAAAGCGTCTGTTTACACCACTAGTTATCGGTAGTGCGCTGATCGTGATCGGCTTGAATTTGTTAGGCGTTGGCCGGGATTATTTTGCCGGTGGCGCTGGGGCTAAGGATTACGGATCGTGGCAAAATTTGACGATCGCTTTTGCCACCTTTTTGATCGTTTTAGTTTTGCAACGCTTTGGTAAAGGCATTGTCAAAACTGCGGCCTTGTTATTTGGCTTGATTTTGGGTTATGGTATTGCGTTCTTGTTTGGTAAAGTAGACCTTAGTGCGATCGGCGCTTCATCCTGGGCTACGATTCCGCGGCCTTTACCGTTTATCCCAACTTTTAACGCGCAAACGATCATCAGTTTTGTGATTATCTACATCACAGTTTCAATGGAAACAATCGGCAATACTTCTGGGATCACCATCGCTGCATTTGATCGCCAGGCCACGGAGAAGGAGACTTCCGGCGCCGTTTTAGCGGATGCTTTAGGCTGTGCCGTGGCGTCATTATTTGGGGCAATGCCAAATACGGCTTTTGGTCAAAATGTGGGCATTGTGTCGATGACTAAAGTCGTTAATAAATGGTGTATTACTTTAGGTGCCGGGGTACTGATCGTTTGTGGCTTTTTGCCTAAATTAGGTTATATTTTTGCGTCAATTCCGGCGCCAGTGCTTGGGGGCGCTTTGATCTCCGTTTTTGCGATGATCACTTTGAATGGGATCAAATTATTGGCACAAGCCGGTTTCAGTGAACGTAATATCACTGTACTGGGCATCACGTTTGCCTTAGGCATTGGTTTTGCTGGCCATGCGGATGCGATCGTTGGGTTACCAACCTGGCTTAAATTTATTTTTGAAGACAGTATCGCGGCGACCACGATCGTTGGTATTTTAGCTAATTTAATTTTTCCTGAACATAAAAAGGTAGCACGCACTGATGAAAAGGTAACTGAAGTGACGGCACATACCGCCGCACATTAATTAGGTAATAGAAAAACGACCGTCATTATTGGCGGTCGTTTTTGTGTGGCTAGATTTTTTGTTGAATTTCTTTAATGTTGACTTTAAGTACTTTACGGATCCAGGGGAATTTTGCCTGCATGGCATCAAACTCAGCACCGGCTTCAATAAATTCACCAGTACCGTGAACGTGAAAACCAGCACCAGGGCCAACTGTACCTTCAACTGCTTTGCTGCCCATCGTTAAGACGACGGTATTATCGGTAGCAAAATCATGTTCGATACTACGCATCCCAGCTGCTGGAATCAATAAGTAATTACCGGCTTCATTTATATTAACGTAGGAGCCCCAAGTATTGACGACACTAGCTGGTTGGGCGTTGATCGTCACGATCGTAACGGGTCCTTCATGTTGCATGACTTCAAGAAATTTTGGGTTCATCAGTTCAACCTCTTTTCAATTTAGTAACTTAATTATACTACTTTATGGTACAAAGCTCCAAACTGATGTTCTGCTAAAATTGTAAAGCGTCACTGGGTAAATACATTAAAAGTGTGGGGTTAATGGAGTTGCTATACTTTAATTTATTGATCAAATTGATAAATTTTGTGCTATGCTTAAGTTATTAAAAAATAAAACTTGTTCATTAGTTAGCTGTTTAGTTGGCTAATATTGGAGGATTGGTTTTGAATCTAGAGGCGCTTTTACTTAAAACGTTATTATGGAACGCACAATTACTGGTGGCGCTCTTTTTTATCGCTGGGTTTGTTAGCTTTTATTTGGAAAATTGGGGAC
The DNA here is from genome assembly GCF_002706425.1 of Loigolactobacillus coryniformis subsp. coryniformis KCTC 3167 = DSM 20001. Classification (NCBI taxonomy): domain Bacteria; kingdom Bacillati; phylum Bacillota; class Bacilli; order Lactobacillales; family Lactobacillaceae; genus Loigolactobacillus; species Loigolactobacillus coryniformis. The sequence goes on along the minus strand of NZ_CP017713.1, from coordinate 1,632,629 downwards.
ATGCCTTTCGGGATAAGACACTAAGTCATTCACGCCAGTTAATGTATCGCGTGTTACTTATCGTTCAAGCCGTTTTTTTTTAGCAGTGTTTTAAATGTGGCTGGTTACGCTGGAAGTGTCAACGCGATCCTTTATCACAATATCGGGTTGTTTATTCTGATTTTAGCATTGCTGGATGAAGATACATCGATTTGGGAATACTTGATTCGGTGTGGACTATTGATCAACATGTGGTGCCAGTACTACGTTAATAATTTTGTCCAATGGGGTTTTATAGTTTCAATGGTGGTTTTGTTAGTGACGTTGGTTCTAGTGCGGCATTATCGAACGAAGATTGGGCCTAATTTTCGTTATCGGTTACCGATTGCCGTTTTTTTGGCAGCTGATTTTTGGTTTACATTACCGAGCCGACCCGCGGGGATGGTTGTAACGCCAGGAATTGCCGCAGGCGCGGTATTGATGTTTTTCTTGATGAAACTTTCCACCGGAAGACAGCAGCGGCGCTTTTTTCAAAATTTGGTAACGGAACATTTGGCTAATTATGATGAATTGACTAGCACGAAAAACTTCACCGCTTACCAAAACCTGAATTATGCATATGCATCAAATTGATTGGCCAAATTATCAGTTTTACGTAATTTCTCTATATTCACGACTTGGGCTAGTCATGACTAGCCAAGTTTGACTTAATTTAGTTAGTTTGATTAGTTTTCATACTTGATCGCGTCAAAAAAGTAGCCACTAATCCCTTGGTCAAACACAATAATTTTAAAAAATTTTAAAAGTAACTGCGCTATTTTCTTAGTTGGTCACTAAGGGGCTTAACGTGTGAATGTTAGCTAATAAGGCTTCGATCTGCTGGCTAAAGACGTTGCTTTGCGCCAGATGAATGATTATTTTTCCGGCGTGACGGGCTAGTTTTCCAGCAACATGAAAGATTTGAAAGCGTAGTGTACTAATGGTCGTGTTGCGCTGCTCTTTTGGTAAGGCCATTAACTTCATCAAGGCAATCAAGTTATAGGCAATGCCGCTGATAGTTGCTCGCGCGGCATTGGTAGTAAAGGTGTGGCTATTCGTCTTATCCATAAAAAAGCCGGCTTTACTTTCTTTGATCAGGTTTTCCATGGCCCCACGCTTTTGATAGGCTAAGTACAATAATTTGACCCCGGCTTCAGTCATATTAGTGACCACATATTGCCGTTCAAAGAATAGTTCGCCTACTTGATGCGTCGATTTTACTAGGACGCGCCGATCAATCGACCAGCTCTTGGCCGCGTAGTTGAATTCACCATAGATGACCGAATTCTGATCAAAATGCTTGGGCACTACTGGTGTGAATTCATCAGCTAGTTGGTCTAAAGCGGCGTTTCGCTTCAGGCGGATCACATATTTTACATCATAAAATTCGCAGAGCGTATAAAGCTCAGGCGTCGCAAAACCACTATCACCGCGTAAAATCAACTGAACATCAAACGGCAATTCGCAAAAAGCCGCAAAGATCGGGGCTAAGAATTCTTTGACACCAGTGCTGGTGTACTGATTGCCTGGACGTTGCTTGATTCCTAAAAGCAAATTCAGCTGCGCGATATAGGCCACTAGCGGATGGAAACCAGTAACCCCATAATGCGCATTGAAACTAGCAGCTTCTTGATGACCAAAGGTATCACAATGCGTCGAATCAACATCAAGCATGACCGTGTCAATATGGTTAGTCCTGATATAATCGAGCGCCAAGGTTAAAATCAAACGGTTCAAGTGCAGAACATCATCACAAGTTAGCGCACTTAAAAAACGAGAAATAGTCGGTTGTGGTGCTAAATCAGTCGTCCCATGGACCTGTTTCATGACTGGGTCGTGTTGTAGCGCGTCGGCCGCGACATCATTGCCGTAACCGGCAATATTCAGTTCCAGCATTTGATTGAGTAAGCTAGTTTTAGAATAATGAGGGCCAATACGTTTTTCGCTTAATTGTGCCGCCGCTTGATCAATAGTTTGGTCAAGACCAGCTGCGTGCTTAAATTCGGCGTAAAACAACAGGCCTGCGTTATTTGAAAGTTGAACATCATCAGTCTTAATTTTGATTTTAGGGTTGAATCGCAGTTGGGTTTCGTGTAAGTTAGTCATGAGGCATCTCCTGTGTTCGTTATTGTTTGGTCGCTATAACAATAACACGGAAGGTGCTTTTTTGGTACACCATTTTGGTGAAACCCTCAATCAAAGGTAAAACGATGGTGTAGCAGCATTCTCGTTAAGGTTTAGGAAAAGATATGCATAATTCAGGCAAAAGGATATTTTTAATCATTTTGGGGTCGCTCGCACTGGCAAACAGCCGTTAACGGTTGCCACCTTAGATATTGATCATTTTAAGTTGGTCAATGATCAATACGGCCATTTAGCGGGTAATCAAGTATTGGCTAAGGTCGCCTAGGCGCTCAAAGAGATTGTCCATCAGTATGGTGAACATTACGAGGTCTACCGGACCGGTGGTGAAGAGTTTACCGTGATTTTTCCTAATAGTACAGTCAAAGAAACGTTTCAGATCATGGCACATTGTTGGCAGGCGATTCGCACCCACGAGTTTGATTACGATAAGCAAACGATCAAGGTTACGATATCTAGCGGGATGACCGAATTGTACGCGGGGGATCGCTCGCCGAATGATATTTATAAGCGGGCCGATCATTCGCTGTATATCAGTAAGCAAAATGGGCGTGATACGATCACAGTCAACGGCGCGACCCAACAGTTGCAGGATGACTCCAATCAGGTCAAGTATGCATACTTTGCGCGTGGCGTTTATGCAGACACTACGCCGGTGCGACGCATTGCTGAGGAGTTGCAATTGCGGCGTTATGATCAGACAGCGCAGCAGTGGGTTTTACCGCAGCAACATTATTTGGATATTGACACCCGAATCGAGTTGATGCGAACCGCCTTACTGAATACGCGGACCCAAGTGTTAGTCAAAGCTTTGCCCGTGGCTGATTTTCTTAATCAAGCCATTGCCGATAAGATCGTGGCTTTCATTAACGGTCCAGATGGGCCAAATCAGCTTTACATTGAATTAAATCAGATCCCGGCGCTGCAGGTATTGGTCCCAATGGCTAATTTTTATCATGCTAACGGCATCAAACTTGTGTTAAGTCAGATCGGAACCAATCGCCATTTTACTAAGATTAACGCCAGCTTAGATTACTTTGATGGCATTAAATTCACGGTGGCCGCGCAGCCTGATCAAATGAAAGCTAGCAAAGAGATCAAGTTTTGGGGTACTTTGGCCGCAAGTCGTCAGCTAGGCTTTTCCGTTGATGGCGTCACGGATCAGCGCTTATTTGCCTGGTTACGGCAGCAGTCGTTCACTAATTTTTTACAGGGTGATTATTTTGGCCAGGCGCAATTACCATTATTGGCCGAGTAAGCCCAAGGTTATTTTAAGTTTGGCGACGTAAGCTAAGCGTATTAATAACTTGAGTAGGTGATAAAATGACCAAACGTAATTATCGCACAGCACTAGTATGTGCGCTGCTCGGTGGCACGGTTATAGCCGCCAAAATCGTCCAGAAAAAGCACCCCAATTTTATTTTAGTTCCAGTGTAAGTTAATGTGTATCCGCGTTTATAAACAAAAAAGTACCGTCAACACACTTCAGTGCTGACGGTACTTTTTTGTAAGAATTAATGTACGCTGATACCTAGCGCCATCCGACCTAAACGGCTGATTCGTTTCATATTCCAACGTGGTGACCAAACGATTTGAACATCCACCGCTTTGATCCCCGGCAGATTTTGTAGCGCCGCCTTAATGTCCACCGGCATCGATTCAATACAACCACAAACCATTTCTGTGAAAGTAATGACAACTGTCAGCTGGTCGTTCTCATCTAAATTTAATTCGTAAATCAAACCTAAATTATAAATATCTAATTCCAATTCTGGATCGTTGACCTTTTGTAATCGCTCGATGATCGCCTCACTGAATTCAGCGGCACGGTCATTTATTTTAATATCTTCACGCATTATATTCGCTCCTTTTCATACAATAAAATTCGGTTAGTAGGCGTTTTGCTCAGCCTATGTAGCCAATTAACTTACCCGCAATTAAAATGGTAATTTTTGCAACCGTAATAGCTGCAGGCAAAAAAATGAAGCTAGATTAATTGCGGTTAAAAAATAGTTGTAAATGTATTTTGTCATTAAAATTAAAAAAATTCAAGCTAATTATTAATTTTAAATAAGTATTTTCCCTTATTTTCTTATTTTTATATTGGAATGAAATGAGTAAAGAGGTAAAATCTATACTAAAGCAGCTAGATCTGCTTATGGTTTTGTTTTGGCTATGATTAACGCGCTGCTTAAGGGGTAGCTTTTAAGATCATTTATGAATGATCGTTTTATTTTTACAGTTGAAAGGGGAGAATCACAATGACGAACGAACAATCGAAAAAGGATCTACGGATCAGAAGTCATGTGTACGATGGGATGGTCAAGTCACCTAACCGCGCCATGTTACGTGCAACTGGGATGACGGATAAGGATTTTGATAAGCCACTGATCGGGGTCATCAGTACTTGGGCGGAAAATACGCCCTGTAATTTACATTTAGAGGAATTAGGCAAACTTGCTAAAAATGGGATTCGGTCAATGGGCGGTTGGCCGGTACAATTTGGCACGATCACCGTTTCTGATGGTATTTCCATGGGCACACCTGGGATGCGCTTTTCATTGCCATCCCGCGATGTGATCGCCGATTCGATCGAAGTGGCCATGAGCGGGCATAACTGCGACGCTTTTGTCGCCATTGGTGGCTGTGATAAGAACATGCCCGGGAGCATGATCGCTATCGCCAACACTGAAGTACCCGCGATCTTCGTTTATGGTGGCACGATCTCGCCAGGTAAATTAGACGGCAAAGACATCGATTTAGTTTCCGTTTTTGAAGCAGTCGGTCATTGGAACCATAAAGATATGACGGCAGAAGAAGTACGTGCAATCGAATGTAACGCCTGCCCTGGTCCTGGTGGCTGCGGCGGTATGTACACGGCTAACACGATGGCGTCAGCAATTGAAGCGATGGGCATGAGCTTACCGGGTTCATCTTCCCATCCAGCAACCTTTGAAGAAAAGAAAAAAGACGTCGAAGCAGCTGGTAAAGCCGTAATGAACTTGCTGGAAAAGGGCATCTACCCTAGAGATATCATGACCCGTGAAGCCTTTGAAAATGCGTTGACCGTGATCATGGCTTTAGGGGGCTCGACTAACTCCGTGCTTCATTTATTGGCGATCGCCCATGCCGCTAATGTTGACTTAACGATCGATGATTTTAACGTTTTTCAGAAAAAGGTACCGCATATCGCTGATTTGAAGCCTAGTGGCCAGTATGTTTTCCAGGACCTTTATGAAGCTGGTGGTGTTGAAGCGGTCATGAAGTATTTGTACCAAAATGGCTACATCCATGGCGAATGCCTGACTTGTACCGGTAAAACTGTTGCCGAAAACTTAGCTACTGCACCTGATTTGAAGCCAGGTCAAAAAGTGATCGTACCGCTGGAACATCCAAAACGTCCTGACGGCCCATTATTGATCTTGCACGGTAACTTAGCCACTGAAGGCGCGGTTGCCAAGGTTTCTGGGGTCAAATCACGGCGCCACGTTGGTCCAGCCAAAGTTTTCAACAACGAAGAAGATGCGGTCAACGCGGTATTGGCTGATGAAGTGGTACCAGGCGATGTGATCGTCATTCGCTTCCAAGGACCAAAAGGGGGCCCGGGGATGCCAGAAATGTTGTCCTTATCCGGTATTTTAGTTGGTAAAGGTCAAGGCGAATCAGTGGCCTTGTTGACGGACGGCCGTTTCTCCGGCGGGACCCACGGCTTTGTCGTTGGTCATATCGCGCCAGAAGCGCAAGATGGCGGGAATATCGCTTATCTTCATGATGGCGACACGATCATTATTGATCAAGACACCAAGGAGATCACAATGGACGTTTCAGATGCTGAATTAGCGAAGCGTAAAGCGGAAACGACGATCCCACCGTTGTATACCCGTGGTGTGTTAGGAAAATACGCGCATTTAGTTTCTAGCTCAGCAACGGGCGCGGTTACTGACTTTTGGAATAAGGATTAAAAAATACGATCACGTACAGCATGATAACTGACGTGATCGTATTTTTATTCTATTGGTTCCGTGCAGCGAGATAGCGCTGTTTTTCGGCCTGCCAGTATTGTTCATCAGCTGCGGTCAATGAACGTAAAACGTGCGCCGGGTTACCGACGATTAATGAATTGGCCGGCATGTCTTTGGTGACGATCGCTCCGGCGCCGATGACTGTATTATCGCCAATCGTAACGCCAGGACAGATGACTGCATTGCCACCGATCCAAACGTTATTGCCGATGGTGATCGGATGACCGTACTCTAAAAATTCATTGCGAACACTGGCCACCAACGGATGACCAGCAGTGTATAACGACACGCGCGGGCCTAACATGACGTTGTCACCAATCGTGATCGGGGCAATATCCAGAAAAATACTATCATAGTTGGCGTAAAAATTCGCGCCAATGTGAACGTTACTGCCGTAGTCCATCCGGAAAGGCACTTCGATATAAGCGTCACGGCTTGGACAGTCGATCAATTCCGGCAGGATTTGTGCTCGTAACGCATTGGCTTCCGGGGCCGTTTGATTATAGCGATAAACTTTTTGTTTAGCGGTGGCGCGCATTTTCACTAGCTCAGCGGCGGTGGAATTGTACAACTGGCCAGCTCGCATTAAGTCGAGTTCAGATGGCATAAGGTCCTCCTTAGATAATAAAGATTTCCCTATCAGCATAACCCAAATCACGGCGTTGCAGCAACTAATTACCAAGTAACTATCAGGGCTTTGCCTACATTTAAAGCTTTAAGCCAATAACCGTTGACAAATGTAATCGGTGTGCTAAGATTAACTTATCGATTACAGATGTAAACATAAACCGTTATCACGTAACAAGCGGCAGAACGGGGGCTTTATCATGGGTTTAGCAAAATTAACGATCAATTCAATGAAGGGAGGTGAAATTTTATGACAGCTGAACAATTTAAAATTGACGGCATGGTTTGTGCCAGTTGTGCGCAGACCATTGAAAAAGCGGTCAGCAAGTTACCTGGTGTGACGGTGGCTAACGTTAACTTGGCAGCGGAACGAATGAAAGTGGAATTCGCCGATCAGGCTTTAGCACCAGCAGAGGTCATCCAAGCGGTGGTCAACGCTGGTTATGGCGCCGAGTTAGCCCAAGAGTTGACCCAGGAAAACGTGGCGGCAGAGCGGGATGAAAAAGCCGTCAAGTTAACACAACAGCGTAACGCTATGATCGGTGCGCTAATTGGGGCGGCCGTATTAATGTACGTGGCGATGGCCGGGGATCTACATTTACCGACCGTGATGTGGTTAAATCCAATGATGGCGCCGGCAACAGCGTCGCTCGCTGAATTGATTTTAGCTTTGCCAGTACTGTGGCTGGGCCGTGATTACTTAATTAAAGGGGCGACCACCTTATTTAAAGGTCATCCTAACATGGATTCGTTAGTGTTTGTCGGCACTGGAACTGCCTTTTTGTACAGTTTGGTCAATACGATGTTGATCTGGACAACGGGCACGCAGCAGCCGTTATACTTCGAAGCCAGCGCTACGATCTTGGCGCTGATCATGCTGGGTAAATATTTTGAGGCACTGTCCAAGCAAAAGACGACCACATCGATGACTTCATTATTGACTTTGGTACCGAAAATGGCCGACCGCGTCAATGCGGATGAAACGGTACAGTCGGTGCCAGTGAATAAGCTCCAAGTTGGTGATACAATTTTGGTCAAATCGGGCCAAACGATCCCAGTGGATGGCCAAGTTTTAACTGGCCAAACCACGGTGGATGAATCGATGCTAACTGGTGAAAGTTTGCCAATCACCAAAATGAGCGGCGACCGCGTCATCGGTGGCAGTACCAATAAAAATGGTCAGATCACTTACCAAGCTACGCATGTGGGCAATGATACTGCTTTGGCCCATATCGTCAAATTAGTTTCTGACGCCCAAGGTTCCAAAGCGCCGATCGCCCGCTTAGCGGATAAAATCTCTGGTGTTTTTGTTCCTGTGATCATGGCGATCGCGTTAGTTGGCGGCTTAGCTTGGTTAATTAGCGGGCAGTCACTGGCTTTTTCACTGACGATCTTCGTATCCGTACTAGTGATCGCTTGTCCCTGTGCTCTAGGTTTGGCGACACCGACTGCAATCATGGTCGGCACTGGCCTAGGCGCCAAACACGGCGTACTGTTTAAAAATGGTGCTGCGCTTGAACAATTGGCACAACTGGACACTGTCGTTTTGGACAAAACAGGGACCATTACACAAGGTCAACCACAAGTCACTGATGTGATTACAAACGGTGAGCGTAATCAAGTTTTGCAATTAGCTGCTAGTTTGGAATATTATTCGGATCATCCTTTGGCTAGTGCGGTGATCGACGCTGCCGCTGCCCAGCGCCAAAGCGTTACTAATTTTACGACGCTACCTGGTTTAGGCGTTACGGGTCAAATCGCTGGAACGACGGTGGCACTGGGTAATGCTAAGCTAATGCAGCAACAAAACGTTGCCGCTAGTCCGTTGTTTGATCAGGCCGCTGCCTTAAGTACAGCCGGTAAAACCTTGATCTACGTGGCCCAAGCACAAAAATTAGTTGGCGTGCTCGGGGTGACTGATCCAATCAAAGCAGATAGTCCAGCAGCAATCAAACGACTACAACATTTAGGTGTAGACGTAGTGATGTTGACTGGTGACAATCGTCCGACTGCAGAGGCGATCGCGGCCCAAGCGGGCATCAAACAAGTGATCAGCGACGTATTACCAGAAGGCAAAGCCGATGCGATCAAAGCTTTGCAGCAACAAGGGCATAAAGTGGCGATGGTCGGCGATGGCATCAACGACGCACCGGCGTTGGTTCAAGCTGAGATCGGCGTTGCCATTGGTAATGGCACTGACGTGGCGGTTGATTCAGCTGAAGTGATCCTGATGAATTCTGATTTGAGTTCGTTGGTCACAGCGCGCGAATTAAGCCACAAAACCATGATCAATATCAAAGAAAATCTATTCTGGGCGTTTTTCTACAATGTATTAGGTATTCCGGTAGCTTTAGGTCTGCTATACTTATTTGGCGGTCCCTTATTGAACCCAATGATCGCTGCCGGCGCAATGGGCTTTAGCTCAGTTACCGTCGTACTCAACGCTTTACGTTTGAACCGTTTTAAAATCAAAAAACTAACCCTCCCCGAAAGGAAGTTATCATAATGCAAAAAGTAACTATTAATGGAATGAAATGCCAAGGTTGTGCCGATACTGTGACTGAAAAATTAGGCAGTGTGGTTAATAACGTGAACGTTGACCTTGATAGCAAAACTGCTACTTTTGACGGCACGGCTAGCGTCGCTCAACTCAACGCCGCTTTAGCTGACACTTCATACAGCGTAGCCGAATAGAATCACTACTTACCAGCGCCGCTTTGGTTGCTGGTTTTTTATTTAGCTTGCGCGAAACCGCTTTATTGAGTAAGCTAGAATCAGCTAGCCATTCTACTGATAAGGAGTCACTTAAATGAAAATAGCACTGATCGCTCATGATGAAAAGAAACCCGAAATGGCCCGTTTTGCGGCGGCGTATCGCGAAATTTTGCGCGGTCATCAATTATTCGCTACCGGCCATACCGGCCAAGTCGTTGCGGATGCAACCCAGTTGCCGGTCACTTGCTTCAATTCAGGACCACTAGGTGGCGACCAAGAAATCGGCGCCCTGATCGCCCAAAATAAAATGGATCTAATCATCTTTTTACGTGATCCGCTGACGGCGCAACCCCACGAACCCGATGTCAATGCTCTGATTCGTCTAGCTGATGTTTATAGCATTCCACTCGCCACTAACATTGGCACTGCCGAAATACTGATCCGCGGCTTAAATGCCGGCTTTCTCGATTTCCGCAAAATAGTCAACGGCGATGAGAGTCGTCACGAAAAATATGAATAATTAACTGGCGGAGTTGTGCTATAAATCATTTATGGCCAACTCTTTTTTGTACTTCTGCACTGCAAAAGTCAATTATAGATTTAATTAGAACTATTGTTATAATAAAAGTAGAAAATCCGATTACTTGGATTTAAGCCAAATGAATTAGGAAGGAAGTGCATGATGTTTTATTTTGCTAATCAGACTGTTCCGACATTTTTAACCGGGATCAGGTGTGCGCAACTGAAACGGATTAGATGTTTAAGTATTAAAGGGTAGCTTTAAGTCAGTCTATAGCTTAGCGACAATCAAGTTTCACTGCAATAAACAAGGCGGTTAGTGGCGCAACGTCTCTACTATCACTTTGTGAAGCGGTCGCTTAAATACCAAAGTTTGCTGGATCTGTTGCATTCAGGCGCGGCTGGTACGGTACGGCCTTGCCGCAAATCTGGCAATCAGTGTGTTCACCTTGAAGCGGCGTTTGCATGCACTAAATCAGTTATTGGCTGTATATAATATTCCAATCAAAGTGGGCGCTTAGTTGGCTTTGAAAATCAGAGTCGGTATTTCTATTTTTATTTATTATGGTCTGCGTGGCCTCGGTGGTTAACGAACAAGAAATGACTGATTAGATGATCGATACTTTTATGACAAAAGTTTGTATCCCTTTACTGAAGCTGAGGCGATGAAAATACGTATCTGGCGGTATATTTTGGAACAGCGACGCAAAGTACTGGGAATCAAAGTACTTTTACACGGGGGTTGTGATTTTTCGATGGAGACGTCTGCCGCGCAAGCCATGATCGGTCAGATTCGTGCTTATGTGCCAATAGGCATCAAAATTGCGTTAGAATTATATAGTACAACGGCTACTTATGATGTGATCCTAACCGATATGGACCGCGTCTATTCGCCAGCAACGCCAACGTTTGTTTTTTTGAATTTGCAAAACGAGTTGGATGTTCCTCGATTAAAAAATTTTTTGACCGATCACTATTTTGATAAATTATTTCAGTAAACGAGAGGTGCCAGGATGCAAGCATTTATTGTCATGCAAGGACGCACGTATCAGCAAGAAAAAACGGCAGGTTTGATTTGGACGCACAAACGCGGCACTGGTCAAGTGGTGCCACCAACTTGGGCGCGGATCAACGAGATACAGCCGCAAGATATTTTGTTTCACTATGTTGCCGGACAAATTGTGGCGGTCAGCCAAGCACAGTCTAGTGTGCATACAATTAAGCGGCCAGCGTTTTTACTGGGGCAAGCCGTTGGCGCGCAAGTTAATGCGGTACGACTACAGTATTATACGTTACCCACACCACTAACGATCAGTGATCATTTACCACAAATTCAGCCCTTACTACCGCAAAAACACGCCGCATTTCAGGCGGACGGCAGTGGTAATCAAGGCTATATCTATCCGTGTTATTCAGCATTATTAACGCAACTGATCGATTTGATCGAAGCCGATTATTTTGTGGTCAAACAAAATGAACAATTGAGTTTAGCAATGTCAGCGGTGACGACAACGGATGCCGATCCGTTGGTCCGTTTATTAGTCAATGCTGATTTGATCAATCGGCGGCAAATGACCCAAACGCAACAGACTTTTACATTGGCAGTTAAGCAACGACAAGTGCCGCAATGTGCAATTTGCGGACTTGAACAGTCTACGCTACTTGAAGCGACACGCTTAAAACCGCTAAAGGATAGTGCGCCAGCGGAACGAACAGCTGCTGACAATGGTTTGCTGCTCTGTCCAAGTCATGCGGCTTTGCTGCGACAAGGCTTGATTGGATTCAGTCGCGGGGGCCATTTATTGATTGCACCACAATTAGGTTTACTAGATCGTGAACGGCTGGGATTACGACCGCGGTTGCGAGTTTCATTTTCGCCAGCTGCAGCACCATTTCTCAATTGGCACCGCCGGTTCGTATTTCAGGCTTAACGGAATTGGTTTCGTGTGTGTACTGTGTGGGGTCCGCCAGGAAGGTGAATAATCGGCCCTCTATGGCTGTTTTTCTGTGATTTTACTGATGAAAGCCTGTGATGTCGCTGTTAGTGCGGTGAAACTTGATGAGAGTTTTCTCTAGCAAGCGTTTTTTTAGGCGTTTTACTGATATGCTTAGCCCTAGAATTTATTTACTCTGGAGGGATCAAGCATGGCGCAAACAAAAAAACACGTTAAACTGACGTTATCGGCACTTATTCTGATGATTTTTACATCCGTTTTTGGCTTTACCAATATTCCGCGGGCGTTTTACCTAATGGGTTACGCGTCGATTTTTTGGTACATTATTGCGGCGGTGATGTTCTTCATTCCATTTGCCTTTATGCTAGCAGAATATGGCGCGGCCTTTAAGGATTATAAAGGCGGCATTTATTCATGGATGGCCAATTCACTGAATCCGCAATTTGCCTTCGTTGGGACCTTTATGTGGTACGCTTCCTATATCGTCTGGATGGTCAACGTGGGTTCTGGTATTTGGATCCCGTTGTCTAACGCGATTTTTGGGGTGGACGAAACTCAGCAATGGTCGTTATTTGGCCTAAATGGCGTCCAAACATTAGGTGTTTTAGCTATTCTGTGGGTGATCTTGATTACTTTTATTTCCTCAAAAGGGCTGGATTCAGTTAAGCGGATCACGTCGATTGGTGGGACCGCGGTGGCCTTGATCAATATTATCTTATTGGCCGGCGGACTAGTGATCCTATTTTTAAATGGCAAAATGGCTGAGCCGCTGTCAGTTAAGGCATTTTTTGTCTCGCCAAATCAGGACTTCACTACAATGATCGCAATTTTTAGCTTTTTGGTCTACGCGATTTTTGCTTACGGTGGTTTGGAGGTGGTCGGTGGATTAGTTGATGAAACCGAGAATGCTGCAGTCACTTTTCCGCGTGGAATCACAATTTCAGCTGTGATCATTGCGGCAGGTTATGCGATCGGTATCTTCATTATGGGGGCTTTCACTAATTGGCATTTTGCTTTTACCCAGTTTGGCGATGCCCAGGTGACGCTAGGTAATGTGGCCTATATCGCGATGAATAATATGGGTTATCAGTTAGGTCATGCCTTATATTTGTCGGAAGCGGCTTCGATTCAGGTTGGTCAATGGCTGAGCCGTTATATGGGCTTGTCGATGTTTTTGGCTTTATCAGGAGCGTTTTTCACCTTGATTTTTTCACCACTAAAGCAACTGATCGAAGGCACGCCGAAAGCCATCTGGCCGCGTAAATTAACGGTGATCAAAAACGGGGTACCGATCAACGCTATGCGGATTCAGGCGGCGATCGTGATCGTGATCATTTTTGCCGTATCATTTGGTGGCAGTGGTGCTAAGGCCTTCTTTGATATTTTAGTTTCGATGACCAACGTGTCGATGACCTTGCCTTATATGTTCATCGCTTTCGCTTTTCTTGGTTTTAAACGCCAAACAGCGATTAAAAAGCCGTTTACGATGTATAAAAATAAGTTTGCCACTTATCTAGGCGTTGCGGCAGTCATGTTTTCTGTTGGCTTTGCGAACGTCTTTACGATTATTGAACCGGCGATCAATGGTGATTGGGCGAAAACGATTTACTCAATTGCGGGACCAACGTTATTCGGGGTCGTGGCTTGGTGGTTATTCCATCGTTATCAGCGGCAAGCAGTTAAATAATTTACTGGTGGGATGCGTATTAGCGCATCCTTTTTCGCTGACCTGACTTGCAAATTAACCTAGTGAAAGTTATGCTAAAATGATCAAGAATCGAGGTAAAGGGATGCGTAAAAAATACTTATTGCTCGGCTTAATTGCCGCTATTTTACTTGGTGGGGGTGGCTTTTATTATTATCATTGGCACCAACGGCAACAAACTACTGCAGCTGTAGAAAAGGTGGCCGCTACTTATACAAAAGCGTTTAGCCAACAAGATTTCACCAAAATGATGGACCAAGTGGACAAAAATCAATTAAGTGGTGGCGATTACCAATATACCGCTAAAAAAGTCGTTGCCCGCAATGTGGCTGTTTTTGGTCAGATTGGGGCCAGTAACATGCAAGTTAAGCAGTTAAAGGTGACACAGCAAAGCGCTAAACGTTATCGGATGACCTTTAATTTGAACATGCAAACAATGATTGGTGCTTTGAAAGTTAAGCATTATCAAGCAACGGTTCAGTTAGTTAAGGGGAAATGGCGCGTACTGTGGACGCCAGCGTTGCTTTTTCCGCATATGAATGGGACTGATACGGTTCAATTGCAGTGGCAACAAGGCGAACGGGGAAAAATCGTTGATCGTAATGGCCAAGCTTTAGCTGTCGATGGTCAAGTGACCCAAGCCGGCATGGTGCCGAGCCAATTAGGTAGTGGCACCACGCGCAACACTAGTTTAAGTAAAATTAGTCAACAATTTGATGTTAGTGTGGCGACTTTGAAGCAATCACTGCAACAACAGTGGGTCACTGACGATAGTTTTGTGCCGATCAAAACAGTGACGACCAAGCCTAGTTTGACGGGGGTCACTTATCGTGCAGTTTCAGCGCGGACTTACCCTACAGGTGCAGCTAGTGCACAATTGATCGGTTATGTCGGTGAAGTCACAGCGGCTGATCTGAAAAAACATCCCGAGTTGCATACCGGCGATACGATCGGTAAAACGGGCTTAGAGCGCTACTACGACAAGCAATTACAAGCACAAGATGGCGGCACGATCACCATCAACAACGGTGATACCGTTAGCCGGACGTTGTTAAAAACTAAAAAACACGATGGTAAAACGATCAAACTAACGATTGATCGGACGAAACAGGTCAAAGCGTACCAACAATTAGCCGATAAAAAAGGCGCGGTAGTCACCATGGATCCACGGAATGGTCAGTTGTTGACTTTGGTTAGCTCACCTAGCTATGATCCTAACTTGTTTGCCACTGGCATCAGCCAGACGGATTATAATAAATATGCTAAAAATGCGGATCAGCCATTTTTGAGCCGCTTTACCCAGCGGTATGCACCAGGATCAACTTTTAAAATGCTGACTGCAGGAATCGCCTTGGATAACGGGACGATCACCACTGACACAACTAAATCAATCAGTGGATTGAAGTGGCAAAAAGACAGCAGCTGGGGTAATTATCAAGTGACACGGGTGACCGATGCTGCTAGTGAAAACATGACTCAAGCATTAGTCAATTCGGACAATATTTGGTTTGCTCAAGTTGGTTTGCAGATGGGCAGCTCAGCTTATTTAAAAGGTCTGCAACCATTTTTTAAGGCCAAAACGGATTTACCTTTGACCATGAATAATGCCCAAATTTCCAGTAACGGTAAACTAGCCAGTCAGATTCTTTTAGCTGATACTGCTTACGGTCAGGGCGAACTGTTGTTATCACCGATTCAACAAGCCATGATGTATAGTGCGGTGACTAATGCGGGCGCCATGCAGTTGCCAACGTTACTACTGAATCAAACGGCTAAACAGCAAACAGTGCTGAAAAAAGCAAGTGCGACAGCAGTTGAGCAGGCGTTAGTCCAGGTTGTCGCTGACGCACAAGGAACCGCGCATGATTTAGCAATCAGTGGCCACAATATTGCCGCTAAAACGGGTACCGCAGAATTAAAGCAAAAACAAGATACCGATGGTGAACAAAACGGCTTCTTAATGGCTGCGGATGCTGACAATAATTCTTACTTAATGGTGGCAATGATGGAAGGTACTGGTAGTGAAGCTGTGGTCACAGCCATGAAACCTTACGTTGAAACCTTGTATTAACAAAAAAACGACTCTCAATTCTGAGAGTCGTTTTTTAGTTATTTAGCAGCTGGCCGCAAATGTATTTTGTGATCATAATGATTGTACATTAGCCAAGCGATCAAGCCAAAGACAATCGGCCCGATGACCATTTCGAAAGCATCTAAATATTGACCTTCCAACAACGGCTGAACGATCGTGAATAAAATACCGAACACCAGCACCAGGTCGACTAAGATCGTAATGACCCAAGTCCACGTTTGGTTGGTGTAGATTTCAAATGGCCGTTGCAGGTCTTGGCGCCGCTTGAAGTAAGGAAATGCGGTGACCAGGAACAAATACGGTAAAGTCGTGGAAATGTTGGCCATTTGCGTCAAAACGTTATAGAAAACCTGCGCATCCTGGCCGCCAAAAGCAACGATGAAAATAAGAATCGAAACGAAAATAGCTTGGGTCCACATGGCTTTGACCGGCATGCCGGCTTGGTTGGTGCTGGCGAAACCTTTGGGCCAGAGTTCTTTTGGCGTCCCGAGGACGAAGGATTTCAGCGGCGAATAGATCAATACGAAAAAGGCGCCGAGATAACTGAAGAACATAGCAAAACCAGTGACCCGGGCGAACCAAACGCCAATCAAATGTGCGGTAGCCGAAGAAAAACCGAAGCTTTGGCCAAAGTAATAACCGAGATTATCCATTAAAACATAAGTAATATTACCGAGGTTAGTCGTTTTATTGTTCAAAACTTGTTGCCAATTAGCGGAGATGCCCCAAATAAAGATCGACAACGCATAACTGATCGCGATCAAAACGGTCGCGATGATCAAGCCTTTCGGGAAAGTCTTTTCTGGTTTTTCCATGCTATCAGTGACCCCGCCCATCGTTTCCATCCCGCCGTAAGCAAAGACTGCGAAAACAACAAAGGATAGCATTCCGATCAAACTGTGGTAATCAGCATTCGGCGAAGACACAAAACTATGCAGCCCTTGAACCGGTTGCGCAAGGTGGAGGCCGTTTTTAAACAGTACGAGCAAGCTGATCAAAATAAAAGCGACGTTCAATAAGGCGATCAAAAAACCACCAAATGAGGCGATCCGCGAGATCCGTTGCACGCCGTGGGTGGCCAGCAAGGTGATCAATAGGAAGAATAAAATGCCCAGCAAGCCGATCGTCGCCGTCGGAGTCAGCCCGAAAAACGACCACGTCTGCGTTTGATCATGGCCAAAAACAAAGGTGGAAAAAGGGATCCACACTTTAGACGCCGTCGATACCATCCAGACGATCCACGAAGCCAGCCAGATAAACGTGCCAATAAAGGCTGGCCGCTCGCCGATCGATTCGGCCAGCCAGGAATAAATGCCGCCGTGGACTTCTTTGAAACTAGAACCGTACTCGGCGAACATTAATGACGATGGTAAAAAGAATAAAATTGCCGCAAAAAGGTACCAAATAATGCCACCGTAACCCATTAGGTAATAGGCAACAGTGGTGTTAGCAAAACCGAAGATCGAGCCAAAGATCATTAAGATCAAGCCGATCACGGTGATTTTCTTTTGTTTTTCCATTTATAATTTCCTCTACTTCACAATTAAGGTAAAGTTTATTAGCCTAAATCGCTAATAAACTTCTTGATGTTACGGGCGATGCCATTCTTGTGGCGAAATCAAGAAACGTAGTTGCATAGGCCCGCAACTGCGTTTCTTCAACTCAAACCGTTTCAGTCACCGCAAGAAACATGGCTCTACTTCACAATTAATGATCATAATTTAGCCCAAGGGGTTGTGACATAAGTCGTTTATGTACCAACTCCGTTTTTGCACTTCCGAACGATATCGTTAAAACGTGTGCCATAAGGCTGGACGCTTTGTGTCACACTCGTTTGTTACAGGTTTTCGTCAGTGTTGTAGTTCAATGGCGAAAGATCGGTGGCTTTGGTCACCATGTCGGCAATCAAGGCTTCGAAGTTAGCCCGCGCTAAGTCAGCGTGTTTTTGGTTAGCCTGATTTAAGTAGGCCGTTAGATCAGTGGCGGTTTTGGCGGCCATGTCGTGCTGGGCTAGTTGGGTCAACAATTGCGTGTGCGTGGCGGTTTGGACCGCGGCTAACAATTGATTGAACTCATGATAATGGCTGTCAACAAGCACACCCGCAAGTTTATACAGCCAGTAACTGGATTTTGGATCGTACGTTTGCGCCCCGATCTGGTAGTCGGCAGGAGTTTGATCAGCGCCGGCATAAAAGGGCACGTAGATGCTTTCAGCCGTCACGCCCATGGCCAGCCAGTGAATATCAGCTAGGGCTGTGGGTAGCGCCGGCCGAATTTGCAAAATGTGCGATTCCTGGGTCTTGGCCAAGCTGATCGGCCGAAATTTGCGTTTGCTTTTGGCTTTGCCGCTGCCCACCGGGTCGTATTTGGTCCCTTGAAAGTGGGAGCCAAGAATTTGCGCGATCTGTTCAAAGGTGATCGGTTTGTCAGCACGCTGAATGAACGGTAAGTCATCGCTTTGCGGCTTTTGCTTGTGCGTTGGTGTTAAAATTTTCTGGCCGTACCAGACCCGCGGGGTATTGTAAACAAAATCGCTGGCGGTGTGGGTGCCAAAAATTTCCCGGAAATTGAAGGGCGTGTCCGGCTGCCAGAGGTGGTGTGCCGCCGCAAATTCCTGAATACCAGTGGAACTTAAAAAATTGGCCGGAGCGGCAAAGTCGATCACTTGGATCGCCAGCTGGTTGGCAACGACTGCGTAGGCGTCATCGGGGATCCGTTGCGCGACCCAATGATGGCCGGTGGCAGTTTCCATGTACCAGGCCTCATCGTTGTCGGCAAATAAAATACCGTTGCTTTCGGCAGTACCATATTGTTCAACCAGTTCGCCTAAACGCAGCACGCCGGCGCGCGCGGTTTTGACGTAAGGGAGGACCACGGTGACCATCGCTTCTTCGGCGATGCCGTTTTCGACTAGCGGATCGTAGGCCAGCACCCGCTCGTTGGCGTAGGCACTTTCAGTCGCGCTCATCGCCACGCCGTATTCGTTAAAGCCGTCTTCTTCGAACAGGCCAAATTCAGCCGTCCATTCCGGCGTCGCGTTATATTTAGCTTGTTCCCGGGGCAGGGTCACGGTGAAGCCAGTGTCGTTTGATTTAAAAACCGGCGCCGTGGTGTGGGTCTGCCGCGGATGGCTGACAAAATGTTTGGGCCACGCGGCTTTACTGTCTTCGTTGCGCCCGATAAAGATCGAACCGTCAGCGCTCGCTTTTTTGCCGACTAAAATACTGGTGCACGCAGATAGATTAGTTAACAATTGTTTTTGCATATTAAGCTTCCTTTATACATAAATTTGGGGAATAGCAGCATAATTATACCATTTTAAATGGCTATGGTTACCTTTCTGAGGATTAGATGAGCAAATCTAAATTATTTATTTCAATAAATGAGAATTAACAAAGAAAATCATCATAAAAGACCGTTGTCTAGCCGGATTGAGTACAATGAATTGACAGGAAATATTAGCGATAATTAATTGTGAAACGGAGATAGGCGTGGATGACTAAAAATGAATTAAGTAAGAAGATCAGCTTTACCTTGATCGCCAGTTTATTAGTGGCAGTGGCGTTGAATAATTTTTTGATCCCGGCAGCAGTATTTAGCTCAGGGGTCAACGGTTTGGCTCAGTTAGTGTCATCCTTATTAGCCCGATTTACGAATTTGCAGATTCAAACGGGCTGGTGGATCTTGCTCTTTAATTTACCGATCGGCTGGTTAGGCTGGTTCAAAATCGGCCGTGGCTTTACGCTGTTCAGTATTTTAACGGCGGCATTAACGTCGCTGCTCTCGGTGGGCTTGCCGATCCACGCCTTATCAGCTAATCCCTTGATGAACGCGATCATCGGCGGCGTCTTGACCGGGATCGGCGTCGGCTACGCCTTGAAATACGGCTTTTCCACCGGCGGGATGGATATCGTCGCCTTTGCTTTGGCGAAGACGACTGGTAAAAGTATCGGTACGCTGATGATGGCGATCAACGGTTTGATCGTGGTGATCGCCGGCTTTACCATCAGTTGGTCCAGCGCCTTGTACACGATCATTTCCATTTACTGCATGTCGCGGGTGATCGATAGTATCAATACCAGCCAGCAAAAAGTGACGGTGATGATCGTGACCCAACGATCGACCGCCTTGATCAAAGCCATTCACGAACGCTTGATCCGCGGTATCACGATTTTACCGGCCCGCGGCGCTTACACGCAAAAAGACAGCAATGTGCTGATGATCGTGATCACCCGTTACGAGCTATACGATATTGAACAAGCAGTCAAAACCGTTGATCCCGCGGCTTTTGTCAATATTTTAAACACCACCCAAGTTTTAGGTGAATTTTTGGATGAAGACCGTAAAAGTCAACTTGCAGAAACGCCTAAAAGTTCGGTATAATTTAGAGTGTGTTGAAAAAGCGTTTGGATTTTGAGCACTAGCCCAGCAAGACGATAAGTAGCACGCAGTGATGGGTTTAGCTTGCATAGCTAGGCGCAGAAATCTGCTTTTTCAACCATGTTTATACCAAACTAACTTAACGGTATTTTCTAAATACGCTTTAGAGATTAAATTTAAATGAAGAGAAGTGATCAATTTGCCATTAGTCCATATCGATCTATTAGCTGGTCGGACACCAGAACAATTGAAACAAATGGCGGCTGACGTCACAACGGCGATCGCCAAAAACGCCAACGTGCCCGCCGATGATATCCATATCGTCTTAAATGAAATGCCGCATGATCATTATTTTGTTGCCGGTAAAGAAAAAGGTGCTAAATAGTATAGATAAGTAAACGGTGACACCTAGTGGTCGCCGTTTTTGCTAGGCTGGGTAGGCACTGGTTAAAGGGACCTACGCGGCTGAGCACTAGATCATTTGACTTGCGCACACGATAAAAAATGAAAGCAGGGGATGTTTTGCGTTACTATCAATATGGCACCCAAACGACCAATCAAGCCGGGCACTTGAGTATTGGCGGGGTGGATACACTTGAACTGGCTCATAAATACGGCACACCATTAGTGGTTTATGATGTGGCTTTGATCAAACAACGGATCGCTGAATTTAAACAAGTGTTTGAAGCAGCCGGCGTGGCTTACAAAGTGACCTACGCCAGTAAAGCTTTCACCGCGATCGCGATGTATCAATTATTGGCAGAACAAGGTGTTGGTTGTGATGTCGTTTCTGGCGGCGAGATCTACACGGCGCAACAAGCCGGCTTCCCGCTGGCGACCGCGTCCTTCCACGGCAATAATAAGTTAGCGGCGGAACTGGAATATGCCGTTACCGCAGGTGTTGGTACGATCGTACTCGATAATTTCCATGAGATCGACTTGTTGAACGACATTTTAACGACCCAAGACAAAACAATCGATGTGCTGTTGCGGATCTCACCAGGGATCTCAGCCCACACGCATGAATACATCATGACGGGCCAAGAAGATTCTAAATTTGGCTTTGACCTTAAGAGCGGCCAAGCAACGACCGCTTTTGAAAAAGTCCAAGCCTTACCACGGCTGAATCTCCGCGGGGTCCACTGTCATATCGGCTCACAAATTTTTGAGACTAAAGGGTTTGAAATGGCGGCGGAAGCGATGATCGCTTTATTGGCTCAGTGGCAGCAACAAGGTTTCACCGCGCAAGTGTTGAACCTAGGTGGCGGCTTCGGCGTGCGCTACACCGCTGAAGATCAGCCGTTAGCACCGCAGGACTATGTGCGGGATATCGTTAAGATCGTCAAGAATCAAGCGGCCGCAGCTCAATTGCCGTTACCAGAAATTTGGATCGAACCAGGGCGTTCAATGGTCGCTGAAGCGGGAACGTCGTTGTATACAATCGGCTCACGCAAAGATCTCCCGGGCATCCGCCATTATTTAGCGGTCGATGGCGGCATGGGCGATAATATTCGGCCAGCACTTTATGAAGCAAAATATACGGCGGTTTTAGCCAACGCACCAGAAGCAGAACCGGTAGAAACCGTTTCAATCGCCGGTAAGTATTGTGAGTCAGGCGATATGTTAGTTTGGGACCTACCGTTACCGCAAAGTAAGCCCGGCGATGTGTTGGCGATGTTTGTGACTGGCGCCTACGGTTACTCGATGGCCAGTAACTACAATCGTAATCCGCGGCCGGCGGTGGTCTTTGTCGAAAACGGTCAAGCCCGGCTGGTGATCAAGCGTGAAACTTATGCGGACATGGCCCATCTTGACGTAAATGAAAGCCCTTCTCATTTATGATTGCTCAATTGCCTTTTTTTAAGTATAATGAGGGAAAGTAAAAGAGGTGAGTCCTGTGAGTGAAATTGAAAAAGATGTTGCCCCAACTGAGGAAGACGCTGAAGTCGATGCCGTTCGTGATAATATTTTAACGGCATTGGAATCGGTCATTGATCCTGAATTAGGTATCGATATTGTTAACCTTGGTTTGATCTATGGTGTTGATTTGAACGAAGAAGGGTTATGCCACATTAAGATGACCTTAACAACAATGGGCTGTCCACTATCTGATCTATTGAATGAACAGATCAATCAGGCATTAAGTGAAGTTCCTGAAGTTAAGGACGTTGAGGTTGAATTAGTTTGGTATCCAGCTTGGTCAGTTGATAAAATGAGTCGTTACGCACGGATCGCATTAGGGATTCGTTAAACATAGTTAAGGAGAGTGGGACAAGCAATTGTCTGACTCTTTTTTTTCGTGAAGAAGTGGCAAGTACATTCTATACAGAAAAGGGGTGCACGTGTGCAGGATGTAAGTTCAAGCAAGTATGTTCAGGAAGTTGAAATACTGCGGCAGCGTTTTGCAACGTTACCAGCAGCCACGCAACGGTTAGACGGTATTCGCCGTAATATTATGCGGTTAGCCCAGGGTAAGTTACCCCAGCAATTGCCTAATTTAATTTTACCGGAAGCAGTTTTAGTTGAATGGGCACTTGCGCAACCGCAACAGGATTTTACACAATCAGCGGATGAATTTCAGCGCTTGGATCGCTGTCTACAGGACTATCGCGGATTTCTACAGGATGAATTTGGCTTTTGGGGGCAAATTACCCAAGCTGCAGCAGCTGTAATCGCGCGCTTACCGGGTAAACGTTACCTTGAAGTAATGGCGGGTAACGGTTATTTGAGTTATGGTTTACGCCAGTTTAAGCAGCAAGTTTATGCAACTGATAGTCTGGGTTGGGTAGCCGAAAATGAAACCGGCAAGCAACAATTGACGCCGATCGAACAGTTAGATGCTTTAGCGGCTTACCGGAAATACCGCCACCAGATCGATTATGTTTTGATGGTTTGGAGCCCTGATGGTGTGCCAATCGATTGGCAATTATTGCAATTAATGCGACAGGATACGCCACAGATTCCACTGTTATGCATTGGTGAACGTAACGGCTGTACCAATAGTGCTGCGTTTTGGCAACACGCCTATTTTCAACAAAATGAGCAAGTCGCTACTTTGAACAGCTATTTTCCAACCTTAGACTTAGTGCAGGAACAGTTATTTTGGATACGCTAGACATTCGGTGGCTGGCCGTATATGCTTGTAATTAAATAATTATCATGAAATAGGTGAACAGGACTTGTTAAAACGTAAATCGATTTTGGTCGGATTGCTAGCGCTTGTTGCTTTTTTAGGTGTATTCTTTTTTAGTCAGATGAATCGAGTCGTTTATCAAGATTTATTGGATCATGCGGGTTTATCGACCAACGCGCAAGTGATCAAGACAAGCAGTAATCAAACGATCGTGGCGGCTAACCAGCAATTAGCTGCCAAAACTAAATTAACCGACTATCAAGTTCAATATCGGCGGCCACATTCACATACAATTTTTATGTACGGTGCCGGTAATTTTAAGACTTTGCCGTTAGTTTCGGGCCGTTTTTTCAGTGACAGTGACTTTACTTCGCCAGTGCCAGTGGCGGTGGTGGGTCAAAATGTTGCGCAGAAGTTGTATACCCCGACCAATCAAAGTTATCTTAAATATGGTGACCGTTATTTATCGGTGATTGGGGTGGTGGGGACAAAAAAAGACAGTCAATTAGACGATATGATCTTTATTTCGACCTCAACGCAGCAAAGCCTGAGTACCAAAGCTTTGCGTAATTTTGATATTCGCTTGGATGGAAAACCAAAACTGGCTCATTTGACCACATTTAAACATTTATTTCACGCGACTTCAGTTAAGCACTTAGTACCGCAAAGTACACCGTTTGTCGGTCTTGCCTGGTTGCAGGAATATTGGTGGTTTGGTGGGGCTTTGATCTTGATCGTGGCTTTGTTTGTTGGTGTAGCTGAATTATGGTTAGTTTTGGCGCGGCGGATGTTAAAAACTGCCAGCTTTTACACTGATGATGCGGCTGCTTTTTATTGGCGGGAATTACGGCATTTTGCGGTGTGGTCACTAGTTGCCATTATTCTTGGCGGGTTAGTCGGTGCTTGGCGGTTGTATATTTTGCAGTATGACCTATTAACAGTTTTGTTAGTGATCAATTATCTGATTTGCGCCTTATATTATGCGTTACGCTTGCGGCATACCTTAAAGCGATTACCAGTACGTTAGACGAAAAGGGGAAAAAGTTTGTTACCAGAAGGATTTACCGAAAAATATCAACAATTATTAGGCGCAGAGGCTGCACCATTTTTGGCTAGTTTTCAGAATCAGGGCTATAAAGGGTTTCGTATCAATCCATTAAAGCCCAATCCGCAGGCGGTTAATTTAGATTTGACCCAGCCGGTGCCAATGACGCAGTGGGGTTATTATGGCGCAGTTAATGGGCGTCAAGTTGATCATCAGGCTGGTTATGTTTATAGCCAGGAGCCAAGTGCGATGTTAGTCGGGGCAGTGGCAGCGCCTAAACCTGGTGAACGCGTGTTGGATCTATGTGCGGCACCGGGTGGTAAAACGACGCATCTAGCTGGTTTTATGCAACAACAAGGCCTCATAGTCGCCAATGAGATCATGCCTAAACGCGCCAAAATTTTAGCCGAAAATGTGGAACGTTTTGGTATCGAAAATGCGGTGATCACTAATGAGACTCCCGCACGGCTGGCTAAAAAGTTTGTAGGTTACTTTGACCGTATTTTAGTTGATGCGCCTTGTTCTGGTGAAGGTATGTTTCGTAAAGATCCTGGGGCTAAGCAATACTGGACGCCCGATTATCCGGCTGCCTGTGCTCAGCGGCAACGTGAGATCCTAACCGAAACACTGAAAATGCTACGGCCTGGTGGTGAGTTGATCTATTCAACTTGTACTTTTAGCCCAGAAGAAGACGAGCAGATCATCGCTTGGTTACTGGAACAGTATCCACTAAGCGTGGTGCCGATCACACGGCAAGCTGGGATGAGTGCAGGCCGGCCAGAATGGGCGGATGGTAATCCTGAATTGGCAGGGACCCTACGTCTCTTCCCGCATTTATTTAACGGTGAAGGCCATTTCATGGCCAAATTACGCTTGGCGGATGGCCCAGTTGTCGCAGCAAATAAGACTAAAAAGCAGCGTAAACACGCTGCACCTGCACTAACTAAGGAACAGCAATCATTATGGCAAGATTTTGCTAAAACTATGCTACCAACAACAAGTTTTGGTCATTTACTGGTGCACCGTGATCATTTATTTGCCCAACCACTGGCCGTGGAGTTAAAAGGGTTAAAAGTCGTTCGCCCCGGCTTGCCATTAGGTGAGTTTAAACGCAATCGTTTTGAGCCGGCTTACGCCTTGGCGTTGACGTTAGCGTCGGCCCCACAACAATTAGATTTAACGACGGCTCAATACGTTAAGTACGTTCACGGCGAAACCTTTACCACAGACGCTACCGGCAAGGGCTGGTATTTATTGCGTTACCAAGATAAATCAGTCGGCTTTGGCAAGCTAACTGGTACGACGATGAAGAATTTCTTCCCCAAAGGCCTGCGCTTTGTCGCGGATGTGGCAGAATAGCGTGTATCAGCATTTTAATGATATTGCTCAGAAATTAAATAGGCGTTTGACATCTGTAATTAATGTCAAACGCCTATTTTCTACTTCCGAACAATATAGCTAAGCGGAAAAAGCTGAGCGCCTTATGCCACACTCGCTATTTGGGTCACCATTTTATTTGCCGTTGCTGCATGTAGCTTAACAGTTCGGGGCTGAAAATCAATTCGGCCTTTTGCGGTAATTCACTAATCGTGCGGCAGCCAAGTAGGGCGCAGATCGCCCTTAATTGCTCGATCCAGCCCCGTAATAAGTTTGTTGTGGCCGCCATGCCGTCTTTTTGCAAATGATGTAGAATAGTCCCGGCAACGCCCACGGCTTGCGCCCCTAAGGCGAGGGCCTTGATGATATCCAGCGGTTGCCGCACGCCGCCAGAGGCGTAAATTGTGAGTTGCTGCTGATAAGCACGGCTTTCTAGCAGTGACTCGACGGTTGATTGGCCCCAGCCAGCTAAATAGTCCAGCTCACGTTGCGGCCGGCGGGCATTTTCGATTTCAACAAAATTCGTCCCCCCACGGCCACCGAGATCAACGTACTGCACGCCGATCGCCACTAACTGGGCTAGCGTGGCTCGACTCATACCGAAGCCGACTTCCTTGACGATTACCGGTACTGTTGTCTTAGCAATCAACGTAGCTAAGTTATCCAACCAATAAAAGCGTTGTTCACCTTCGGGCATCACGATTTCTTGCGGAGTATTTAGATGGAGCTGTAAGGCATTAGCTTGTAACATCTCAATTGCTTGTTCAGCTTGGGCTAAGGTGGCATCGGCGCCTAAATTAGCTAGAATCACACCAGTTGGATCAGTTTGGCGAACAATTTCAAAGCTTGGTGCTAAGGCAGGTTCTTTTAACGCCACGCTTTGTGAGCCGGTAGCTAGCGGAATATTAAGCTTCGCGGCGAGCGTCGCTAATTGCTGATTCAAGACTTGGGTCCGTGGGCTGCCACCGGTCATCGCGTTGATGTAAAATGGCGCCGCAATCGTTTGCCCAGCTAACTGACTAGTTAAGTCAACTTCAGCCAAGGCAATCTCCGGTAGACTTTGGTGGACAAATCGCACTTGGTCAAAATCATTGCGGTCCGAATGATAAAATTTTTCAGCTAAAAAGACATGTTCATCTTTGCGGTGGGCGTGGGCGGATAGTTTTGTCATTTTAAAGGCCTCCTCTACTTCACAATTCAGGATAATTTAGATCAGAAATCAGTGCCATTTACCAAAGAAAAACCGCCAAGTCAGTGCCTGGCGGTTTTTCGCTATAATGTGACGTTGTGGACGGCTAAAGCCAAACGTTCAATGCCATTTCGCTCCCAATCAGTGGCTAACTGATGGATGGGAAGGGCGGCATCAATAATAGCGATACCGCAGTCACCACCACCAGCACCAGAAGATTTAGCAGCGCCGCCAAATCCTTCAGCTAGATCGCACATCTTTCGTAATAAAGGTGTTTCGATCGACACCTGACTAAAGTCGCTTAATTGCTGTAACAGTTCGCGATTGCGCTTGATCTGTGCTTGGATCACGGCTAAGTTTTTTTGTTTAAACCCATTGATCATCGTCTGCAGGCATGCGGCGCTTTGTTCCAAGAAGCTTTGGTAGTCAGCGCGTTTTTTGGCCTTGGCGATCGTGATCCGATCAACCAATTGTGAGGTCGAGGCCGGCGAGCCCGTCCAACCGATCATCAGTTGTAGATTAGCTGGCGGTGTCAGTAGCTCGATATTCAACTGCGGCCACTCTAAAGCTAACAATTCCGTCAGACTTGATTCACGGCGAATGGCTTGTAGCCAGTCACGGTCAAAGGCTTGATAGGCGATCCAACCGCCATAAACGCTGGCAGCAATATCGCCTAATGAGCCATTACCTTGGACGTCCAAATGGGCGATCGCCGCTAATTTATAAAGTTTATCTTTGCTTAAGGGTAGCTCGTAGTAAGCGAGTAAGGCTTTGATCGTCGCCACGGTCACCGCCGCGGAACTGCCTAAACCGTATTTTTTTCCATCAGCTGAATCGAGCTCGCTGTTGATTCGCAAATGGTACAAAGAAAGTCGCTTGCCAGCCTCCAACGCATATTTTTCAGTTAAGCGAATTGCCGAAAGGATGTAATGGAATGGATTATCCCGGTTATCAAAAACCATTTCATCACCTTGACGTGACCAATACAATGAGTTTTCCTGATATTGCTTGGACATAATACTGCCATAATCGGCGCTTTTTTCAATACTGACTGTCACAAATTGATTTAATGCGACAATAACAGCGGGTAAACCAGTTTCTACAACTGCGTATTCACCCGCAATATATAGCTTGCCAGGGGCCTGAGCCGTTATCAAACAATCATTTCCTTTCAACCACAAAATAGATAAGGGGCGTACACAAGTTGGTGCATGCATTCGCCCCTAGGAGTTTTTGACATAAATCGTTTATGTCAAACTCTTTCTTTGTACTTCCGAACAATATAGCTAAAATGTGTACCATAAGGCAACTTTTTCCGCTTAGCTACGATCGTCAAATAATCACTGCGTGAATTATTCGCCGCTCTAGGCTAATACTCAAAGCCATGTTTCTTGCGGCAAGATTTTTGCCACAAGAATGGTCAACGTCCGAAACATCGAAGATTTTCGGTACGAAAATCAACTGCTCCTGTGAAGTAGTAGCTGGGCGCCTTATGTCACACTCGCTTTTGTTTAAATGTACGTGACCCCAGGGCCAGGCTTAGCCACCAATAAGTGATCGGCGGGAAAGTGCTGCTGGAGTTGCGCGAGGATCGCGGGCGTCTCCTTGGCCGAACAGATGACTTTCACGTTCGGACCCGCATCCATAGTATAATAACAAGAAACCCCATTATTGCGCAAGTTCTGCACTAATTCAATAGCGGTCAAAGTTTCTGATTCAAAATAAGTGAAAGGTGGGTTGGCACTAAGCGTGGTGGCGTGCATTTTCATTGCGTTAGCTTCAGCTAATTGTCCGATTAAATTTAAATCTTTTTTAAGAATTGCGGCTTTCATGGCGATCAGATCTTGTTCCGCAGTCGGTGGCCAGGCCGCATAATAAGGTGACGTGGCCACGACTTGCGCCATCCCGGCACGACTAGCGACTTTTTTCGGCCGTGGATCCAATAAGATGGCGATCATTTGAATATCGAAATCAATTTTTTCTTGAAAAGGGACCGCCTGTGAATCTAGATCATCGTGGCCTTTTTGCCATTCAACAAAGCCCCCATAAATGGAGCGCGTCGCTGAGCCAGAGCCGCGGCGGGCCAAACGGGACAATTCAGGCAAGCTTAATTCTAAGCCAGCAGCTTTACTGGCGGCAGCCGCTAAGGCAGCAAAGCCAGACGCTGACGAAGCCAACCCTGCAGCCATAGGCACATGATTGGTTGAATCGACCTGGGCAAAGGCGGTCAGGCCAGCACGTTGGCGGACTAAGTCAAGGAAGGTGTGAACCCGTTGGCCGGCAGCTGTGCTCAGCAATTGACCGTCGATCTTGATTTGGTCGTGGGTCAATTCAGGTAAAAATTGCACGGTCGTATCCGTGTAAAATGGTTCTAAAGTCAGCGATAGGCTGCTATTTTGTGGAATGATCAAATCGGCATCGAGTTTGCCCCAATACTTGATCAAGGCGATATTGGTATGTGCGCGGGCGGTGATTGCTTTATTCATGATCATACTCCTGATTAATAGTTTGATTAAGGTGCGCCAAGGGTTGGACCCAAGTTTGGGTGACACCTTCAGCAGCTAAGGCGGCTAATAGGCGGTCGGTATTGGCTTGGTCAGCGGTTAAGGCGATGATGCAGCCACCGCGGCCGCCGCCGGTTAATTTAGTGCCTAAGCTACCGTTGCGTTGGGCGACAAAAACCAAATGATCGATGGTTTCGTTACTAACGCCTAACGTTTGTAAAATCAATTGGGCGGTCGTGAAGTTTTGGCCCACTTGAGCGAGTTGTTGCGACGCGATCGCTTTACGGGTCGATAGCGCTAATTCAGCTAATTGATCCATAAAGACGCTGGTTTCTTGCGGAAAATCAGCCATTCGCTCACGCACGGTTCTTACGGCAGGGCCAGTTTGCCCGCGAATGCCGCTATCGGCGATCACTAAGTTGCCCTTTAAATTGATCGGCAGATTGTAGCTAGCGTGGCCTTTGACGAACCAAATGGGCGCCGTTGAACTGGTAGTGGCAGCGTCCATGCCACTAGGCGCACCATGGGTGACCGTCTCAGCAACATTAGCTAGTTCTAATAAGGTAGCGCGATTTAATTTTTTGTCAAAAAAATCGTATAAACTTCGGGTAACCGCCACTGCCGTCGCTGCAGAAGAGCCCATCCCCCGTTCTGCCGGGATCTGACTGGTGATGGTGAGTTTAAAGTTGGCTTGCTGCTGATTGAACCGTTCTAAAATGGTTTGAATCAACTTTTTGATTCCAGCAAAGCTGTTAATTGCTCTTGCTAACGGACCCGTATAATAATTACTTTCAATTAATTGGCCTTGTGCGATCGGGGTCGTAACGGCAGTTAATTTGACTGCGGTCAAGGGCACGACGATCGCTGGTTTACCATAAACGGCAGCGTGCTCCCCAATCAAAATAATTTTGGCGTTGCTCACACCGATACCTTGTTCTAATGTCATTGCGCCACTCTTTTCTATATTTTTAAGTATTATGCCGCTTGCGGCGATCACTATAGCTTTAGTGTTTCCGTGCTAGCTGATTGCGATTTTTAGCTTAGTGCTCATCAATAGTTTATACATTGTCGTGAATAAAGTAAATACTAGTTGTACAGAGATGAAATAGCTTACATAAAAATTTAAATGATCATACAGTCGTAGATTGCCGTAGCGGCCGGAAAATGCTACTATTTTTATTAGTTGTTTTAGCGGGCGTCTAGCGATAAATGCTAAAGGTGCGCCAAGGCTAATTCCTTAGTAAATTTAAAGAAAAGAGACCAGATGACGAGCATGAATAAAGACTCGATCTACGCCATCGTCGATTTAGAAACCACCGGAACCAGCGTTAAAGACGGGGATCGGATCATCCAGTTTGGCTGTGCCTTAGTCCAACATGGTAAAATGATCGATCAGATCGCGTTAGATATTAATCCTGAGCGTGAGGTGCCGGCAAATATTTTGCAGCTGACTCATCTGACGAATAAACGGTTAAAAGCAGCACCGTACTTTGAAGATGTGGCCGCGACGATCAGTCAGTTGTTACAGGATAAAGTTTTTGTTGCCCATAATGTTAATTTTGACTATCCATTTTTAGATGCTGAATTACAGCGTGTCGGTCAACCAGCACTGCAGTTAGCGGCAATTGATACGGTTGAGCTAGCGCAAATTTTATTGCCGACGGCGATCAGTTATCGCCTTAGTGATCTGACTCAGTTATTGGCGATCGAACACACCAATCCTCATCAGGCTGATAGTGATGCTGCCGTGACGGCACAATTATTTATTGCGTTGAGTCAGCGTTTGGCGAATTTGCCTTTAGTCACGCGACAAGCTTTGGCTAAATGTGCCACGCGCTCAGCCCGGGAAACCGGCGCGTATTTTGCCGTTCAAGCGCAGCCCAATGATCAGCCATTACCGGACTATTTATATGTCAGTCATGGGTTAGCTTTGCGCAAAAAGTCAGTTTCAACAACGCGTTTGACGACGGCCGAGAAAGAATACCCCGCGACTGATGCCGCCAAAAAGCATTATTTGCAGCCATTACTGAAGTGGCGCAAGACGCAAGGAAAAATGATGGACATGATCTACGCTAATTATGCGGCCGATCCGCAGCCGATGATCCTTGAAGCCGCCACCGGCTTAGGTAAGTCGTTGGGCTATTTATTGCCGTTTAGTTTTCGCCTGCAAGGGCAGCGGCAGTTAGTGGTCAGCACCTCAACAGCGGTTTTACAGACCCAATTTGTCCAGCAAACCGTTCCGTTGCTCAATCAATTACTCGATATTGATTTGCAAGCGGCAATCGTAAAAAGCCCACAACATTACATTGATCTGGCTAAGTTTAGTCAATCGTTGGCCGTTGCCGATAAAGTTAAGCAGATTCAACTGTTAAAAATGCAACTGCTAGTTTGGTTGACCATGACTAAAACTGGTGATTTTGCGGAACTGCATTTGACGACATATCATTCACCGCTATTTGCGGAGATCAGTCATCATAGTCATGAAGTAATCAGTAAAGATGATCCCTTTGCCGCTGATGATTTCTGGTTGGCGGCGCGTAAACAGCAGGCCAAGGCAGACGTGCTGGTAACAAATCACGCCTTTTTAAGTCAGCATGTCGCGGATGATCACTTTTTCCCTGCAGGAAGCTATTTAGTAGTTGATGAGGCCCAGCAATTTCCCGATGCGGCTTTAAAAGCTAGCAGTAAACAGATTATTGGTGGGGCGATCATGCAGTTGATCAAACGCCTACACAAATCCTTGATGGGAGTTGAAGGCCAACCATCATTAGCCGATTTGCTAGCGGACGATCCAGTAGCCCGTTACAATGTGATCTCACTGGATTATGGTTTAAATGAGTTTAGTCAGTTATTATTGCAGTTACAAAATCAATTACATGCTGATTTTATCTTTGAACAGATTCCGGCGGAGCAACGTAATGGCTATATTGAACGTTCACTAGATGAAGCCGAATTAGCTGATTGGGTTCAAGCTAATCAAGGTGCTGGACAAAAATTACGGCGCTTACTCAACGATTGTTTGTTACTAGCTGACAAATTAAGTCAGCGCCTATTAAATGAACAAGCTAGTTGGCTAGTTAGTGAGCAAAAGTTGTGGCTTGATTTTAACCAACAGATCCAGGAACTATTGCAGGTACGTACGTTGCTACGCGAGGTGTTTACACAGTTAGCACAACCTGATGGTGGACGATTAGTTTGGTTGACGTCTAAAGATTACGGTGATCCGGCTAGTTTGACTTTACAACTAAGCCAGTTGGATATTACACCGCTTGTCGAAACTATGTGTCAGCACTTTACTGCGCCAGTTTTCACTGGGGCGACGTTGACTGTTGCCCATAAATTTGACTATTTCAAGCAACAGATGGGATTAGCGGATGTTGCTGTAATTGAAAAGCGGTTTGCCAGTCCGTTTCGTTATAAACGACAGGCTGCCTTTTTCGTGGTCAACGATGGTCCGGCAATTCGTGGTGCTGCTGACCACGCTTATACTAATTATGTGGCGCGGGCGATTTATCAACTCACCCAAAACAATCAACGGCAAACTTTGGTTCTATTCAATTCCCTGCAGATGATCGCTGAAGTTTATCGGGCGTTGATGCAGACTGATTTACCGTTACACCGGGAGATTTTTGCCCAAGGGATGACTGGTAGTAAGGAACGGATCACCAAGCGATTTAGTTTAAGTCACCGCGGCATTCTTTTAGGTACTGGTAGTTTTTGGGAAGGCATCGATCTACCGAAGGAAGCTTTGGAACAATTGATCGTTGCGCGGCTACCGTTTGAAGCACCAGATGGTATTTTGACCAAGGCACGCTACCGTCAATTGACGGCGGCTAAGTTAAATCCCTTCTTCAAGGAGGCTTTACCTAAGGCAACTTTGCGTTTGCATCAAGGTTTTGGTCGTTTAATTCGTACCAGTGCTGATCGCGGTGTGATGATCGTATTGGATGATCGCATCGTCACCACCGCCTATGGCAAGCGGATGCTGAAAACCTTACCGGCATCACTACCTAAATCAACGGCTAGCTTAGTGGAAGTCGCAGCGACAACTGA
The DNA here is from genome assembly GCF_002706425.1 of Loigolactobacillus coryniformis subsp. coryniformis KCTC 3167 = DSM 20001. Classification (NCBI taxonomy): domain Bacteria; kingdom Bacillati; phylum Bacillota; class Bacilli; order Lactobacillales; family Lactobacillaceae; genus Loigolactobacillus; species Loigolactobacillus coryniformis. The sequence continues at coordinate 1,599,153 of NZ_CP017713.1, read as the reverse complement.
CGAATTTTTTGCAAGGAAAGTTTAAATTTTTCTAGCCAAATGTTATTGTAAAATCTGCTATAATAATTGTGCGTAGGTTTTATGGTCCAATTCGTTAAAAGAATAGTCACTGATCAAAGTCTGATCGTGAAGTAGAGCCATGTTTCTTGCGGTACGATCCTTGCCACAAGAATGGTCATCGTCCGTAACATCGAAACTTATTAGCGCTTTTCGCTAAATAAGTTACCTTGATTGTGAAGTAGAGCCATGTTTCTTGCGGTACGATCCTTGCCACAAGAATGGTCATCGTTCGTAACATCGAAACTTATTAGTGTTTTTTACTAATAAGTTACCTTGATCGTGAAGTAGAGGGGAAATCATGCGAAAACATTGGAAATCATATAGTTTAATTGGCGTGATTTTATTGATCATTGTCAGTGCGTTATTCATTTATCATGCCGCTAATAAGCCTGCAGTGACGGCACGGCGCGAAGCTGTTTCTTTAGCTGAGAAATATGCGCACGTCACGACGGTGGATGATTTTTATTGGTTTAATCGCAAACATAGTTATTTGACCGTGGCGGGACAAACCAAACAGCATAAAGCGGTATTTGTGATCATTGCCCAAAAGGGTGGCAAGATAACGGTGCTTGATCAAAGTGCAGGGATTTCCCGCAATACAGCCTTGAAACGCGTTTGGCGGACACAAGCACCAAAAAAGGTTTATAATGCAACCCTAGGACTTTATCACAATAAGCCAGTCTGGGAAGTTTCGTTTGCTGATGAAAATGGCAAACTTGGTTACCAAACGTTAGCTTTTAAGACTGGTAAATCAGTTAAGTTGATCAAAAATATATAGCTTCAGGAGAGTGGTCATATGGCATTATCGAAAAATGTAATGAAGGTGCAACCATCCGCAACACTGGCGATGTCGGCTAAGACTAAGGAAATGATCGCTAAGGGTGTTGATGTCATCAATTTATCGATTGGTGAACCTGATTTTGTTACACCAACGTATATTCAGGATGCAGCAATCGCAGCAATTCGTTCTGGCAAAACTAGTTTCTATACACCAGCTGGTGGCTTGCCAGAATTAAAAACAGCGATCAGTCAGCGGATTGAAGCTGAAACTGGTGTTCATTATGATAACAAACAGATTATCGCAACGACGGGGGCAAAGTTTGCGTTATATCTGATTTTTCAAGTTATCTTGAATCCTGGTGACGAAGTTTTATTGCCAGCACCATTTTGGGTCAGTTATGCTGAACAAGTTAATTTAGCCGGTGGTCGTCCGTTAGCCGTTAAAACGACTGGGGCGGGACATAAAGTAACGGTCGAGGATCTGGAAAAAGAATACTCGCCAAAAACACAGGCAGTTGTTTTGAACTCACCACAAAATCCTTCTGGTTTGATCTACACAGCGGCAGAATTGACCGCAATCGGTAATTGGGCGGTCTCACATGATGTTTTGCTAATCTCAGATGAGATCTACAGTAATTTAGTTTATAATGGAAATCAGTTTACTTCTGTCGTTAGTTTAAGTGATGCTATCCGCAAAAATACTTTATTGGTGACTGGTGTGTCGAAAACCTATGCGATGACTGGTTGGCGGATGGGTTATGTTTTGGGCGATGCGGCGATCATTAAGGCGATGACGACGGTTGCTAGCCACGCTACTGGTAATCCAACTGCGGTTAGCCAATACGCAACGATTGCGGCTTTGAGTGGTGAACAAACGGATGCTGAAACTATGCGTCAAGCTTTTGAAAAGCGTTTAAATTACTTATTCCCAAAGATTCAAAGTCTACCAGGATTTGAATTAGCGGATAAGCCGCAAGGAGCATTTTATTTGTTCCCGAATGTTAAGCGTGCGGTTGAGCTATGTGGCTATTCAACTACTGAAGATTTTGTGAATGCATTGTTAGAAGAAGCATACGTAGCAGTTGTGCCAGGGCGCGCCTTTGGTCAGCCTGATCATATTCGGATCAGCTACGCTAATGACTTAGATTCACTAGCAGAAGCTTATCAGCGTATTGCTGATTTCATTCAAACTAAAGGTAATATGGAAGCTTAAAAGCAGCAATAAGTGATTTTTACTTTAGTAAAAATAGCTAAATAAGTGAGATAGGGGAAATTTTTTAATGGTTCAACAAATTAATATCATTGATGCCAAAAATCATGTCGATGAAGAAGTCAAAATCGGTGCTTGGTTGACCGACAAACGTTCCAGCGGCAAAATTGCCTTTTTACAATTACGTGATGGGACGGCCTTTTTCCAAGGTGTTTTAGTTAAAAGTGCTGTCAGTGAGGAAATCTTCCAATTGGCTAAGCAAATGCATCAGGAAGCAAGTATGTGGGTGTACGGTACGATCCATCAAGATACACGTTCTAAGTTTGGTTATGAAATTGAGATCTCAAATCTAGAGCTTGTTGGTGAAAGTGAAGGTTATCCGATCACACCAAAGGAACATGGGATCGATTTTCTGTTAGACCATCGTCATTTATGGTTACGTTCACGGCGGCCTTTTGCCATCATGAAGATTCGTAACGAAGTGATCCGAGCTAGTTACGAATTCTTTAATGCGCGGGGCTTCATTAAAATGGATGCGCCAATTTTAACTGGCAGTGCGCCAGAAGGCACGACTGAATTATTCCACACTGAATATTTTGGGCGTGATGCATACCTATCACAAAGTGGACAGTTATACGCCGAAGCCGGTGCTTTAGCTTTTGACAAGGTCTTTACCTTCGGACCAACTTTCCGAGCTGAAGAATCGAAAACACGGCGCCATTTGATCGAATTCTGGATGCTAGAACCAGAAATGGCCTTTATGCATCAAGAAGAAAGTCTAAAGATTCAAGAAGAATATGTGGCTTACTTAGTTCAAAATGTATTGGATCACTGTGATTATGAATTGGATCTATTGGAACGAGATAAGGAAGTCTTAAAACGCTACACTAAATTACCTTACCAACGGATCAGTTACGATGATGCAGTTGCGATGTTACAAAAAAATAATTTTGACGTTGAATGGGGCGTTGACTTTGGTTCACCAGAAGAAACTTTCTTGGCTGACCAATTTGAGCAACCCGTGTTTGTTTTAAATTATCCGAAGAAGATCAAGCCGTTTTACATGAAACCACATCCAACCCGTGATGACGTGGTGATCTGTGCTGATTTATTGGCACCAGAAGGTTATGGTGAAATCATCGGTGGTAGTGAACGGGCAACAGACTATAATTATTTGTTGGAGCAGATCAAAAAAGCTGGGTTAGATCCAAAAGAATATAGTTGGTATCTAGATCTCCGTAAATATGGTAGTGTGCCGCATTCTGGTTTTGGTCTTGGCCTAGAACGGGCGTTGACTTGGATCTGTGGTGTTGATCACGTGCGGGAAACAATTCCGTTCCCACGTTTGTTAAACCGGATTTACCCATAAGCGCTATAAAAAGAGTGTCAGGCAAGTGGACGGCTAGTTGGGTTCAATTGCGGCACTCTTTTTATATTTAAGAAAAGGATGGCAATATGGACGATACCTTTATGCAGCAATTTATTAACGCGGGGCAGACAACTGTTTCCAGTCTGTTGCTGGCGCATTTTCATGAATTAGGCATCACCAATGATGAATTTTTGGTTTATTTAGAATTAAAGAGTTTCTATGACGCAGGGAACCATTTTCCAGATATGGCTACGATCGCTCAGCGACTGCGGCTTTCTAGTACTCAGGTTTATCAGATCATTCACCGCATGATCCAAAAGAAGATCTTGACGATCGATACGACTCAGGATAAACAGGGTCGTAGTCAGGATCAATACGATTTTGCGTTGATGTATCGCAAATTAGCGACTTATTTGAGTCAACAAAATCGGCAAGTTGTCGAACAAAAATCATCCGATCAGCGGCAAGCATTATTTGAGCAGATCGAAACCGAGTTTGGTCGGCCGCTATCACCGATTGAATACGAAACCATTGCGGCTTGGCTAGACCAAGATCATTATCAAGCAGATGTGATCGGGTTAGCATTGCGCGAAGCAGTTTTGAATCAAGCTTATAGTTTGAAATACATGGATCGTATTTTGTTAAGTTGGGAACGTAAACACTTGACCACTAAGCAACAGATCCAACGAGAACAGGAAAAGCGGCAACAACGTCAACCTAGTTCCGGTGCGGCAGCGCAATCATCCACTGAGGATATTCCGCAGATCCCGATGTATAATTGGGCGGAGCCTGACGATGATGAGAAGCAATAACTAAATGGCATTCTTGCGGTAAGTAGAAATATTGTTTAGCAAGTATACAAGTGGTGGGTGTTCATTTTTAAGCAGCGTTGGATTGCCCGTTGTCGATTGGACTAAGCAGAACAACGGCAAGCTCAGCATCGTCCAAAACCGCCAAATTAATTAGCGGTTTTGGCTGATTAATAGCCTGAATGGTGAAGTAGAAAGGAGTCACTGGGGATGTTATCAAAAAAGCAAACACAACAAGCGGTTGAAATTATGGGTAAGATGTTTCCTAACGCCCAGCCATCATTAGATGCACGAACACCATTCCAATATATGATCTCGGTAATGTTAAGTGCACAGGCAACGGATATTTCGGTCAATAAAGTGACCCCTAAATTATTCAGAGATTTTCCTGATCCACAAGCGATGGCGGCAGCTAGCGAAACTGCTTTACAGGCAGATATTCATAGTATTGGCTTGTATCGAAATAAAGCAAAACATATGAAGGCAGCCAGCCAAGCGCTGTTAGACGATTTTAACGGCGTTGTGCCATCGACTAGAGCGGAATTAATGCAATTACCTGGGGTCGGGCGCAAAACGGCTGACGTCGTTCTGGCGGACGCTTTTGGGATTCCGGCGTTTGCAGTCGATACCCATGTGACACGGGTGACGAAACGATTACGGATGGTCCCACAAAAAGCAACGGTGTTGGAAATTGAGCAACGGATGATGAAGTTATTACCGGAAGATCTATGGGTCACTGCCCATCATCGGATGATCTACTTTGGCCGTTATCATTGTTTAGCTCGGGCGCCTAAATGTGAACAGTGTCCGTTATTGAGTATGTGTGCTGATGGTCAACGGCGGTTAGGATTAAAAAAATAACTAAAAAAAAGTCTGACGTAGATTACGAAATTAATCGTAGCCGCGTCAGGCTTTTTTAGTTATTTGATTTAACTACCAGTATTGCTACTAGGTGTTTGTGTGTTCGAACTGTTGGTCGTATTCTGATTTGCGTTAGTATCTGTTGTTGCAGTATTAGCGTTTGATTGACCGTTATTGGTACTTTGACTAGCTGCTGAGCTACTACTTTGACTAACTTGACTTGATGATTGTTCAATTGCTGAGCTGGAAGCGCTGCTGACCGCTGAACTGAAACTGCTGCTAGCTAAGCTTGAACTACTGCTAGAAATACTTGAACTACTGGTTGACGTTTTACGTCTGCTAGAAGTAGTGCTGCTAGCTACAGTAGTCGGCTGTGTTCCCCGAACAAATAGTTCACGAGTGACCTGACTACTTGAAGCGCCACTAGCCGCCAACTGTGCTGGATTCGAGCCCTTAAGAATGTTGGCCGCAACCACGCTACTTGGCTTAGTCCAATTACCACCACTTGCGTTTGTTTCTGTATTTGCGTACTGCATTAACTCACGATAAATATTGGCGGCAACTTGTTGCTCGGTCGAAGTCAATCCATGTTGTTGCGGTTGATCATAACCAGTCCAGACTGAGATCGCGTAATCCTTTGAGTAACCAGTGAACCAAGAATCCTTAGCCATACTGCTGGAAATGCTAGTACTATTATTTAATTCATCATCGGAGTAATTAGTAGTCCCAGTTTTACCTGCTTGATGTAATCCGCTGATTTGTGCGCTTGTCCCAGTACCACTAGAGATAACATCTTTTAAAACATCAGTGATCATGTAGGCGGTGGAGGACTTCATAGCGCGTTTGCCTTGTGGATCAAAGGTTTCACTCGTTCCATCTGGCTTTTCCACCTTATTGATCAAATATGGCTTGTAGTAGGTGCCACCGTTGGCAAAAGCAGCGTAACCGGCAGCTTCTTGTAAACTAGAGACATCAGCACCGATCCCATTTTGTAACTCTAACGGTTTTGCGAATGTAATGCCCAAACCGTTGATAAATTGCGTGGCTTTAGTCAAGCCAACTTTATCTAAAGTACGGACTGCAGGAACGTTACGTGATTGCGCTAAAGCAGTTCGGAGTGAGATTCGACCCATGTACTCAAAGTCCCAATCATATAATTGGGTTGATGTACCGGCATAAGTGTACTTGGTATCCTCCATTTGTTGGTAAGTTGAATAATTCAAGTACTCAATTGCTGGACCGTAGTCAAGTAATGGCTTGATTGTCGAGCCACTACTACGACTAGTTTGAACCGCGCGGTTAAGTCCAAACTGAACGTTGCCCGTTTTACGACCACCGATCATCGCCGTGACTTTACCGGTTTTAACGTCGGTCATCGTAACCCCAGTTTGTAGTAGATCGTCTGGGAAACTAACGTAGTTATCCGTGTTAACAATATCGTAAAGTCGTTTTTGAACTTTCATGTTTAGGTTCGTATAGATCTTTAAGCCATCAGTATAAGGATTTAATCCAGTTTTCTTTTTAACTTCAGCGACAACCTGACTGATATAGGCATCAGTGACGTTATCAGTATCCGTATTGGTTTGCTTTTGTTGGTCGACTAAACCCTCGGTGATTGGTACTGCTGCAGCTTGTTTTGCTTGTTGACTAGTGATTTTTTTGTTGGTCACTATTGCCTGTAAAACAAGATCACGCCGTGCCTTAGCTGCTGCTGGGTTAGTGTAAGGATCGTAAGTGTTAGGCGCTTGCGGCATTCCAGCGATCAGCGCTAATTGGGCTAAGTCCAATTCTTTTAATGACTTGTTATAGTAATAATGAGCGGCGGTACCCATACCATAGACACCGTTAGCTAATGGCACTTTATTGACGTAAAACTCTAGGATCTGGTTCTTGGAGTAAGAGCGATCGACTTTGATTGCTAACCAAGCTTCTTGTGCCTTACGCCTTAAGGTCTGATCTGATTTTTTAGTGGAGAAGACAGCCAACTTCACTAATTGCTGTGTCAAAGTACTCCCGCCCTGTAACCCAGAATTACCAGTAAAATTAGAATAGGCAGCCCCCAGTATCCGGACAGGATCGATCCCAAAATTAGAATAGAAACGGCGGTCTTCGGTTGAGACGATTGCATCCTTTAAAGTTTGCGGAATTTCATTGCCAGAAGCATAACTCCGATTTTCGAGCCCTAAGGTGCGAATTTTGTTGCCAGAGCTATCGTAAATCACTGAAGAGGATTGACTAGAAAGCTGTGCTTGCGTCACCTTAGGGGCGCTCATTGCGTAGTAAGTGAATAAACCACCTCCGGCAACTAAGATAACTACAAATAGGGCTAATAGCCAGAGAAAAATGCGCCGAATCGGATGGCGCTTTTTTGGTTTCTTTGCTCCATTTTGATGTCGGGCAACGCGTGATTGATTATTATTGGCCATGATGATCTCCTTTTTCAATAGTTAACGTGGCAATGAATTGATCGATTGCCGTCAGATAAGGGATCCGTGGTTTTAAAGCGTAATGCACTTCAAAGCCATTGGTTTCGATATCAGTTAATAGAATAGATTTGCGGCCACCAGTGTTTTGTTGATCCCAATGTGCGATCAATGGTGAGGCCGGATAAACGAATAAACGATTTAAGCTAACAAAACGCATAATAACAAAACAGATCCCCGCTTGGCGCAAGCAATGGCGCATGTGTTCGATCTGGTGCTGATGAAAGTTTTTCAGCGGGAAGCTGGCTTTATTTTTAGTTTCCTTAGCTTCAAAGTCAAGATAATAGCCTCGGTACACACCATTATAGTCAGTAGTCGATGGTTGGCGAAAGTAAGCCTCTTTGATTACTGCGGCGCTACGTTTGGGATAATCAACTTTAACGATCTGTAATGGCAGCGGCTTTTTATAGACGACTGCAATATCGTGAGCACGATAAAATTGGTTACTTTCATTAATTTCCTCTTCTAATGACATGCCCCGGTTATCAAAGCGTGTTTGGCTGCGTGCCATTTGCTTTTTTGGCTGCGCTTTGGCATCATTGTGGTAGAGGTTGCCATTTGGATAATGCAACGGCATATGATCACACTCCTAAGCCTTTATTATAGCAATTACTAAGTTTTTTTGGAATAAAATTAAGAAGGGATGCTTATGCGGTTATGGGTAACAGGTTACCGTAGTTATGAACTCGGCGTTTTCAGCGCTAACGAACCAAAGTTAAAAATTATTAAAGCCGCGTTACGGGCTGAAATAATTGCCCATTTTGAGCAACATTTGGCTTGGGTGATCAGCGGTGGACAATTAGGAACTGAGCAGTGGGGCCTAGAAGTCGCCACCGAATTAAAAAAAGATTATCCAGAACTACAGACGGCAATGATGCTGTCGTTTGCTGATTTTGGCAAGAATTGGAATGAGACGAACCAAACGGCGCTAGAAGTGTTGCGCAGCCAAGTCGATTTTTCTGCTGCCGTCAGCGATAAACCCTATCATTCGCCTAAACAATTAAGAAATTATCAAGAATTCATGTTGACGCACACAGATGGTGCGTTAGTATTATATGATGAAACAGCGCCGGGTAAAACTCACTATACAGTTGAGGCAATCCAGCGATATCAAGCGCAACATGATTACGAATTAAGCTTGCTCGACTTTGATGATTTACAAGATATGGCAAATAATTATCAAGAAGATCAAGAAAATGGTTTTCAAGCAGAATAAACTTTGCTATACTATTAACAGTCATGTTAATGACAACGTGCAATGAGGTGTATTGGAATGGATAATTTAAATTTTACAACTCAGGATATTCTCCAGAAAGAATTCAAAACTAAGATGCGGGGTTATGATCCAGCTGAAGTTGATGAATTTCTAGATCAAGTGATCAAGGATTATGAGGCATATAATGCCAAAATTGATGAGTTAGCTGGTAATAATCAGCGCCTACGGTCACGTAACGATGAGTTAACCAAACAGGTTACGGTGAACAAAAATGTCCAAAGTGCGCAACCTAATCCAACGGTAACTAACTTTGATATCTTGAAGCGGCTGTCGAATCTTGAACGGCATGTATTTGGTGCTAAGCTAGATGACAGCAACCAAGATGGTCCACGCAAGTTAAATAGTTAATTAACCGGTGTAAACTTCGGGTGATCGCGGTCTACTTTTGTAGGCTGAGGAAAGTCCATGCCCGCACAAGCTGCGATGCTTGTAGTGTTCGTGCTTAGCCCAATAAGCTAAGGTACTGGGTAACCAGTAACGGCGGAGAACGTTGCTAAGGAGCAATCTATGCAATTAATATCCTGAAAAGTGCCACAGTGACGATACAGTTTGGAAACGAACTGTTTGGAACGGGTAAACCCCGCGAGCGAGTAACCCAAACTTATGGTAGGGGCGCTCCATGTATGGAAATGAACGACGCATGGAGACAGATCTAGTGTCTGTAGATAGATGATTGCCCTCACTGGTTGTGTTCCTGAGCCAATCAGTGAGACAAAACATGGCTTACAGAGGTTTACACCTTATCAGGAGACCCTTCATTTCGGTGGAGGGTCTTTTTTTTGAGAGTCTATTTGAAACATTTAAATATAAAATAAAGGGTAAATGAGGAGAACAAATGACAACATATAATTTGATTGCAACAACTGCCAGCGGAATTGAAGCGCTAGCAGCCAATGAGTTAAAGACTTTAGGCTACCATGGTCAAACGGAAAACGGTCGGATCCGCTTCACTGGGGATATTAAGGACATCATTCGGACTAACTTGTGGTTACGTACTGCTGATCGGATCAAAATCGTCGTAGGTGAGTTTAAAGCACTTACGTTTGACGATTTGTTTGAACAAGTTAAGGCTTTACCGTGGGACGATTATTTACCGTTGGATGCCGAATTTCCAGTCGCTGGTCGTTCAATCAAGTCCAAGCTGTACAGTGTACCTGATGTACAACGGTTGACAAAAAAAGCGATCGTGGAAAAAATGAGTCAAGTTTATCATCGTCGGGGCCGTTTACCTGAAACTGGGGCCTTATTCGCTTTGGAAGTTAGTATTCTAAAGGATCACGTGATGTTGACCTTGGATACAACTGGCCCTAGCTTATTTAAGCGAGGTTATCGGGTAGAAAAGGGTGACGCACCGCTAAAAGAAAATATGGCGGCCGCTTTAGTTGCCATTACTAATTGGCACACGGATATGCCATTCTTAGATCCAGTGTGTGGTTCGGGCACGATTCCAATTGAAGCTGCGTTAAAAGGCTTAAATATTGCGCCAGGACTGAAACGCGCTTTTTCTTTTGAAGGCTGGGATTGGGTGCCCGCTGAGTTAGTAGCTGATCAACGTGCTGAAGCTGCGGCTGCACGCCGTGACGATGTTGTTTTAGATATCATGGGCGCCGATATCGATGGTAGCATGATTGAAATTGCCCGTTTAAATGCAAATGAAGCCGGCGTTTTGCACGACATTGATTTTAAACAATTAGCCGTGAAGGACTTCCGAACGGATAAACATAACGGGGTGATCGTTGCTAATCCGCCGTACGGGGAACGATTAAGTGATGCTAGCAGCGTCCATCGGCTGTATCAGCAAATGGGTGATGTGTATCGGCCGTTGACTAGTTGGAGTAAATATATTTTAACCAGTGATTTACAATTTGAAACTTATTACGGTGAAAAAGCGACGAAACGGCGTAAATTGTATAACGGGGCATTACGGACTGATTTATTCCAATTTTGGGGTAAACGTGTGCACTAGAACTGACAAATGAACAGGCCAAGATTTGTTTTACTTGGCTTAATAATAAAAAAGTTACTTTAACTTTAATATTTAAAAAATAAAACCACCAATATAAAACATTGAAAACCTACCTGGAATAATTATTTCTAGGTAGGTTTTTTATAATTTCAGAAAATATAAAATTTGTTTTGATTGCCATTATAGATACTAATGACACGAATAAAGAATAACTCTAAAATGGATTGTTGATTATAATTTATCACGTTCTAATTGACTTGGTTTTATGGAAGTTACTTTAATTGTTGCTGTAAACAATAATCATGTACATTCAAATAAAAAATAACCTTTAATAGTAAATAATGTCTCTTCTAGATTTAGAAGATGACATTATTTTTCTCCAAATTGCAAGAACAAATTAGCCACACGATAAATCCTATTAAATCAGTATTTTCATTAATATTCATATTTTATGGACTTAACTTAACCGGCGGAAGCAGCGGAGAAAAGCGCTTTGGGTGTTTGATAGCCAGTTTGCCGGCGCGGTAAATTGTTTAGCTTTGACTCAACTGCTTGGATATCATGAGGACCCAAAATATCCATGGATAGACCCTTGGGTACATCGCGGCGGATCATTCGATTATGCGCTTCGTTAGTCCCACGCTCAGAGGAACGATATGGATGGGCATAATAAAGGTCAGCGACACCGGTAAGTACAGCGCCAACTTCCGAGAACTCAGCGCCATTATCGGCAGTAACTGACTTCATGATTGATCCGTATTCTTGACAGATCTTGGCCAGCTCATAGTTGACTGAATCGGCATCACGACCATCGATCAAACGTAGAATTTGGCAGCGGGATTGACGCTCGATCAGCGTTAAGATCACACTCTCTTGACCGTTGCGCTTGCCCACCACGGTGTCCAATTCGAAATGGCCGAACTCTTGGCGCTGGTCGATACTTTTAGGCCGTTCATCAATACTCCGTCCGGCCAGACGCTTGTGCTTGATCGAGTGATGATGTTTGGCACGGTGGCGCGTTTTTTCGAGTAGATCAAGATTACGGACTTCAAGTAACTGGGCATCAATATAGTGGTATAGCGTCTTGGTCGAGACCATCTCCTCAGGTTGATATAAGCCTTCAAGTTTGGCCCGTCCTACTGCTGCATCAGGCGACCAACCATCTTGACGCAAATGAGTCGTAAAATAGTCGATAAAATCAGCGACACCGACGAGTTTCAAAGGTCGATGACAGTGGGCTCGATTAGCTTCGTACTTAGCTTGTGCTGTTTCTGGTGAGTATACAGCGTAATATTGGCGTTGACCATTCACTTTTTTTACTTGGTCGATCTCGCCGCGGCACAATTCATTATTGATTGTTTGATGACAAACATTAAGCGCTCTGGCAATTGCACGATTGGAATAGCCTTGGCTGTGCAGCGTAGCAATTCTGCCTCGTTCAAACGAAGTTAGGTGCTGACCTTTTTTTCTGACTGTGGTATTCTGTTCTTGCATCAAGACAATAACCTCTTTCATTGTTTGTGTAGGAACATCAATGATAACAGAGATTTGTCTGGGTGTTTTTTATTTTATCAATTAGCTAAAAGTATTTGGCTAACTTGATTATAAAACGCGCGGCATAATAAAAACTCCTTTTCTACTATAAACAGCACTTTACAGCTTTTTAAAAAAATTTGGATATAAAAAGGCACGAATGCCTATTCTTTGCTAAAATGAGTTCGACAAAAAACCATTTAGAAAGAAGGATTCGTGTTGAACTCATTTTATCAAAAATCATCACTTTTAACCACCCTCCACGCCTATTTTTCTGATTTAAAAGCGGCTGGCTTGTCTAAGCCAATGGGCCTTAACTATTTTTGGTTGTGTCTAGCGTTGTTAGTGATCGGTGACCGCCACTCGATCCGCCACTTATTTGAACAATTTCTGGGCCGGGTGACGAAGCATTCTTTGAACACGTTTTATCGGGCTTTGGCAGTGATCGGTAACCACTTGCCACAGTTAGAAGTGCGCAACTTGACGTATTTACTGACCTTGATTCCCACTACTTGTCAGGACTTGCCCTTATTATTGGTTCTGGATGACACGGTCCAACCCAAGTTCGGCCACAAATTTACCGGCGTCAAATATCTATTCGATCACGCCGCACATACGGGTAAGCGGCTCGTCAATGCCCATGATTTCGTTACTTTAGGTCTGATGATCCCAACACAGCGGGACCAAGATGACCAGCCAGTTTATACGTTCTTGCCGTTAGCCACGCACCTTTATCAGGCGGAACAGGCGACCAAATACCAGCAAGCGGCGCAAATGATCAAGACGACTTTGAAATCGATCGCCAGCGACCAACAAGTGTTCCTACTGTGTGACAGTTGGTATCCCAAAGCTGAGATCAACCAACTGGTCATGACGCAACCTAATCTAGCTATGATCGCCAATGTGCGTAAAGATACCGCCATGTTTGGCTTACCCAAACGCACCGGTAAGCGCGGTCGGCCGCGGAAATATGGTGACCAGATCCATTTGGGAAATATTGCATTAAATCTTTGTTCGGCCGGAGATCAGATCGGTATAGTGCGGTGTCTGACACGCTTGATGCCCCAGCCAGTTTACATGATCCGCGTACAACGCAAGACGACTTGTCGTCTGTTCATGGCGACGTGCGCGCCCGAAGAATTAGCGGCGATCACAACCGAAACCCTAGCCGTTGATCCGACCCAGCTCACCTATCGGACGCCGGAGACCAGCGCCCCTGCGCCAGCGCTACGAGCGTTGGCCTACTATCAAAAACGTTGGGCGATCGAGACCTATTTTTATGAAATGAAAACATTCTGGCACTTCGGTGATTACGCCGTGCGTTCAGTAGCCAAGATTGAAGCCGATCATCATTTATTGAATACGGCGTATACCTTGATGATCGTATTGCCATTGACCCAACCTAGTTTAGCTTTTTTGGTAACCAAAAGTTTGCGTGAACGCAAACTCTGGTTAAGTCGGCAAATTCAAGCGGCGCTGTTTTTGGCTAGTTTAGCGCGGCAAGTGCAAAGGCGGTTAAAAACAACACCGGCCAAAGTGGTGATTCAGTGGTTGGCTTCTTGTTGGTCGGGGGTCAGTGAAAAGCTGTAAAGTGCTGTACTATAAAATAAAATACGTAGAAAAGAAGTGATATTTTTTATACATTCCATCCCGCCAAAAGTTTACACTTGAATTTGCTAAATACTACCAGAAATAGATAATACTTTCAGTTTTCTAAAAATGAAGCCTTGATTTTATAGGCTTTGTCTGCTCATTTCAGAAAATACAAAAACTAGTTGACTTACTTTTTGTAAGCTGATATACTATTTTACATCAACTAACCAAAAGGAGTGTCACGCACACATGAAAACAACTGTAGTCGATTTATTGAAAAACCGCCGCTCAATCTATGCTTTAGGTAAAAACGTTACGGCTTCACAAGAGGAAATTGCGAGCTTAGTTAAATCAGTCGTTCGCGAAGCCCCAACTGCATTTAACGGTCAAACGACCCGCGCAATTATTTTATTCGGCGACAAGCACGATCAATTATGGGATATCGTGGTTAAACGCTTGAAGTCAGAAGTACCAACAGAAGCAGCTTATGAAAGCACTAAAGCTAAAATCGCCAGCTTCAAAGCAGGCTTTGGTACGATTATGTACTTTACCGATGAAGATATCGTGCGTAATGAAGAACAACAATTCGAATTATATGCAGATAACTTTGCTGATTGGGCTGAACAAGCGCAAGGTAACGCACAATTAGCTGTTTGGACAGCCTTAGCTGAAAACGGTATTGGCGCTAGCTTACAGCATTACAACCCAATCATTGATGAATTAGTACATGATGCATTTGATATTCCTAGCAACTGGCGCTTACGGGCACAAATGCCATTTGGTTCGATCGAAGCAGCCGCTGGTGAAAAAGAATATATGGACGACGAATCACGTTTCTGTGTGCTTAAATAATAATATTTTCATCAAATAGCCGAATCAGACTTGATTCGACTATTTTTTTGTGTTTAATTGGTTAAAGAGTGCTTGCTGGGCTAAATTATGCGGCCCACGATGCTGATGATCGGCTTCCCAAACGTGGAGTACTAACGGAAAGGTCTGTTCTAGTTGTAAGATTTGATCAACCTCAGCCTGAAAATGTTTGGCGTAGCCTTTTTCCAGGCTAGAATGAACTAGTTTACTGTCGGTACGTAATTCAAGTATTTCCGTGGTTAGATGTCGTTCATGCAGGGCCTGCAGACCAAAAATAACCGCAGCAAATTCGGCATGATGGTTATCCATTTCGGGTAAAACTTTTTTTAATTGTAATCGCTGGTGATCATAGGTAATCAATGCACCAGCCGCGCTGGGACCGGGTGAACCTTTAGTGGCCGCGTCAGTGGCGAGAATAATCATTAGTGGGCTCCTTTCATTACTGTGTAACTACGCTCCTTAAGAGTGCCGCAAGAATAGCCGTAACATCAAAAAGTTATTAGCGTACTTAGCTAATAAACAACTTTAATAATGAAGTAGAGAGGTGCCAAAATGCAACGTTCTTTTTATTATCAACCTGATTTATATTCTAGCATTATTTTTTGGTCATGGACTTTTGTGATTTTATTTATTAGTGGGACGGGTTGGTTAGAGATCACTACGATTCAATGGTTTACGATTGCAACGTTTATTTTATTTTTAATTGTCGCAGCGTTAGGTATTTTTCGGCGTCGTTTAACGCTAGATGCTGCTAACGCTAGTTTGACTTTGCGTCGTTTTTGGCCGAAACAAGCACGTGAGATCAAATTTAGTGAGCTACAGCATGTGGTGGTTTTACCGCACGGTGTACGCTTCGAGTTAACGCGCTTACCTTATATCACAATCTTAATGACTAAACAGCAGAAACAACAGCTAATTGCCACATTAAGTGAACTACGTGCCGCCGCGGCTTCACGTTAGTCGAAAAACACGGTATACTAGTGCTATCGCATTTAGTGTTCTGCGGTAAGCTGTGATCAAAAATTAACCTAAGGGGTGTTCTACTTGTCTGATATTGAAATTGCACAACAAAATGAGCAAAGCGAGATCAAGCCGATTCAAACGATTGCCAAACAAATTGGTTTAGATCAACATGATATTGAGCAGTATGGTGAATATAAAGCGAAAGTCAAATTGACTGCGTTAGATCAACGGTCGTTGCCTAAAGACCACAAGTTGATCTTAGTAACGTCAATTAATCCCACCCCAGCTGGTGAAGGCAAATCAACGGTCACAATTGGCCTTGGTGACGCTATGAATCGGCTCAATAAGCAGACAATCATTGCACTACGCGAACCGTCACTAGGCCCAGTGATGGGGATCAAAGGTGGCGCTACCGGTGGTGGCTATGCACAAGTCGTACCAATGGAAGACATCAATCTACACTTTACTGGCGATATGCATGCTTTAACTAGTGCTAACAATACTTTAGCCGCCTTGATCGATAATCACATTCAGCAAGGCAACGAACTACATATCGATCAGCGCCGGATCACCTGGAAACGGGCACTAGATATTAATGATCGAGCGCTACGGAACGTTGTGATTGGTCTTGGTGGGCCATTCCAAGGCGTGCCACGCGAAGACGGCTTTAATATTACTGTTGCTAGTGAATTAATGGCAATTTTATGTTTAGCCACTAGTATTACCGACTTAAAAGCACGAATTGCGCGGATCGTAATTGGTTATACGGATCAAAAACAACCAGTCACGGTGGCTGATCTTAAAGTTCAAGGCGCCATCACCATGTTATTAAAGGACGCACTAAAGCCTAATTTGGTACAAACGTTAGAACACACCCCAACCTTTGTTCATGGTGGGCCATTTGCTAATATTGCCCACGGTTGTAATAGTGTTTTAGCAACGACCGCGGCTTTGAAATTAGCTGATTATACGATTACTGAAGCTGGTTTTGGAGCTGATCTAGGTGCGGAGAAGTTCTTGGATATCAAAGTCCCACAATTAGGCAAGCATCCCGATGCCATTGTATTGGTCGCAACGATTCGTGCATTAAAATACAATGGTGGCGTCGCTTTAGCTGATCTACAAACTGAAAACGTTGCAGCTTTAACGGCGGGATTTGTCAATTTGAAACGGCACATCAAAAATATGCAGCAATACGGCTTACCAGTAACCGTCGCAATCAATCATTTTGTTTCTGATACGGCTGCCGAAGTGGCCGCCTTACAAGAACTGTGCGATGAACTAGGTGTTAAGGCAATTGATACTGAAGTTTGGGCCAATGGTGGTGCCGGCGGTATTGATTTGGCTAATGCGGTATTGGCTTCGTTAGCGCAACCAGCTACGTTTAACCCTCTATACAACGATCAAGCATCGATCACTGAAAAAGTAACGACGATCGTCCAAAAAATTTACGGTGGCGACGCGGTTGAATTTTCAACCAAGGCTCAGCGACAAATGCAGACTTTCACCACTAACGGTTGGGATAAGTTACCGATCTGTATGGCCAAAACACAATACTCATTTAGCGACGAGCCTAAACAGTTAGGCGCCCCAACTGGCTTTAAGATTCATATTCGTGAGTTTGTTCCAGATTTAGGCGCTGGCTTCTTAGTGGCTTTGACGGGGAATGTTTTGACGATGCCGGGCTTACCGAAAAAACCAGCCGCTTTAAATATGGATATTGCTGAAGATGGTACGATCACTGGCTTGTTCTAATGGCGACTATTTTACCTGCCGATTTACTGACACGTGGTTGGCAAACTGTTCACGGTAACGTGGAAGGTCTAGTGCCTGGTAATGGTAGTCTTACACCGCGATTTATTTTAGTGGGCGAAGCCCCAGGAGAAACCGAAGTTACTTCGCATAAACCATTTACCGGTCGTGCTGGTATTGAATTAGATAAATCTTTGGCTACATTAGGTGTGACTCGTGCCGAGGTTTTTATTACCAGTGCTTATCGTAGTCGACCATTTAAGCTCGTCACTAAAACTTCTAAACGCACTGGCGAAACGTATCAAAAAAAGGATAACCGCCCACCAACCAAACAGGAAATGATCAGTCAAGCGTTTCTATTGGATTATGAATTAGCGCATTTACCAACCGATTTAATTTTGACCATTGGTAACACTGGCTTACAACGACTGTTGGGTAATGACTATCGCGTTAGTTCAGTTCACGGGCAATTATTTACTGGGCCAGTCAGGCGTTATGATTACGACCAAAAAAAGTTTGTGCCGACGCAACGAAGTTATCGCATTATGCCAACTTTTCATCCAGCTGCGGTTTTCTATAATCGTCAATTACAAGTCGATTTAGCAGCGGACTTAGCGCAATTTAAACAACTTTTGTAGAAAGTAGGACCGCTTTTGCTTTATTTAATTCTGTTAGTGGTGATCGTGGGTTGCGATCAATTACTAAAATACTGGATCACGACCAATCTCGCGTTACAACAAGTCCAAACGTTGATTCCTAATTTATTTTCGCTGACTTATTTGCGTAATGATGGTGCAGCCTGGAGCATTCTTCAAGGGAAGCAATTATTTTTTATGCTTTTAACGCCGATCGTCATTCTGGTGTTAGGTTACTTGCTTTATAAAGCTCGGCGACAACACCGCATTTACGCATTAGGCTTAACGTTCATGATTGCAGGTGCACTAGGTAATTTTATCGATCGGTTACGCTTGGGCTATGTCGTTGACATGTTTCAATTGGATTTTATCAACTTCCCAATTTTTAATCTTGCGGATAGTGCTTTAACTGTTGGTGTTATTTTAGTGTTTGTTTATTTGATATTTTTCGCAGATGAGAAAGGGTAAGTATGCAAGAAGAAAATTTAACGTTGACTGTGACTACTGAAAATGGTCGCTTAGATAAAGTGATCAGCAGTCATTTTGAAGAATTATCACGGGCGCAGGTTCAACAACTGATCAAAACCGAGCATGTTCAAGTCAATGGGCAGCTAGAAAAAGCAAAATACGCGGTGGCGGCCGGTGATCAAATTACCGTCAGCATACCAGCTCCTGCCGCTCTAGATGTGCAACCACAGAACATTCCCTTAGATATTGTCTATGAAGATGATGATGTCTTAGTTGTTAATAAACCTCAAGGTATGGTCGTTCATCCGGCACCAGGGCATCCCCAAGATACGCTGGTCAATGCGTTGTTGTATCACAGCCCGCTATCCACGATCAATGGGGTGATTCGGCCGGGTATCGTTCATCGAATCGACAAAGATACTTCTGGTTTACTGATGGTGGCTAAAAATGATCAAGCACATATCAGTTTAGCCGCGCAATTACAGGCAAAAACGTCGCAGCGTGAATATTTAGCGCTGGTGCATGGGGTGATTAAAGAAGATAAAGGTACCATTGATGCCCCAATTGCCCGTGCTAAAAATGATCGGAAGAAACAAGCCGTTGTTGCTGGCGGTAAACATGCGGTGACACATTTTGAAGTGTTAGAACGCTTTAATGAATATACGCTGATCAAATGTATTCTGGAAACTGGCCGTACACACCAGATTCGCGTGCATATGAAGTATATCGGGCATCCAGTTGCTGGTGATCCGCTTTATGGACCTAAAAAAACATTAAAAGGGCATGGTCAATTTTTGCACGCAGCATTGTTAGGGTTTAAGCATCCACGAACCGGTGAACAGATGACCTTTACAACACCATTACCGTCGATTTTTGAACAAACCTTAGCAACTTTGCGAAAACAGGTTGACAGATAGTATTAATTTAAGTATGCTTATATCAATGAAAAACAAATACGGAATCCTTTAAAGTTAGTCCCGTGAGGCTAGTAAGGTGATCTTTTAAATTAGGGAAAGTCTAATCTAATTTAGTAAATCCTCTTGCCGCCGCGGGCAAGGGGATTTTTTTATGCAGAAAGGTGGAACCTAGCATGGATAAAGAAGTCGTTGACAGTGTGACGATGAAGCGTGCCCTAACGCGAATCACGTACGAAATCATTGAACAGAGTAAAGGCACTGACGATTTAGTTTTAGTTGGCATTAAGACGCGGGGAATCTATTTGGCTCGACGAATCGCTGAACGGATGAAACAATTAGAAGGCTTGACGGTGCCCGTTGGAGAGCTTGATATTACGTTATACCGCGACGATCTGCATGAACCAGGCAAGGAAGAACCAACCTTAAATGGTTCTGATATCCCCGTGTCCATTGAAGATCAACATGTCATCCTGATCGATGATGTTTTATTCACTGGCCGGACGGTTCGTGCCGCTATGGACGCTTTGATGAACATTGGTCGGCCAAAGAAGATCTCATTAGCCGTCCTAGTCGATCGTGGTCATCGTGAATTACCGATTCGGGCTGACTTTGTGGGTAAAAACATTCCGACTTCATTACACGAACAAATCAAAGTTGCGGTGGAAGAAATTGACCAACGCGACAGTATCTTTATTCAAAAATTGGATCAACCAAAAACGATTTAATTGTCTCCAGAGAGAGCAAAATAGTTTAGTGGGTCACTTTGTATACCCATAAAACGCGCATTTTGCTTGCTGACAGCTAAGTAAATCATGCGCGTTTTTTTTTACAGCCATTTATCAGCGCTGCCGCAGATAAAAACTTCCACATTTGTGGAACAGGGGGTTACATCATGCAAGAACAACAGAAAAAAAGTAATGCAATTTTAGATATCGGCGATAGACCAGCACCGCTACAATGGTTTGGCTTATCACTGCAACATTTATTCGCCATGTTCGGCTCGACCGTTTTAGTCCCGATCCTAGTCGGTTTAAATCCTGGGATCGCCATTCTCAGTTCGGGGATCGGCACGATCATCTATATTTTAATGACTAAAGGTAAGATTCCGGCGTACTTAGGCTCAAGTTTTGCCTTCATTGTCGCCATGCAGGCTTTAATGAAAACGCAAGGCTATCCGGCTATCGCCCAAGGCAGTATCGCCGTCGGGGTCGTTTACCTGATCGTTGCGTTGATCATCAGTCGCATCGGTTCCGCTTGGATCGATAAAGTGTTACCGCCGATCGTCGTTGGTCCAGTGGTCATGGTAATCGGGCTCTCTCTAGCTGGGAGTGCCGCTAATGACGCGATGATGAACAACAGCCATTATGATATCAAATTCTTCATTGTCGCATTGATCACTTTAGGCTTGACCGTGTTCCTCAATATGTTTCTCAAAGGTTTTTTCAGCCTGATCCCGATCTTGTTAGGGATCGTCGGCGGGTATCTAGTAGCCGTGGCCTTTGGCTTAGTCAACTTTGCGCCAGTAATGCATGCTGCTTGGATTGCTTTGCCTGCATTTGAAGTACCATTTGTCAATTACCAACCAGGCTTTTACTGGGGCGCGATCCTTGGTATGGCACCGATCGCCTTTGTTACGATGACTGAGCATATGGGGCACATCATGGTTTTGGATCAATTAACTGGCCGTGACTTCTTCAAGGATCCTGGCTTACACCGGACACTTTCTGGTGACGGGTTAGCTTCGATCGTTGCTGGTTTTATCGGCGGTCCCCCAGTTACGAGTTACGGTGAAAACATTGGTGTTCTTGCCATTACTAAAGTTCACAGTGTCTTTGTTCTAGTTGGTGCGGCCATCTTAGCTGTCGTCTTCGGCTTTGTCGGTAAACTGAGTGCTTTGATCATGAGTATCCCGAGCCCAGTGATCGGCGGCATTAGTTTCCTACTTTTTGGGGTCATTGCCGCTAATGGCTTACGGATCTTGATCGAACACAAAATCGATTTCGACGAAAAGCGCAATTTAATGATCGCCGCCACGATTTTAGTCATCGGTATCGGTGGGGCATACTTACAACTCGGACAGTTCCAATTAACGGGTGTGGCGCTGGCTACTTTACTAGGCATCTTCTTAAACTTAGTTTTACCTAAACAGGCACGTAACGAAGATTAGAACGGAGGAAAATACTATGATTGCAGAACCTTTAACTTGCCAACCAGCTTTAGTTTCAATGCGTGATCTGGATGTCAGAACAGTTGAAGCCCTAATTCATCGGGCAGAAGAATTTAAACACGGGACTGAATTAGAACTAACTGAACCCGTTTATGCGGCTAATCTGTTTTTTGAAAATAGCACACGGACCCATACTAGTTTTGAAATTGCTGAGCGGCGCTTAGGGCTGTCAGTTGTTGATTTCAATCCACAAGCCAGCTCAGTTAGTAAAGGTGAAACGTTGTATGATACTTGTTTGACGTTAGCCGCAGTTGGTGTTCGTCTGCTAGTGATCCGCCATTCACAAGATGCTTACTACCAAGAATTGTTGCACCAACCAGCGCTACCAGTTGCTTTGATCAACGCCGGTGACGGTAGTGGAGAACATCCTTCGCAGAGTTTACTCGATATGATGACTATCAGCGAAACTTTTGGTGGTTTTGCTGGCTTAAAGGTGGCCATTGTCGGTGATCTGAACCATTCGCGGGTCGCACGTTCGAATATGGAAGTTTTACAAAAATTAGGCGCACAGGTTTATTTTTCTGGACCAGAAGCCTGGTATGATAATCAATTTGATCAGTTTGGGCAGTATTTACCAATTGATGAGTTAGTTGAACAAGTTGACGTTATGATGATGTTACGGGTACAGCACGAACGCCACAACGACGATTCGACCTTTGATCAAGCGGCTTACCATCAACAATATGGCTTGACCTTAGCGCGGGCCGCGCGCATGAAACCAGAAGCAATCATCATGCATCCCGGCCCGATCAATCGCGGTGTTGAATTAGCCAGTGATTTAGTTGAGAGTCCCCGCTCAAAATTTGTCGAACAGATGCGTAACGGTGTTTTCATACGTATGGCAATGATTGAAAGCGTACTGCGGGGTAACCGTCTAGGGGGACTAGCCTAAAATGGATTATTTATTGAAAAATGGCCGTTTGTTGATCAATGATCACTTACAAATATGCGATTTGTTGATCACAGACGGTAAAATTGCGGCACTAGGTAATGATTTAACCGCGGCAGCAGCAACGACGCTCGATTTACAGGGCAATTTTGTTAGTCCAGGTTTAGTTGATTTACACGTTCATTTACGTGATCCTGGACAAACTTATAAGGAAACGATCAGAACGGGTAGCCTAGCCGCTGCGCACGGTGGCTTTACCTTTATTGGGGCAATGCCCAATGTCACACCAGTGCCTGACAATGTGCAACAAGTGCAAACCATGGTTCAGCGTAACCGTGCTGAAGGTGTGGTCCATATCGGTCAGTACGCGACAATCACAACTGAGCGGACTGGCGGACAGTTGGTTGATTTTCCAGCCTTAAAGGCGGCAGGGGCATTTGCTTTTTCCAATGATGGTTCTGGCATTCAAAATACAGCTACCATGGAACAGGCTATGCGTGCGGCTGCTAAAGTCGGTTTACCTTTAGCGGCTCATGTAGAAGATGACAGTCTTATTCACGGAGGGGTCATGAATGCCGGCACACGAGCCGAACAACTGGGGTTACCTGGTATTAGTAACACGGTGGAGACGGCCCAGCTAGCACGTGATTTAGCGCTAGCTCAGGCTACCGGCGTTCATTATCACGTTTGTCATGTCTCGACTGCTGAATCTGTTCAGCTGATTCGCGACGCCAAACAGGCAGGTGTCAATGTGACTTGTGAAGTCACACCACACCATTTATTGTTGAGTGATCAAGATATTCCAGCCGACGACGGTAACTACAAAATGAATCCACCATTGCGCAGTGAACATGATCGGCAAGCATTGATCATTGGCTTATTGGATGGAACAATCGATTGTATTGCGACTGATCATGCACCCCATAGTGATGCGGAAAAGCAGCAGAGCATGCGGCAAGCACCATTTGGTATTATTGGTAGTGAAATGGCCTTTAGCCTGTTGTATACTAACTTCGTTAAAACACGAATTTTCACTTTAAAACAACTGATTAATTGGCTCAGTCAAAAGCCAGCACAAATTTTTCAATTGGCAACTAGTGGTCAATTAAGCGTAGGACAACCAGCCGACATTGCAGTATTTGATCTTGATCATCCTTACCAGATTACTGCGGCCAGCTTGTTGTCTAAGGGGCATAATACGCCGTTTATTGACACCCAGGTTTGCGGCGAAACTGTTTATACATTTGTCGCGGGTCAAATTGCTTACCAGAGAGGCGGAACAAAATGAAACGTTACTTAATATTAGAGGATGGCTCGGTTTTTGCCGGTGAAGGCTTTGGCGCACCATTGACAACCACTGGCGAAGTGGTCTTTAACACTGGTATGACTGGTTATCAAGAAACGATCACTGATCAATCCTATAATGGTCAAATTATCACCTTTACTTATCCGCTGATTGGTAATTATGGCATTAATCGTGATGATTATGAATCGATTGCCCCTACCTGTAAAGGGGTAGTTGTACGTGAAGTTGCGCGTCGGGCCAGCAATTGGCGTAATCAAATGTCATTAGACGAGTTTTTAAAACGAAAACATATTCCTGGCATTAGTGGTGTTGACACGCGACGATTAACGCGGCGGCTACGAACCGCAGGAACCATGAAGGCCAGTATTGTCGATACAGTTGATGATCATGCTTTTGACCAATTGAATGCCTTAGTTATGCCTAAGAATCAGGTGCAGCAAGTTTCAACTACGAAACCATATCCTAGCCCGGCCACTGGTCGTAACGTCGTGGTGATCGATTTTGGATTGAAGCACAGTGTATTGCGTGAATTATCTAAGCGTAACTGTAACCTAACAGTTTTGCCGTACAATACAACAGCCGCAGAAATTCTCGACTTAGCGCCAGATGGTGTTTTATTAAGTAATGGCCCTGGTGATCCGAAAGATGTTCCCGAAGCCTTAGATATGATTCGGGGCATTCAAGGTAAAATTCCGCTATTTGGTATTTGTTTAGGTCATCAGCTATTTGCCTTAGCTAATGGTGCGGATACCTATAAAATGAAATTTGGTCATCGTGGCTTTAATCATCCAGTTCGTGAAATTGCCACTGGACGAATTGATTTCACTTCGCAAAACCATGGCTATACCGTTGATCCAGCCACGGTCGAACAAGCAAATCTCTTGGTCACGCACATGGAGATCAATGATCAGACAATCGAGGGGTTACGTCATCGTAACTATCCAGCCTTCTCCGTTCAATTCCATCCTGATGCAACGCCAGGGCCACACGACGCAACACATTTATTCGATGAATTTATGGAAATGATCGATGCATTTGCTAAACGTGCTTAGAGCAGGTTGAAAAGTAGCTTTTCCGACGCTGTTTATCCTAAATAGCTTAAGTTAGGATAAACAAACGCGCAGATTAGATTAAAGGGGAGTCAGTACATTGCCTAAACGCACAGATATTCATAAAATATTGGTGATCGGTTCCGGACCAATCATCATCGGCCAAGCAGCGGAATTCGATTATTCCGGCACGCAGGCTTGTTTAGCTTTAAAAGAAGAAGGCTACCAGGTTGTTTTAGTCAATTCCAATCCAGCAACGATCATGACTGATACAGAAATTGCTGATCAAGTTTATATCGAACCATTAACAATTGAGTTTGTGACCCGTATCTTACGCAAAGAATTGCCTGACGCAATTTTGCCAACGCTGGGGGGACAACAAGGATTAAACATGGCAATGGAGTTGTCTACAGCCGGAATTTTAGAAGAATTAAATATTCAACTGTTAGGCACGAAACTTAATGCCATCGATCAAGCTGAAGATCGGGAATTGTTTAAAAATCTGATGCAACAGTTAAACGAACCAATTCCAGCTTCAACTAGTGTCAACACCGTTGCGGCGGCGGTTGATTTTGCCAAAAAAATCGGCTTTCCAGTAATTGTCCGGCCGGCTTTTACCATGGGTGGTACTGGCGGTGGTATGTGTGATAACGAAAATGAATTAGTTGAAATCGCCACAAATGCATTGAAGTTATCACCGATCACCCAAGCTTTGATCGAAAAAAGTATCGCTGGTTTTAAGGAAATTGAATACGAGGTCATGCGTGACGCTGCTGATAATGCCTTGGTTGTCTGCAATATGGAAAATGTTGATCCAGTTGGGATTCATACTGGTGATTCGATCGTCACAGCGCCAGTTCAAACACTTTCAGACAAAGAAAATCAAATGCTACGTGACGCTTCATTAAAAATTATTCGCGCGCTAAAAATCGAAGGTGGCTGTAACGTTCAATTAGCCTTGGATCCTAATAGTTTCCAATACTACATAATTGAAGTTAATCCCCGTGTTTCGCGTTCATCGGCGTTAGCTTCTAAAGCGACTGGTTATCCAATCGCCAAAATTGCTTCAAAAATTGCGGTTGGTTTAACGCTAGACGAGATCATGAATCCAATTACCGGGACCACGTACGCAGAGTTTGAACCTACTTTGGACTATGTTGTTACCAAAATTCCGCGCTGGCCATTCGATAAATTTGCCAAGGGTGAGCGTCGTTTAGGTACGCAAATGAAGGCGACTGGCGAAGTTATGGCAATCGGACGTAACTTTGAAGAATCAATCTTAAAGGCTGTGCGCTCATTAGAAATTGGTACGCTACACCTTGAGTTACCAGAATTAGCGCAAGTTAGTGACGCTGAATTAACTGATAAATTAGTTCATCCCCAAGATGATCGCTTGTTCTATCTCGCCGAAGCATTACGGTGTAATTATAGCTTAGAAGAATTAAATGAATTGACTAAGATCGATATTTTCTTCCTAGATAAGTTATTACACATCATTGAGCTTGAACAGCAATTGGCGGCGCAAAAAGGCGATTTGACGGTTTTAGAGCAGGCCAAACGTAATGGCTTTACTGATGAAAAAATTAGCCAGTTATGGCAGTTACCGGTCGATCAATTGCGTAAAATGCGGCGTGAGGCCAATATCTGGCCAGTTTATAAAATGGTTGACACTTGTGCTGCAGAATTTGAATCGCAGACACCGTATTATTACGGCACATTTGAAGAAGAAAACGAAAGCCAAGTCACAAAGAAACCGTCAGTACTAGTTATCGGTTCCGGCCCGATTCGTATCGGTCAAGGCGTTGAGTTTGATTATGCTACGGTACATTCAGTCAAGGCAATTCAAAAAGCCGGTTATGAAGCGATTATTATGAACAATAATCCGGAAACCGTCTCAACTGATTTTACGATCGCGGATAAATTATATTTTGAGCCGCTAACATTTGAAGATGTTATGAACGTGATTGAATTAGAACAACCAGAAGGCGTTATTGTCCAGTTTGGTGGGCAAACTGCTATTAATTTAGCGGCTCCTTTAGCCGCTGCTGGAGTAAAAATTCTAGGTACTAGTGTGGCTGATTTGAACCGGGCGGAAGATCGTGATGAGTTCGACCAAGTGATCAAGGATTTAGCGATTCCGCAGCCCGTTGGCGCAACCGCAACGACTGAAGCTGCTGCAGTTACTATTGCGGCCCAGATTGGCTATCCCGTTTTAATTCGACCAAGTTATGTTTTAGGTGGCCGAGCCATGGAGATCGTTGAAAATCAGGCTGATTTAGAAGTCTATATGCGTGATGCCGTTAAAGTTTCCAACGACCATCCCGTTTTGATCGATCAATATTTAGTTGGTAAAGAATGTGAAGTTGATGTAATTTCTGATGGTCAGCAAGTGCTGTTACCCGGTATTATGGAACACATTGAACGTGCAGGCGTCCACTCTGGGGATTCGATGGCTGTTTATCCGCCACAGTCGCTGTCAGCGGACGTTAAAGCGCAGATCGTTAGTGCCGCACAAAAGTTAGCGGTGGCTTTAAAGTGTATCGGTATGATGAATATCCAATTTATTATTCATCAGGAACAGGTTTATGTGCTGGAAGTTAATCCGCGTGCCAGCCGCACGGTGCCATTTTTGAGCAAAGTAACGGGTATTCCCATGGCTCAAGTGGCTACACAAGTGATTTTGGGCACCACCTTGACTGAACTAGGCTACCAAGCTGGCTTGTATCCCGAGGGGAAACTAGTACACGTTAAAGCGCCGGTCTTCTCGTTCTCTAAATTAGATAATGTGGATAGTTTGCTAGGTCCAGAAATGAAATCAACTGGGGAAGTCATGGGTAGCGATACTACCATGGAAAAGGCCCTATACAAGGCTTTCGAAGCTTGTAAATTACATTTACCGGATTTTGGTACGGTTCTGTTTACCATTGCGGATAAAGATAAAGCCGAAGCTGCCGATTTAGCTAAACGTTTCCGTGAAATTGGTTATCGTGTCATTGCGACTGCCGGGACGGCTGATTATTTCAGTGCCGCTGAAATCAAGACGAGTACCGTGGCCAAAATCAAAGATAACGCTGAACAAGGTATTTTACAGTTATTAAATAGCGGCCATGTGCAAGTTGTGATCAATACAATGGATGCAGATCGTGATGTGGCTTCCGATGGCTTTCAAATTCGGCAAACGGCAATTGAACAAGGCATTCCACTGTTTACTTCCTTAGATACGGCTAACGCGATTCTAAGAGTTCTAGAATCACGTGCCTTTACAACGTTACCACTCTAATTTAAATACAAAGGGGATTGTGGCCATGCAACAGGAAAAGTTAAAGGTGATTAAGCAACGCCAATTAACTGCGGATGTGTTTGAACTGACCTTAAAAGGTGCGATGGCTAAGGCGACAACTACGGCAGGCCAGTTTGTTGATGTGAAAATACCTGATGACCGGCTATTGTTGCGGCGACCATTTGGAATCGCACAAATTGACCCGGCAACAAGTCAATTACGGTTGATCTATCGTACAGTGGGGCAGGGTACAACCGTGCTTAGTCATATCGCTAGCGGGGCACAACTGGATACGATCGGCCCATTAGGTCATGGTTTTCCAACCGACTTTTTACATGCGGGTCAGCGAGCATTGATCATTGGTGGCGGCACTGGTATTCCACCTTTGTATGCTCTGTCACGTCAATTAGTAACACAAGGGGTGACTGTGACCCACGCAATTGGCTTTGGGCACCGCGAGCAGATTTTTTATGAAAAAGAATTTCGCGAGCTTGGTACCGTCCATTATGCAACCGACGATGGTTCATATGGGTTTCACGGTCACATTGGTTTACTGCTGGATGCAGAATTTGCGACTACAGAATTTGATGCGGTCTATGCCTGTGGGCCACGTGGCTTGTTGATGGCAGTCAATAACCGTTACCGCACGCACCCACATGCTTATATCTCTTTGGAAAGTCGCATGGCTTGCGGTGTAGGTGAATGTTACGCCTGTGTTGTACCGGCACAAAATAGTACCAAACTGTATAAGGTCTGCGACGATGGGCCAGTATTTGCAACCGGGGAGGTAGAAATTTAATGAATCGTTTAGCTGTAGAATTACCCGGATTAAATTTGAAAAATCCAATCATGCCTGCGAGTGGTTGCTTTGGCTTTGGCCAGCGCTACGCCGAATTTTATGATCTTGATCAATTAGGGGCAATCATCGTTAAGGCGGCAACCTTACAACCACGTGCCGGTAATCCAACCCCACGGGTAGCAGAAACAACCAGTGGTATGTTGAATGCAATTGGTCTACAGAACCCAGGTGTTGACGCAATTATGGCTGATAAGTTGCCTTGGCTGGCTGAACGTTACCCTGAATTACCGGTGATCGCCAATGTTGCTGGTTCAACGGAAAGTGACTACGTGGAAGTTTGTCGCCAAATTAGCACAGCACCAAACGTTAAAGCCATTGAATTAAATATTTCTTGTCCTAACGTTGCCCATGGCGGATTGGAATTTGGTACCGATCCTAAATCAGCCTATGCCTTAACTAAGGCTTGTAAAGCGGTTAGTAAAGTCCCAGTTTACGTTAAGTTATCACCTAATGTGACTGACATTCGTGTGATTGCGCGTGCCGTTGAAGACGCGGGTGCTGATGGCTTTACTATGATCAATACGCTGGTTGGTATGCAGATCGATTTAAAAACACGGCAACCGCTTTTAGGTAATCGCACCGGTGGTCTTTCTGGCCCCGCAATCAAACCAGTTGCTGTGCGTTTGATCAATCAAGTTCATCAGATTTCCCAATTGCCGATTATCGGCATGGGTGGCGTTATGACTGCAGAAGATGTTCTAGAATTAATGATGGCTGGTGCTAGTGCTATTGCCGTTGGGACTGCTAATTTTAGCAATCCGCAAGCTTGCCCAGAGATTATTAAGGCGTTACCTGATGTAATGGATCGTTATCAGATCAAAACGCTAACTGATTTGATCACGGAAATGGCGGTGACCTCGGTATGAGTCGACCTATTATTGCGTTAGATTTTCCGGATCAGGCGGCTGTTAAAACTTTTTTAGCTCAATTTCCACAGGAAATGCGTTTATACGCTAAAGTAGGTATGGAGCTATTCTATAGTGCAGGACCAGATATTGTACGTTTCTTAGTTGCTGCGGGTCACGATGTTTTCTTGGATCTCAAGTTACATGACATCCCCCATACAGTAGAACAGAGTATGAAGGTGCTGGCTGGTCTTGGTGTGCGCTTAACCAATGTTCATGCTGCCGGTGGAGTGGCTATGATGCAGGCAGCACAAGCAGGGCTAATCGCGGGTACACCAGCTGGTAAATTACCGCCGCAATTGATTGCAGTGACGCAGCTCACTTCAACTAGTGAACAGCAAATGCAGCAAGAACAATTAGTCAACACCTCACTGATTAATAGTGTGACGCATTCAGCCCAGCTGACTCAACAGGCTGGATTAGCTGGGGTGGTTTGTTCCGCGCTAGAAGCGCAACAAATCAAGCAGGCGACTAGTCCTGATTTTCTCTGCATCACACCAGGAATCCGTTTGGCAACTAATCGAACCGATGATCAGCAACGAGTTGTTACCCCGACAGCGGCAGCAACTTACGGCAGTGATCGTTTGGTAGTCGGCCGACCGATCACGCAAGCAGCAGATCCAGTTAGCGCTTATCGGCAGATCAAACAACTTTGGGAGGCAGCTCATGACCAGCAATAATCAAGATAAGGCAACCAAAATCGCAACTGATTTACTCACCATCAAGGCGGTAACGCTGCGACCTGAACAGCCCTTTACTTGGGCCAGCGGCATCAAAAGTCCTATTTATACAGATAATCGCTTGACGATCAGTTATCCTGTAGTCCGCAAACATATTGCAATTGGCTTAGCTGAATTGATCAAACAGCATTTTCCAGCAGCTGAAGTGATCGCTGGTACAGCAACTGCCGGGATCCCGCATGCAGCGTGGGTTGCCGCTGAACTTGAGTTACCAATGATCTATGTACGCTCTAAACCAAAGGATCATGGTCAGGGACGCCAAATTGAAGGTCAATTAGCCGCTGGTGCGAAGGTAGTTGTGATCGATGATTTGATCTCAACTGGCGGTAGTGTGCTAAAAGCGGTGACTGCCGCACAAAATGAGGGGGCAATAGTATTAGGTGTTTGCGGCATCTTCAGCTATGAATTAGCTGCTAGTACAACTAATTTTGCGCAAGCTGGTATTCCTTTTTATACCTTAACTAATTATACGGCGCTGGTTGAAACGGCGATTGATTCAGGTTCGATCGATGCTAAAAATCGTGAGTTGCTACATCAATGGCGACGTGATCCAGAACATTGGGGTAAATAAAAAGAGTGGAAATCTGTTGAGATTTCCACTCTTTTTATGGTTGTTGACTTAATTTTTGTACGAGTTGTTCATCAGGTGTGACTGTGATCGTTTTTTGGCCGGTATAGATCACAAAGCCAGGTTTTGCTCCATTAGGTTTATGGATCTTTTTAACGGCAACGGTATCGACGGGTACAGTTGCGGATAAACGTGCTTTAGAATAATAAGCCGCTAGATTAGCCGCTTCAACCAAAGTTTGTTCACTTGGTTCAGCACTGGTAATGATCACGTGTGATCCTGGGATATCCTTAGCGTGCAACCAAATATCCGTTTTACGCGCTGTTTTTAACGTTAATCGGTCGTTTTGTAAGTTATTTTTACCCACTAAAATCTTTGTGCCATCACTGGCATAAAAAGTTTCTGGCTGACTTAATTTAGGCCGCTGCTTTTTTTGTTTGCTCTTCGTCCGTAAATAACCTTGTTGGCGTAATTCAGCTTGAATATCTTGTAAGTCTTTCGGTGCAGCTAAATCAATTTGCGTCAAAATACCTTGAAAGTAATCAATTTCTTGCTGAGTTGCTGCGAGTTGCTCGTTAACGTAGTGGACTGAGTTCTTTAACTTTTGATACTTAGTAAAATACTTTTGTGCATTCTTAGAAGGCGATAATTGATTAGCCAGGCTGATCTTAATTGGCGCTTCATCAGCGTAAAAGTTAGGCAATGTGACTTCAGTCATGCCGCGCTCAACTTTATGCAAGTAGGTAGTCAAAATTTCGCCTTTGATTCGATAAGTGTCCGCCTTTTCGGAAGCCGCTAAAGTTTGTTCAAGTTTGCGATATTTTTTCTTATTTTTCTTTAATTCATTTTGTACCAGCCGAATAAGGTCGCTGCCTTGTTGATGTACACGATCTAATTGCGCTTTATCCCGATAAAAATGATCTAATAACTCGCTTAAGCTCGCGTAGTTTGTGCGCGTACCATGCTGACTTATAAATGCGCAGGGGAGAATTGCAACTGTTTCTTAGTCGGATCATGAGTAATCGTTGGCTGAGGAGCTTGATCCAGCGTCTGGAAAAAATCGTGCCAAGCTTGATCCTGATCAGTGGCTTGTGCTAAGCGTGTGGCCAGCTCAAGCGCTGTATCAAAACCAAAACCTTGGTAAGTCTGCTGTAAAGCCTTAGCTTGCGCAAAAATATCTGGTGTTGCTGGCATCGTGCGGTACAACGGTTCTGTCGCAGTAAATGGATCAGCTTCATTTTGCTGCGGTGGGGCAATGTAGGTGGCCCCAGGTAGCAAAAGTCGGTAGCGGTTTTGATCATGAGCAACGTGGCGAATCGTATCAATGATCCGCTGATCTGCCTGATTAACTAAAACAATGTTACTATGGCGACCCATCATTTCGATAATCAATACTAAGCTCTCTTGATCACCAATTTCATTTCGTGCGGTAAAGGTCAGGTGAACGACACGATCATTATCGATTTGCTTGATCGATTTAAGAATTGCGCCATCCAAATATTTCCGCAAAGTCATGGTAAAATTAGTCGGTTTTTCTGGATTAACAAAGGGAATTTCAGTAATTTGCAAGCGTGCATAGCTCGGATGTGCTGAAAGTAGCAGCGGATAATTATGCCGATTAGCCCGAACAGTAATAATCAGTTCATTGGGATATGGCTGACTGATACGACTTAAGCGTGCACCAGTGAGTAAGGGTGACAATTCATTCACCATTGTATGGGTAAAGACGCCATCAAATGACATTTAAGCCACCTCGCTTTCATAAGTTCTCAATATGCTTCTAATTATACTTGTTTTAGGCTTCAGTGACAAAGAAGCTGAATGAAAATTTACTTGTAAGTTACAACTAGACTATTGTAGAATACAAGTAATCTAGTTTTCTTAGATCAGGACGGGCTGTAAGTGAAGTTCGGCGGATTCGTATATATGAAATTAGGAGGTGAGTTCGATCGACCCAATTTTTACCACCCTTAAACAATTTGAAGAACAGCGACAACGTTATGAGCAGCAAATTGGTCAGCAATTTGGTTTAAACCGTGCCGATGTTCGCTTATTAAGTTTTTTAACCGATGCACAACCAACGATCACTGACCTACATCATTTAACCGGGTTAGACATTTCAACGCTCAGTCGACAGCTAACTGCGTTGACACATAAAAAATTATTACAAAAACACAGTGATCAACACGATCGTCGTAAGCGGACGTTTATTCTAACCGAGCTTGGTCGTACTCAATTTCAGCACTTTCGTCAAGCTACCGCTGAGCTAGAACAAGCAATTTTAGCCAATTGGCCCGCTGATGAGCAGCAACTTCTCAAAGTTTTACTGAAACGGTTAGTTAGTAGCACCCAACGCTTAGCCCCCACTATGGTAGGTAAGTAGTAGGGTGATAGGGCGATTAAAATTTACTAGTTTCAGCTGTGAGTTAGTTGATATTATGGTATAGTTATTTAGATAATGAAAACATTAAAGTAGGTGTCCAATTATGAAAATTGCTGTTGTGACGGACAGTACAGCGTACTTACCCCAGCAATTGATCGATGAAAATAACATTACGGTGGTGCCGATTCCCGTCGTTCTAGATGGTCAAACCTATAATGAAGGTGTTGACGTCACTTCTACTGAATTCTATGAAAAACTACGGCATTCGGAAAATTTTCCTAGCACCGCACAGCCTTCAATCGGTGAAATGGTCGCTTTATACGAGCGTTTAGGCGATCAAGGTTACGATACCGTTATCAGTATTCATCTAGCCAGTACGATCTCAGGTTTTGTAAACAACTTAAAAAATGCCGCGCAGTTAGTTAAAAATACGCATGTAATCCCTTATGATTCTCAGATCACCGTTATTTTAATGGGCGAAATGGTTTTAGCAGCTGCTAAAATGGCTCAAAAAGGCAAAACGGTTGAAGAAATTCTTGCACGTTTAGATGCTTTACGCGCAACGACTAACGAATACTTCATTGTCAATGATCTGCAGAACTTAGTTCGTGGCGGCCGCTTATCCAATGCATCAGCATTTCTTGGCAGTATGTTACGAATCAAGCCAATTCTAACATTTGATGATGATTCTCATAAAATCGTGGCCTTTGAAAAAATTCGTTCATTGAAGAAAGCTTATGCACGCGTCGAAGAATTATTCGCGCAGACCGTGCAACAAACCGATTATCCGATTCATGCCTATGTGATTCACGCTAACGATGAGCCAGCAGCAATCGAGTGGCGTGATCAATTAGCCGCTAAGTATCCCCAAGTTAAATTCGATATTAGTTATTTCGGTCCTGTAGTTGGCGCACATTTAGGTGAAAAAGCCATTGCGATCGGCTGGATCAAAGATGAGATTATTTAATCAAAAAAGACACTTTTTCGAGTGTCTTTTTAATTTACCTAAAAATGGATTTTGACAAGGGGAGTCCTAAAAATCAGTTCAATAAATAGACCTAATTCTAATTCATTCATCCTAGTTTACATAATATATATTATACAAAGTAGTGTCTTTTTAATTTTATTTGATCAAACTTGCTACTTTTAGCTTAAAAAATAAACTTAGTTGCTTTATTTCAACTAAGTTTATCGTATTACTTCTATTGTTGTTCAAACGCTGCAGTTAATTGTGGGACAACTTGTTTCTTACGTGAAACCACGCCTGGTAAAACTAACCGTTGCTGTGCGTTGAGTTTTTGATCAAAGGCAGCTTCAACTGGTGCAATTGGATCACCAATAACTAAAGCTTCCGTATCACTATTCAAGATGTTAGTAACCATCAAGAAGAACAAATCATAGCCATTGTCAGCATTTGCTGTTTTAATCGCAGTTTCAAAATCAGCTTGGCGTTTAAAGATATCGTTAACGTCAACGGTGTTGATTTGTGCGACCCGCACGTTTTTACCAGCTAAAGTAAATGATTTAGCATCAGCATCGATCAAATCAGCGGCTGATTTACCGTCAACGTTAGTACCAGCACGTAATTCTTCCAAACCATACTTATTAGCGTCAACACCCGCAATTTCAGCTAATTCCTTGATAGCCGCTTTATCTTCATCAGTCGTTGTTGGTGATTTCATCAATAACGTATCTGAAATGATTGCTGATAGCATCAAACCAGCTAATTGCTTCGGAATTTCAATGTTGCTTTCATGATATAGTTTAGTGATGATCGTGCTAGTGCAACCAACGGGTTCAGCGCGATAATACAATGGATTAGTTGTTTCAAAGTTAGCGATTCGATGATGATCAACGACGGCAACAACTTGCACCTGATCACGATCAGCAACACTTTGCTGTGCTTCGTTATGGTCAACTAAAATAACTTCTTTAACTTCGTTAGCCACTGTTTCAACGACACGTGGTGCTGTGGCGTTGAAACAGTCTAAAACGTACTTAGTTTCGTCATTAGGCGTTCCTAAGGCTACGGCCTCAGTATCGGCACCTAATTCGTTTAACAGATGGCTATAGGCCATTGCAGCAACAATTGCATCAGTATCTGGATTTTGATGGCCAAAAACCAATTGTTTATTCATAAAAAACACTCCCTATAAATTTGTGAACTATTCGTCTGTTTAGACAAATTTCTGGGAACACACGAAAACCACATGAACATTGTACTCATGTGGTTTTTATGCTATTAACCACGGCACGTCCCATACCCACTAAGTTATATTAGTAGCGTTTACTACTAACAATCGTAATTAATTATAGCACGGTGGCTATATAGTGTGGCAAGTTATCTTGGTAAATTCGTGGTTATTCAGTTTCTGTTGTGGCCTTAAGCCGTGAAATATAATCTTCGGCCTTGATATAATCATCAAATGCATCCAAGAAGCTAGCAATTCGTGGTATTTGATCTTTATCTTGCCGGAAAACAAATGCCAAATCAAAGTGAATTGCCGGATCAAATGAAGCAACGTATGAATCAATGTCTGCCTGATGGGCCTGCACAAATGAATTTGGTAAAGCTGTATAAGTCTGCGTTGAACGCGCAAACCGCAAGATTTGATTAGGTGTTGTAAAGTGAGCTACGATATTGGGCGCATCAACTAATTGATTCTTATACGATTCATTGATCAGTGAATTTAGATAATAACGTTCGGGATAAGTGACCCAATTATTATCGATTGTATCCTTATATTTGATCTTCTTACGTTTGGCTAATTTTTGATTATGATGCAAGAATAATAAATCTTCATTGAGGATCTTCTTGGATTTATATGGTTTCCAGTTTTTGATACTGTCATCGGGTAGATACATAACCGCTAAATCGATCTGGTTGGTTTCTAAGCGCTCCCAGATCTCTTTACGTGTCAGCATATGGAAACTTAATTCAATCTCAGGATTTTCCTTATAATAATGAATGGCAAAATCTTCCAAAACGCGATCCTCAATGGAAGCTAATAAACCAATTGAAATCTTACCTTGAGTTGCACTCGTCGTTTGCTGAATCTCATCAGTTGCCTGATTTAATAATTCATAAATTTCGTGCGTTGTTTGTAACATTGTTCGGCCGGCATCAGATAGATGTAACTTCTTACCTACCGAATAAAATAATGGTGCTTCTACACTACGTTCCAACTTTTTAATTTGTTGGGTTAAAGCAGGCTGCGTAATGCCAAGCAGTTGGGCAGCTTGCGTGTAATTCATCGTTTCCGCGAGCTGTAAAAAATAAGTCAACGTTTTAGATGAAAAAATGTTTTCCTGTTTGGTTTTCAAAACGTGATCCCCCTTCAATATACTTGATGCTTATACTAATAATAACCTAAAGCTTTACATAAAGACAATTATTTCATTGTGAAAAATAGTTAAGCGGAATCTGACGCACTGCTGATAATTATACAATAATATGCAATCAAAATTGTGACTATAATCTGAATTTTTCATTAAAAAAATAATAGCCCCCACTTCCCTAGCTAGTTTACCAGCATTAGGCGGTGGACGCTACTATTATAAACTAAACTTACTAATTATGCTCTAGAATAATTAGGATATTGCTGATAATTGGTGTAATCAGTAGTATGCAATAACTTCTCAGCATTTTTGACCCGTGCCTGGGTCGGTGGTTCAATGCCATCCAATGGATAATCGATTCCTAATTCTTCATACTTAGAAACGCCCATTGTATGGTATGGCAATACTTCAACTTTATCAACGATTGGTGCGATAGTTTTAATATAATTACCGATCTGAATCAATTCAGTATCAAAATCAGTCCGTTGTGGCACTAACACATGACGAATCCAAACGTGTTTATCATGTTCTAACATGTAACTCAACATATCAAAGATATTTTCATTACTCCAGCCAGTCAAACGCTTATGCTCACGTGGATTGATCTGCTTAATATCAACTAATGAAATATCAGTATACCGCATTAATTCTTCAAATTTATCAAACCAAGGTTGTTTCCGGGTAAACGGTTGGCCACAGGTATCCAAACAAGTCCGAATTCCTTTAGCCTTAGCTTTCTTAAATAAATCGATCAAGAAATCGATCTGAAGTAAAGCTTCACCACCACTGGTAGTAATGCCACCCTGCTTACCCCAGAATGCTCTATATCGCTCAGCGTCAGCTAATACTTGATCTGCAGTCATTTCATCACCAACGCCCTGATTCCAAGTGTCAGGATTATGGCAGAATTGACAACGCATCCGACACCCCTGTAAGAAAAGTACGTAACGAATACCAGGTCCATCAACTGAACCAAATGTTTCTATTGAGTGCACGTAGCCAATTGGTGTTTCGTCTGCTACTGCAACTGATGATTGTTCTTGTTCAAAAATTTTCATCTCATCACCCCATCATTTAAATCCATCATTCACTTTCTAGTAAAATACTTAAACCGAATTTAAGTACTTTACTAGAAAGTGGATGAATCATAATCAATCCATCCACTTTCAAAAACGAAAACTATTACATTGCTTCGAAGTATGTCCGCGAAATAACGTCGTCTTGTTGTTCCTTAGTTAAATCTGCAAAGTAGACACAGTAACCAGAAACACGAACGGTCAATGTTGGATACTTTTCAGGATGAGCTTGTGCATCTTTCAAGGTATCACGATTGAAGACGTTGATATTCAAATGCATACCTTTGTTTTCCATGTACCCGTCAACCATGTTAACTAAAGTATCTTCTTGACTACTAATATCATTACCTAAGGTCCGTGGTGTTACCCCAAAGGTATTGGAGATACCGTCACGAGC
The DNA here is from genome assembly GCF_002706425.1 of Loigolactobacillus coryniformis subsp. coryniformis KCTC 3167 = DSM 20001. NCBI lineage: Bacteria > Bacillati > Bacillota > Bacilli > Lactobacillales > Lactobacillaceae > Loigolactobacillus > Loigolactobacillus coryniformis. The sequence continues at coordinate 1,560,590 of NZ_CP017713.1, read as the reverse complement.
ATACTTATAAGGAATCTTAGCTGTTGATAACAAGGAAGCTAAGGCACCATTTTGTTCTGCACCATATGCTGGGTTAGCACCAGGTGAGAATGGTTCGCCGGCTTGACGACCATTAGGTGTAGTACCAGTGTTCTTACCATAAACAACGTTAGAAGTAATGGTCAAAACAGAAGTTGATAATTTAGCACCATGATATAAATGATGTTTATTCATCTTGTCAAACAACTTCTTAACTAACATCTTAGCAATGTTATCAGCACGATCATCATTGTTACCATAACGTGGATAGTCATGATCAGCTTTGAAGTCAACTGCAATACCATCTTCGTCACGAATAACTTTAACATGACCATACTTGATTGCAGAAAGCGAATCTGTTGCGTGTGATAAACCAGAAATACCAGTTGCAAAGGTGTAATCTAAGCGTGAGTTCTTCAAGCATAATTGTTCTGCTTCATAGTCATACTTATCATGCATATAATGAATGGCATTTAAGGCATTAACATAAACGTCAGCAACCCAGTCTAATTGACGATCAAATTTCTCCATAAAGTCATCATAGTCAATATATTCAGTAGTAATTGGTTCAGCTGCTGGTCCAACTTGAGCACGGCCCATTTCATCAACACCACCATTGATGGCATATAAAACGGTTTTAGCCATATTAGCACGAGCACCAAAGAATTGAACACCATCAGCAATTGGTTGTGCAGAAACACAGCAAGCAATGCCGTAGTAGTCAGTACCCCATTCGTTACGCATTAATGCATCATTTTCATATTGAATCGTTGAACTATCAATTGAAACTTTTGTAGCATAACGTTTGAAGCCGTCTGGTAAGCGCTTGTCCCATAATAACGTAATGTTAGGTTCTGGTGCAGCCCCCATGTTTTCCAATGTCTTCAAAACACGGAAACTAGTCTTATTAACATGATGACGGCCATCCATACCAACACCGGCCATTGAAAGTGTGGCCCAGATAGGATCACCAGAGAACAAATCATTGTAATCAGTTGTCCGAATGAAGCGAACCATCCGTAACTTCATAACAAATTGATCAATTAACTCTTGTGCGTGCTTTTCATCAAGTAAGCCACGATCAAGGTCACGTTGGATAAAGATATCCAAGAATGAGTCGATCCGGCCAACAGACATTGCAGCACCGTTTTGTGTTTTAACTGCGGCTAAATAACCGAAGTAAACCCACTGAACGGCTTCCTGAGCTGTTTTGGCTGGTTTTGAAATATCAAAGCCGTAGCTAGCAGCCATTTTCTTCATACCTTTTAAGGCTTTAACTTGATCAGCGATTTGTTCACGTAATTGGATAACGTCATTAGTCATTTCACCATCGCCAACATTACCGTGATCAGCGATCTTGTCTTCGATCAAACGATCGATACCATATAGCGCAACACGTGGCAAATCAGGGATAATCCGGCCACGACCATAAGCATCAGGAAGACCAGTAATAATCTTATAGTGACGAGCTTTACGCATATCAGGTGTGTAAACATCGAATACACCTTGGTTATGTGTTTTACGCCATTCAGTAAAGATCTGATGCATCTTCGGATCAGTCTTGAAACCATAAGCTTCGAGGGCATCTTCTGCCATCCGGATACCACCATAAGGCATGAATGCACGTTTCAAAGGTTTGTCAGTCTGTAAGCCAACAATTTTTTCTAAATCTTTTTCAATATAGCCAGGGCCATGAGAAGTTAAAGTTGCGGGAACGTCATTATCAGCGTCAAGTACACCGCCGGCTTCACGTTCTTGTTTCTTCAAAGCCATAACTTTGTTATTTAAGGTTGTGGTTGCTTCAGTTGGGCCAGCTAGGAAACTTTCGTCACCATCGTATTGTACTAAATTTTGCTGGATGAAATCACGAACGTCAATTGAATCTTGCCAGTCGCCGCCGTTGAATCCTTCCCAATAATCTGTGGTCGTGTCATTTGCTTGGAGCTGTTTCATAATTGAGTGCCTCCTTAAATGTCAAACATTAATGTAACAGTTTTCATAAGTTAGTATAACATAAAATGTTCGTTATGCAAGCCCTTTCCCTGATTTTATTTTAGTTTTTTTTATGAATATTTCGGGAAAAAATCCAATTGGGACAACCATAAGAATAATCGATACCGCCATTATTTATTTTTTGCTTGAATAATTTATTTTTTGTTCTGTTCCACTTTTTTATATAACAGTTTGATTATATATTATAACAGAAACAAAAAAGCAATCGCGAATGCGATTGCTCAAAATTAAGATTATTCAGCTTGTGCAAATTGGATTTTAGGGTAGCCAATTACCGGTGTACCAGTTTTTTCAGTGTCAAGAACAAAGGAACCGTTTGAATAACGATCACTGATGGGATGTTCATCCGGCGTTAAGAAAAACGTCTGTCGTGTATCTGTTTGTACCAATAATTTTGCAGCGGCTGGTAACGGGCCAGTCATGATCTGAACCCGATGTGGATTACGTTTTAACTCGCGCAAAATCAGCATACCACGACGAGCGCGGCTAGTTTCAGTGATTTCCTGCACGTCCATCCGTTTCAATGCACCCCGTTGAGTAATGATCGTGACGGGAGTTGCTTTTTCACGTGGCACTAGCACTGCATTGACCACATGATCGCCATCCTTAAGTGCCATTGACTTAGTTCCGGCAGCTTTAGCACCGATCACCGGCACTTCACTAAGTGGGTAACGCAAACCATAACCAGTATAGCTGGCCAAGAAAACATCATATTGCGCCACTTCATCTGGTTGAATATAGATGACATCCGTTACAAAGGCAGACTCATCTTTTAGCCGCATAGCTTGTGCGGCACGTGATTTGTAAGCACGACCAGGCAAAAATTCACTAAATTCTGTCTGTTTGATATAACCATCAGTTGTGGTCAGCACAAACTGGCCACCCTGTTTTAATTCACTGAAAGCAAAAGTACGAATGATTGCCTCATCGGCGGCTAAACCGATCGTCTGTGAAATATGTTCACCAGTATCCTTCCAACGAGCATCGCTGATCTCATAAACTGGCCGATAGATCACGTGACCTTTGTTAGTAAACATAAACAAGTGATTTAGCGTACTCAACTGTTGTTGGAAGATCAAAAAGTCTTCGTCTTTCAAGCCATTATCATCATCGGTCGATGAGTTATAAGAACGTAAACTACTGCGTTTAAGATAACCATCGTGACTGACAGCTACAATGACAGCCTCATCAGCAACGACCACCTTTGTATCAACTTTTAGTGATTCGATCTCTGCTTGAATCTCACTGAGACGCTTGTTGCCATAATCATGATCGATCTGGCGGAGTTGTGCTTTAAGTACACGGCCCAATTCTTTTGGTTCAGCTAAGATCTTTTCTAACTTGGCGATCTGCTTATCTAAGTCAGCCTGTTCTTTTTGTAGAGCGGTAATATCTGTATTGGTTAACCGATACAGTTGTAACGAAACAATTGCTTCCGCCTGCGGTTCGGTAAATTGGAAAGCAGCGACTAAATTGTCTTTCGCGTTCTTTTTATTTTTACTTTGCCGAATCACTTTAATCACTTGATCTAAAATCGATAGTGCTTTGATCAAACCTAGTACAATATGCTGCCGGGCTTGTGCCTTGTCCAAATCAAAATGGGTCCGGCGTGTGATCACGATTTGTTGGTGCTCTAAGTAAGCCATCAATAATTGCTTTAAGCCTAATTGATCTGGCCGCTGATGGTTGATTGCCACCATATTAAAGTTATAAGTGACTTGAAGATCGGTATTCTTTAAAAGATAAGTCAAAATACCTTGCGCATTCGCGCCCTTCTTAAGCTCAACCACAATCGATAAACCACGGCGATCAGATTCATCACGGACTTCAGAAATACCGTCTACTTTTTTCAGAATACGAATTTCATCCATTTTTTTGACTAGTTGCGCCTTGTTAACTTCATAGGGTAACTCGCTGATCACAATCTGTTCACGACCACCACGTAGGGTAACTGTTTCGGTACGTGAACGAACGACAATCCGACCACGGCCAGTTTCATACGCTTGTTTGATCCCATCAAGGCCTTGGATGATCCCACCAGTTGGAAAATCAGGGCCTTTAACAAAGGTCATCAACTTATCCAAAGTCGCATCGGGATGATCCAGTAAATAAATTAAGGCTTGAATCACTTCACCAAGATTATGCGGTGGGATTTCAGTTGCGTAACCAGCGGAGATCCCAGTCGCACCGTTGACCAACAAGTTAGGGAACCTTGCTGGTAAAACGGTTGGTTCTTCTTCAGTATCATCAAAGTTAGGTACAAAATCAACGGTTTTCTTATCAATATCTTGTAACATTTCACCAGCGATCTTGCTCAGACGCGCTTCGGTATAACGCATTGCTGCTGGCGGATCACCATCCATTGAACCATTGTTACCGTGCATGTCGATCAATGGTGCCCGTAGTTTCCAATCTTGGCTCAGACGGACCATTGCTTCATAGATACTAGAATCACCATGGGGATGAAAATTACCCATAACATTACCAACCGACTTAGCTGATTTACGGAAACCTTTATCATAGGTATTGCCATCACGATTCATTGCGTATAAGATACGCCGCTGAACTGGTTTTAAGCCATCACGGATATCCGGTAAGGCACGTTCTTGAATAATATATTTGGAATAGCGACCAAAGCGATCGCCCATAACTTCTTCTAAAGTTAATTCTTGAATGTTCTGTTGATTACTCATTTACTCACTCACTTTGCTGCTTGATCAGGTGTGTCAGATGCCACACTGTTAGCGGTATGATTAGCTGTTTTTGTCTCTAAAATACTGCCTTCTTCAGCCATTGAAAATTGAACATGACTTTCGATCCATTTACGTCGCGGTGCAACTTTATCGCCCATCAAGGTAGTGACACGGCGTTCCGCTAGAGCGGCGTCATCGATTCGAACTCGGATCAAAGTCCGTGATTCCGGATTCATTGTCGTTTCCCATAACTGATCAGCGTTCATTTCACCAAGACCTTTGTAACGCTGTAAACTACTCCCTTTACCAAAAGTCTTCATTTCAGCAGCTAATTCATCATCGGTCCAAGCATAGCGGATCTGCAGATTTTTGCCACTACCTTTTTGTAGGCGATACAACGGTGGTAAGGCAATATAAACCTTACCCGCCTCAATCAGTGGTTTCATATAACGATAAAAGAACGTCAGTAATAAGATCTGAATATGGGCACCATCGGTATCCGCATCGGTCATGATAATGATCTTATCGTAATTACTGTCTTCAACGGAAAATTCGGGACCAACACCGGCACCGATCGTGTAGATCATAGTGCTGATTTCTTCATTTTTGAGAATATCATCCATTTTCGCCTTTTGGGTATTAATAACTTTACCCCGTAATGGCAAAATCGCCTGAAATTTGCGGTCACGCCCCTGTTTAGCTGAGCCACCGGCAGAATCTCCTTCGACGAGATAAAGTTCGTTACGCTTGCTATTACGCGACTGTGCGGGGGTTAATTTACCCGAGAGTAAACGCTCAGTTTTCTTTTTACGTTTGCCATTACGACTTTCATCACGTGCTTTGCGGGCAGCTTGACGGGCTTCACGCGCTTTTAAGGCCTTTTTGACCATCATTTGCGCGAAGTCACCGTTTTCTAGCAGATAGTAAGCCAATTGCTCACCAATCACATTATCAACGGCAGCACGGGCCTGTGGTGTCCCTAATTTACCCTTGGTTTGCCCTTCAAATTGTAAGATTTCCTCGGGAATACGAATAGAAATGACCGCCGACAGCCCTTCACGGACATCACTACCCTCAAGATTTTTATCTTTTTCTTTTAATAAATTAACTTTGCGCGCATAGTCATTGAACGAGCGCGTCAAGGCGGTTTTCATACCGGCTTCATGGCTGCCACCATCATTGGTCCGCACATTATTGACAAAGGACAAGATATTCTCTGAATAACCATCATTGTACTGACCGGCAAACTCAACTTGGATACCATCTTTTTCGCCAGAGAAAAACATCGTTGGTCCCAACGTATCTTTGTCTTCGTTTAAATAGTCGACAAATTCTTTGATACCATCCTCATAATGATAAACTTCTTGTCGGCCTTCACCACGTTCATCAGTAAAAACAAACTTGACATCACGCAACAAAAAGGCTGACTCACGGATTCTTTCAGCTAACACATTATAATTAAAGTCTATAGTTGTAAAGATCGTAGCATCTGGCTTAAATGTAATCGTTGTTCCTGTAGCTTCCCGCGTTTTACCTAACTTCTTTAATGTGCCCACGGGCTGACCACCGTTACGAAATGTTTCTTGAAATTTTTTGCCATCACGCACGACGGTTGCCGTCATTGACTCAGATAACGCGTTAACGACACTAGAACCGACCCCATGTAATCCACCAGATGTTTTGTAACCGCCTTGGCCGAATTTCCCACCGGCATGTAAGACAGTTAAAATAACTTCAATAGTTGGAATACCAGACGCATGCATACCAGTTGGCATGCCGCGACCAAAATCACGGACAGTCACACTATTATCTTTATGGATGGTCACATCGATTTCTTTACCGTAACCAGCTAAAGCTTCATCGACAGCATTATCGACAATTTCATAGACTAAATGATGCAGTCCCTTGCTATCGGTCGAGCCGATGTACATACCAGGACGCTTACGAACCGCTTCTAATCCTTGTAGGACTTGAATCGAAGCGTCATTATAAGCCGTTTGGGTTTCTTTCATCAAACAAAAACTCCTTTACAGAACTAATTCATTTATTGATCGTGAGTGGCACAAAAACGCTAGTCAAAGACTAGCCGATCATCAGACTTTTTGTAGCTCTAGCACCTAAAACAAAAATCAATGCGAGCTAAAATTGTTGGTTAACGTCGTGATGTTGCGCACAAGATACTATCTTACCTTATGCGAATCCATTTGAAAAGTCAAAGCAGAACAAATGTTCGTTACCCTATTTTAACACATATTCAGGCTCATTAGTGGAGGAAATATCCCAGTAGCTTGTTTTAGCTGTTATCTAGTATGGCTTGCAGGGGCAAAACATGCTAAAATACAGACTGTCACTAGACTTGCGCATTCATTTTCATATGAAGCCTGTTTAATTTAATTGGACAGTTGCGCCTGAAATAATAAATATATTTCGCATAAAATTATCCACTATTAGTGGGACTATAGGAGGCAATATTTTGAAACTTGCATTAATGCTCGTCTGTGCCTACCTGCTGGGGTCCATTCCTTCAGGTTTATGGCTAGGTAGATACGTTTATCATAAGGATATCCGGACATTAGGTAGCGGTAATATTGGGACCACCAATACCTTTCGTGTCTTAGGTAAAAAAGCTGGCTTGATCGTTTTATTCATGGATATGTTCAAAGGCACATTGGCAGCAGCATTGCCGTATTTCTTCGGTAGCTTCAGCCACCCGTATTATAGTCCGATATTAATCGGCTTGGCCGCAGTTGTTGGTCATGGTTTCTCGATCTTTGATCATTTTCATGGTGGCAAGGCAGTGGCAACTAGTGCCGGTATGGTACTCGCTTATAATCCACTATTTTTCTTGCTCTGCTGGCTAGTATTCGGTAGCCTAGTCTACTTTACCCGAATGGTCAGTGTTGCTAGCACGTTAGGAATGGTGATCATTTTCGGCTTATCGTTTTTCTTCCACGATCCACTACTCAGCAGTGTTGCCTTTATTCTGATGTGTTTTATCATCTACATGCATCGCGATAATTTTAAACGGATTCGCAACGGAACTGAAAATAAAGTTCCATTCGGGTTCGGTTATCATAAGAATTCGTCCAAATAAAAACGAGGCTCAGGCCTCGTTTTTTTGTTGCTAAAATGCACGTCGTTGATGAGCAGTGATCGTAAAGCTGCCAGTAAAATCAGCACCGGCTGCTAATTGGTTGATCCCCATTTTTTCCGTTAATTCACCGCTAGTCTCTAAATTATCGGCAATTCCCCACCATGGTTCGATACAAACAAAATTACCAGTAGTCGGATAAGGTGACCAAATACCTGTATAAGGCGCATCAGGAACGCTCACCGAAATACCTTGATGATTATGATCATTTTTCAGCGTAAATGTGTTCGGCTGATGTAGTTCATAAATCAAAGCGTCACCGCTAAATAAATCGTGCGACAAATCATGATCAGTATCAGTTGACGCTAGTGTCTTGTGTGCAGCATCATTGAATGGTCCGACCAACGGAATTTGTACCCGAGATTTCTTTGGTTCATAACTGATGTAATAGTCTTCAAACTTATTTTCATCCGTTAATGGAATGTTAAAGCCGGGATGACCACCGACGGAGAAGTATAAGTCTTCTTTTTCAGCAGGATTATGCACGAAATAAGTGACTTCAAGTTCGTTGTCGACTAATTGATAGGTTACTGTAAGTTCGAACGCAAATGGATAAATTTGCCAGCTTTGTTCATCATCAGTCAATTGAAAACTGATCGTTGTGGCTTCATGATTGACTACCTTAAAGTCACGGTCGCGGGCAAAACCATGTTGCCCCATATGGTAAGTCTTGCCTTGATAATGATATTCGTCATTTTTTAAACGTCCGACAAAAGGAAAAAGAATCGGTGCATGACGGCCCCAGATCTGCGGATCGGCTTGCCAAATATATTCAGTACCAGAATCTAATGAGATCAGATTGGTTAACTCGGCACCTTTTTCGGTGAAGTTCGCCTGTAAAAATTGATTTTTGATTGAAAGTGACATATTTGCCCTCCAACTCCACAATAGTGGTTGATTTTTGTATCAAAGTTTTAGATATTCCAGCTATTAGCCGGATCACCAATAGCAACACCTAACAGCTAGCACTACAGAATATAGCGGCTAAGATCTTTATTCGCCACGATATCACCAATTTTATCGTTAACGTATTTTTCAGTGATCGTAATGTCGCCCATTTCCATGTCGGGACCTTCATAGAGAATATCTTCTAATAACTTCTCTAAAATCGTGTGTAAACGCCGTGCACCAATGTTTTCAGTTTCATGATTGACATCATAAGCAATCTCCGCGATTCGTTCGATTGCTTCTTTGGTGAAGGTGGTATGAATGTTATCTGTAGCGATCATTGCCATATATTGCTTGATCAAAGCGTTATTTGGTTCAGTCAAAATACGGACGAAGTCTTCCTTGGATAAATCATCTAGTTCGACCCGGATCGGTAAACGACCTTGTAATTCAGCAATCAAATCACTCGGTTTGCTGTCAGCAAAAGCGCCAGAAGCAATGAATAGGATGTGGTCAGTATTGATCGTACCATATTTGGTCGTAATCGCAGACCCTTCAACGATTGGTAAAATATCGCGTTGAACCCCTTCACGAGAAACTTCGCCGCTATTTTTTTGACCATTTGCCGTGATCTTGTCAATTTCGTCGATGAAAATGATGCCGGTATTCTCAGCACGTTGAATTGCGTCATGATAAATATCAGCGTCGTTGACGAGCTTTTCGGCTTCTTCCTTGATCAAAACTTCGCGAGCTTCCTTAACAGAAACGGTCCGTTTGATCTTACGTTTTGGTGTTAACGCGCCTAAGGTCTCACTAAGATCGATACCCATTTGGCCCATCATGTTGTTATTCATGGCTACAGCTTGTTTAGGATCATCCATTTCGATGGTCACTTCTTCATTTTCTAAAAGACCACGGTCTAGCTGTTCTTTAACTGATAGCCGTTGGTCACGGACTGTATCCGTTACTTCTTCTTTCTCTTCATTGTTTTGCAATGGATTTTGGCCATTTTGCATGGCAGTGAAAGCATTCATCAAGCTTTGCATTTGGTTTTGTTGTGTGGGTTGTTTTTTGACGCCAGGAACCAATAATTTTACTAAACGTTTGTCAGCTTCACGACTAGCTTCAGCATGAACATTTTTATATTGAATTTTACGTTCCATTTCGATAGCAACATCCACTAGATCACGGACCATCGATTCAACATCACGACCGACGTAGCCCACTTCAGTAAATTTAGTCGCTTCGACCTTCACAAATGGTGCCGAAACAATTTTAGCTAGCCGACGGGCAATTTCAGTTTTACCGACCCCAGTCGGGCCGATCATTAACATGTTTTTCGGGGTGATCTCTTCTTGCATATCTTGGGCAAGTTGCATCCGGCGATAACGATTACGTAAAGCAACGGCGATCGCTCGTTTAGCGTCATGTTGACCGATGACATATTCGTCTAAAGCGGCCACGATTTGTTTTGGTGTTTTTTCAGCTGGTTGCATAGGTAAACTCCTTATCTCTACTCCACAATAGTGGTTATTTTTTGTACCAAAAATTTCTGATGTTACGGACGATGACCATTCTTGTGGTAAAGACCGTACCGCAAGAAACATGGCTCTACGCCACAATACATGGGTATTTTATACTAAGCTTTCGCTACGGTTATTTTATCCTGAATTATGCATATCTTTTCCTAAACCTTAACGAGAATGCTGCTACACCATCGTTTTACCTTTGATTGAGGGTTTCACCAAAATGGTGTACCAAAAAAGCACCTTCCGTGTTATTGTTATAGCGACCAAACAATAACGAACACAGGAGATGCCTCATGACTAACTTACACGAAACCCAACTGCGATTCAACCCTAAAATCAAAATTAAGACTGATGATGTTCAACTTTCAAATAACGCAGGCCTGTTGTTTTACGCCGAATTTAAGCACGCAGCTGGTCTTGACCAAACTATTGATCAAGCGGCGGCACAATTAAGCGAAAAACGTATTGGCCCTCATTATTCTAAAACTAGCTTACTCAATCAAATGCTGGAACTGAATATTGCCGGTTACGGCAATGATGTCGCGGCCGACGCGCTACAACACGACCCAGTCATGAAACAGGTCCATGGGACGACTGATTTAGCACCCCAACCGACTATTTCTCGTTTTTTAAGTGCGCTAACTTGTGATGATGTTCTGCACTTGAACCGTTTGATTTTAACCTTGGCGCTCGATTATATCAGGACTAACCATATTGACACGGTCATGCTTGATGTTGATTCGACGCATTGTGATACCTTTGGTCATCAAGAAGCTGCTAGTTTCAATGCGCATTATGGGGTTACTGGTTTCCATCCGCTAGTGGCCTATATCGCGCAGCTGAATTTGCTTTTAGGAATCAAGCAACGTCCAGGCAATCAGTACACCAGCACTGGTGTCAAAGAATTCTTAGCCCCGATCTTTGCGGCTTTTTGCGAATTGCCGTTTGATGTTCAGTTGATTTTACGCGGTGATAGTGGTTTTGCGACGCCTGAGCTTTATACGCTCTGCGAATTTTATGATGTAAAATATGTGATCCGCCTGAAGCGAAACGCCGCTTTAGACCAACTAGCTGATGAATTCACACCAGTAGTGCCCAAGCATTTTGATCAGAATTCGGTCATCTATGGTGAATTCAACTACGCGGCCAAGAGCTGGTCGATTGATCGGCGCGTCCTAGTAAAATCGACGCATCAAGTAGGCGAACTATTCTTTGAACGGCAATATGTGGTCACTAATATGACTGAAGCCGGGGTCAAATTATTGTACTTAGCCTATCAAAAGCGTGGGGCCATGGAAAACCTGATCAAAGAAAGTAAAGCCGGCTTTTTTATGGATAAGACGAATAGCCACACCTTTACTACCAATGCCGCGCGAGCAACTATCAGCGGCATTGCCTATAACTTGATTGCCTTGATGAAGTTAATGGCCTTACCAAAAGAGCAGCGCAACACGACCATTAGTACACTACGCTTTCAAATCTTTCATGTTGCTGGAAAACTAGCCCGTCACGCCGGAAAAATAATCATTCATCTGGCGCAAAGCAACGTCTTTAGCCAGCAGATCGAAGCCTTATTAGCTAACATTCACACGTTAAGCCCCTTAGTGACCAACTAAGAAAATAGCGCAGTTACTTTTAAAATTTTTTAAAATTATTGTGTTTGACCAAGGGATTAGTGGCTACTTTTTTGACGCGATCAAGTATGAAAACTAATCAAACTAACTAAATTAAGTCAAACTTGGCTAGTCATGACTAGCCCAAGTCGTGAATATAGAGAAATTACGTAAAACTGATAATTTGGCCAATCAATTTGATGCATATGCATAATTCAGGTTTATAGATCTTCAACAATAATATTATGGTTAGTGAAAATATCAATGTCTCCGGCGATGCTGATTGCGGCGTGAGCAATATCATGTGCACTCATGTCTTTAGCATTGGTAGTTAAGGCTTTAGCGGCTGCTAATGCATAGTTACCGCCTGAACCGATGGCTAAAACATTATCATCTGGTTCGATCACTTCGCCATTACCAGAAACCATCAATAATTGATCTTTATTCATCACGATCAACAAGGCTTCCAACTTCTGCAAAGTTTGATCAGCACGCCAGTCTTGAGCTAATTCAACGGCCGCACGAGATAAATTACCGCTATATTCATTGAGTTTCTTTTCAAAACGCTCTTCTAGATTAAAGGCGTCGGCAACACTGCCAGCAAAACCGACAACAACTTCATCGTTATAGATACGACGCACTTTTTTGGCAGTACCCTTCATAATTACTTTTTCGCCCATGGTCACCTGGCCGTCACCAGCCATTGCCGCATGGCCATTGTGCTGTACTGCGCAGATCGTTGTTGCTTCAAATTTTATACCTGTCATTGATTTGCACTCCTTTATCTTACTTAAAAATATTAGTTTGTCAGCAAAAGTTGTAGATAAACATGGCTAATGTGCACACTGATTTGAAATCAGTACCCGTTACCTTTAAGATTTTGCTCGTGGAAAGTATTTCCGATAATCCTGTTGTAAGTGCTCGGTGGTGACGTGTGTGTAGATCTGTGTGGTTGAGAGGCTACTATGACCTAACAATTCTTGCACAGTCCGCAAGTCCGCACCATTATTTAACAAATGCGTGGCAAAAGTGTGCCGTAACATATGGGGATGAATATCCGAGGTCAGACTACTTTTCTTAATGATCTGATTCAAAATGTATTCAACACCGGTAGCCGTCAGCTGTTTGCCATAATGATTAACGAAAACATAATCATGTTCAGCATGATATTTAGTCATTAATGGGGTGCGGCAATCGGTTAAATATCGATCCAGGGCCTCAGCCGCAAAATGGCCAAACGGAACGTAACGATCTTTGTTACCTTTACCATGGATCAACATCACGCTAAGGTCAAAATCAACGGCGTCTAAAGTTAGGTTAACACATTCGCTGACCCGGATCCCTGTGGCATATAATACCTCAAGTAACGCCGAATTACGTAGGTCTAAAGGCCGATCTCCTTGGGCAGCATCAAATAACGCTTGCATTTCCTTTTCGTAAAAAAAACGCGGTAAATGTGCATTGTGCCGCTTTAACTGAACGGAAGTAAATGGATTGACCGCCACAAAACTATTTTTGACTAAATAATTGTAAAACGAACGTAAACTTGAAATTTTACGCGACACCGAATTACGACTGTATTGCTGTTCATATAAGTAACTCAAATAGGTTCGTACATCTAATAATTTTATCGCTTTAAAAGAATCGACGCCACCATTGTTCTTGAGAAAATTAATAAAACTTAAAATATCTTCCTGATATGCCTTACTGGTTTCTGGACTATATTGTCGCTCTACATTTAAATACTGAATAAATAAATCGAGCCAATTTAATTCAAGCAAAAAATCCCTCCCGACTTAATGCATTCACTGTAACACAAGTCGGAAAGAATTTAAAAAGGAAGCTATAGTTGTTGCTTAAATTCAGCTAAAGTTGCTAAAGAACGCTCAGCTAAAGTTTGATTACGCAATTGTTTATCGCGGATTTTTTGCGGTAACGCCTTAACGATACCAAAGTTAGCGTTCATTGGTTGGAAATGCTTAGCACTAGTATGGGTAATATAATGCGCCATCGCACCAATTGCTGTTTCTTGTGGGAAAACGACTGGTGCCTGTTCCTGCGCCAAGCGAGCAGCATTGAGCCCAGCCACTAAGCCGCTAGCAGCACTTTCAACATAACCCTCAACACCAGTCATCTGACCAGCAAAGAATAAATCAGCTCGCTTTTTAGATTGGTACGTCGGTTCAAGTAACTCTGGAGAACGCATAAACGTATTACGATGCATGACGCCATAACGTACGAATTCAGCGTTTTCTAGACCAGGGATCAAGCGAAAAACCCGCTTTTGCTCGCCCCATTTTAAATGGGTCTGGAAGCCGACGATATTGTACAGGCTTCCTGCAGCGTTGTCCTGGCGTAGCTGAATGACGGCATAAGGTTGTTTACCGGTTCGTGGATCTTCTAAACCAACTGGTTTCAACGGTCCAAACAGCATGGTTTTTAACCCACGTTTCGCCATCACTTCGATTGGCATACAGCCTTCAAAAAACTTTTCATCTTCAAAGCCATGCATTTCAGCGGTTTCTGCGGTGATCAAGGCCTTATAGAAAGTTTCAAATTCTTGCTTGTCCATTGGGCAATTAAGGTAGGCAGCTTCACCTTTATCATAGCGTGATTTCAGATAAACTTTATCAAAATCAATACTATTTTTATCGAGGATCGGTGCGGCGGCATCGTAAAAGTACAAGCCATCGCTATCGTTAAGCGCTTGGATCTGCTTGGCCAATTCTGGTGAAGTCAACGGACCAGTAGCAACGACTGTTGGTCCTTCGGGAAAGGCCGTTAGTTCTTCGTTATGCACAGTCACATTAGGCAATGATTTGATTCGTTCGGTCACTGAAGCTGAAAAAGGTTCCCGATCGACAGCTAAAGCCCCACCAGCCGGGACGGCATTTTGATCCGCTGCTGCTAAAATTACTGAATTAAGTTGGCGCATTTCTTCTTTTAATAAACCCACCGCATTGGTAATTTGATTTGCCCGCAACGAATTGGTACAAACTAATTCAGCAAATTGGGCTGTGTGATGAGCGGGTGTCGTTTTTACTGGTCGCATTTCATAAAGATCAACATGGACACCGCGTTGTGCTGCTTGCCAAGCGGCTTCACTACCAGCTAAACCGGCACCGATCACATTGATATGGGGGACATTTTGTGTCATATTCGTTCCTCATTTCTATTTCACATTAAGTCGCATTTGAAAAATACGACTACGTTATTTTTACCGTTAATTTAGCGTAAATATTTCTTCAACGCCTACTATTTCTGGACAGGTTCTTCGTAATCGCCATTTGGGCAAACGACTTGCTTACCACCTTTGACTTTTTTCTCGACTAAATAATGACCATCTTTGGGACAATCACGGCCGACCGGCTTATCCCAGGTCACAAAATCACAGTCAGGGTAGCGACTGCAACCATAGAAGATTCGCTTTTTCTTAGACTTACGTTCAACCACTTGTCCTTCGTGACATTGTGGACAAATAACGCCGATTTCTTTAGTGATTGGCTTGGTGTTGCGACAATCAGGAAAGCGACTGCAGGCATAAAACTTACCGTAACGGCCGAGTTTGATCACCATTGGTGCCCCACAAATATCACAATCAAAACCAGCTGGTTCGTCCTTGATCTGGACTTTTTCGATCTTAGTTTCTGCCGAGGTGACTTCCTTTTCAAACGGTTGGTAAAACTCATCAACGACCTTGATCCACTGGCGCTTACCAGCTTCAATGCCATCAAGATCATTTTCTAATCCAGCAGTAAAGTCAATATTGACGATATCCGGGAAAAAATCAACGATAATACTATTAACGATTTCACCTAATTCGGTTGGTTCAAACCGCTTAGCTTCTAGCTTAACGTAGTAGCGCCGTTGAATCGTCTCAATAGTTGGTGCGTAAGTCGATGGCCGACCAACGCCATTTTCTTCCAGCGTTTTGATCAAAGTTGCTTCAGAAAAACGTGCTGGTGGCTGAGTAAAATGCTGATTAGGATCATTTTTAACTAACTTGACCGTATCGCCCTCAGCTAAGTCAGGCAGCATGTTGTCCTTCTTGTCCGCTTTACCTGAATCATAAACTTTAGTAAAACCAGCAAACTTCATCTTGGAACCATTGGCTTTATAAGTGACCCCATTTTGCTCAATCGTAACCGCCATCGTATCCAAAATTGCTGGTGTCATTTGGCTAGCCAAGAAACGTGACCAAATCAGTTGGTATAATTTCATCTGGTCTTTGTTCAAAACACCTTCAAGACTCTTCGGTGTCCGCAAAACAGATGATGGTCGAATTGCTTCATGGGCGTCCTGCGAGCCTTCAGGGTTCTTAGTTTTATGAATCTTCAAGGCCGCAAACTCTTCACCATAGTTTTCATGGAGAAAATGGCTGGCTTCGTGCTTGGCAACCTGCGAGATCCGGGTTGAGTCAGTCCGCATATAGGTAATCAAACCGACTGTTCCTTGCCGTCCACCAAGGTTGATACCTTCGTACAATTGCTGGGCCACCATCATGGTTTTCCGTGTACGGAAATTCAAGCGACGTACAGCTTCTTGCTGTAAAGAACTAGTCGTAAACGGTGCTTGTGGGAATCGTTTACGTTCACGCTTAGTCACTTTAACAATATCAAAGTCAGCCTTAGGATCGATGCGATCAACAACTTCCTGGGCCGCTTTTTCATTCTTCAAAGCTTTCTTTTTACCAGCGATACCGTAAAAACTAGCTTCAAATTTTTTCGTCCCTTTTTTAAATTGCGAATCGATCGTCCAGTATTCTTCTGGCTTAAAAGCTTTGATTTCATTTTCACGATCAATGATCAGTTTCAAAGCAATCGATTGAACGCGGCCGGCACTAAGGCCTTTTTTAACTTTCTTCCATAATAATGGCGAAATCGAATAACCAACAATTCGGTCCATGATCCGCCGCGCTTGCTGGGCATCAACTAAATCCATATCGATACTGCGCGGTGATTTAAAAGCATTCTTAACGGCATCTTTAGTGATTTCGTTAAAGGTGACTCGATTTTTACCAGCTGGATCAAGGCCTAAAATATGGGACACGTGCCAAGCAATTGCTTCACCTTCACGATCGGGATCAGATGCTAGGTAAACGTGTTCCGCCTTTTTAGCATATTTTTTTAAGTCTTTAATCACATCACCTTTACCACGAATGGAAATGTAATGTGGTTCGTAATTATTTTCGAAGTCGACCCCCATTTTACTTTTAGGTAAGTCGCGAATATGGCCGAGACTCGCCACGACTTTGTAATTGCGGCCGAGATATTTTTCAATCGTCTTGGCTTTTGATGGTGATTCAACGATCACGAGGTTTTTATACGCCATGACAATCCCCTTTCAGTTCGTTTGTTTAACGCTAACGAATCGTAAAACATCATATGCCAAGCTGAAGCGGTTTGTCAACTGAAAGTAAATTTTTCCTTCATATAATAGCCAATTCTTCAAGTAGATCAGTGGCCGAAAGTGCCGGCCGCGCACCGGCAGCAATTAGCTGATTACAGCCGACCGAGAGTGGTTGCCACAATGCCCCTGGCACCGCTAAAACATTACGATTAGCCTGTAACGCTAAATTAGCGGTAATCAAGCTACCACTGTGGTGACGTGCTTCAGTCACACATAATGCTTGACACAAGCCAGCCAGAATTCGGTTCCGCTCGGGAAAGTGATGCCGCTGCGGTGAACTGCCTAATGGATATTCGGTTAACACTAGGCCAGTTGTGGCAATACGCTGCTGCAGTGCTTGATTAACTCGTGGATAATAAACATCTAGACCTGTACCAATCACTGCAATCGTCGAACCATGAGCAGCTAACGTGGTTAAATGTGCCATTCGATCAGCGCCTGCGGCCAAACCACTGATCGTCACGACTTGATTAGCGACTAACGCCGGCATAAATTGGCTGAGCACACGTTGGGTATAATTAGTCGCTTGCCGCGCACCAACTAAAGCTAATACCGGCTGCTGCAATAGGTTTAAATCACCTTGATAGAATAATACAGCCGGCGGGCGATAACTTTCACGTAAATATTCAGGATAAGCAGCATCAAGCCAGGTCAAAGTATTGATCTGCTGATGCTGACGTACAGCCATAGCCAATTGTGGGCTCAGCCAAGCTTGTTGTAAGTGTTGAGTCTGTCGTGCATTTAAGCGTGCTAGCTGACATAGTTGTGTAACGTCTAATTGAGCTGTTGGACGTTGCCGTAAGTATTCAGCAATACGCAGTTCACCCACCTGGCCGATTCCAGGGCAGAGATGCAGTTTTAGTAAAAAAGTTTGGGGTAGCATAAAAACGCTCCTTCGGTTGTTTACTATAAAACTACGCAAAGGAACGCTAAATTATGCTAAATATTTTTTTACCGGTGCAAAACTACGGCGATGAATCGGAGTGACGCCATATTTTGCCAGTCCAGCTAAGTGCTTGGCTGTACCATAACCTTCGTTATCGGCGAAATCATAGCCTGGATAGGCCTGATCATAAGCCAACATCAAGTGATCACGTACGACTTTGGCCACAATGCTAGCCGCCGCAATACTGATACTATGACTATCACCTTTAAACATACTGATCGTCGGAATATCGGTATTCAGTTTCACAGCATCGATCAATAAATGATCTGGCGGTACGCTTAAACCAGCAATGGCCTGCGACATGGTCAACTTGGTCGCCTCTAAAATATTGACTCGATCAATTGTTGCGACATCACTGATACCAATTGATACACTAACCGCTTGCTCCAAAATTTGGCGATACAGCAGTTGCCGTTTGGTCGCCGATAATTGCTTTGAATCATTGACATCATAAACCGCAAAATCATGCGGTAAAATCACGGCCGCGGTCACGACTGGACCTGCTAACGGCCCACGGCCAACTTCATCGATTCCAGCGATTTGCGGATAATTTGGCCATAAACGATCCTCATATTGCCGTCGCGCTAAAAAGGCCACTTTTTTAGCAGCTAAAGCGGCCTGCTTTTTTTCATATTGTAGCAAGCATTGTTGCACACCCTTGCGTGGATCAGTCGCCAACTGTGCCAAATATTCAGCAGTTGGCTCAATGCTAAGATGCTGCTTAACTTGCGCGATCGATTCAGTCATTGGCAGCCGCCTCGGTGACTTGATCCAATGTATAACGACCTAACTTACCCTTACGGCAATCCAAAATTAGCCGCTCACTAGCCCGTTCGTAATCGTCTTTCAAACCTAGATCAGCCGTTATCTTCAATAATAGATCAGGGTCAGTTAGTTCAAAGTCAGCTTCGGTTAAACGGTAACGCTTCTGGAGCCGTTCAGGAAAGTATTGCTTGAAGAACGCAAGTGCATACAGCGCAACGTCATCAGCGTGATACAGCGAATCCTTGATTGCGCCAGTTAATGCCAATTTTTTGCCAACCAACGGATCCTCAAATTTAGGCCATAAGATCCCTGGTGTGTCTAGTAACTCTAAACTCTTGCCGGCCTTTAACCATTGCTGCTTCTTAGTTACCCCAGGATGATTCCCAGTAATCGCTACATTACGCTTAACCAAGCGATTTAGGATTGTGGACTTGCCGACGTTAGGGATGCCAATACAGATCGCGCGGATCGGTTTATTCTTGATCCCTCTAGCTTGCTGCCGGGCAATTTTGTCTGCTAAAATCACCTGCGCTTGCTTTTCGATTTGTTGGACATTGTGATTGTGTTGCGAATCGATACTGATGGCCGGTAGATCGTGTTGCTTAAAGTAATTGATCCACGCAGCATTTAACGCTGGATCAGCCAAATCGGCCTTATTTAAAATCATCAAACGCGGTTTCTGCTGAATGATTTGATCAAGAATTGGATTGCGCGAAGCTAATGGTAAACGCGCATCAACAATTTCTAACACAATATCAACTAAATGTAATTTTTCTTGGACCTGTTTTTTAGCTTTCGCCATGTGACCAGGATACCATTGAATAGTTGCCATGTTGTGTAACTCCTTTCATATCAAGGGTTTGAAGCCCTCAAGGTTATAAAAATCGTGGAATTTGCCATAAATTTGCCATATGTAAAGGGCAAATAAGGCATGTTTTATTATAAGATTTTTATTGCTACTTCGTTTACAAATTCATTAACTTGGTACACCGATTAGATTAGGTGCATATAATTCCACGAATAGTATAAAATGCAATTTTGATCAGTAAATTCTATTTTACCATTTGTTGATAATTTTAAATAGTGGTGTTATTTCCAATAAAAATTTATATCAATAACCAAAAACAGCTGATAGACTGAGTTCGTAACTTATTTTCTAAATGGTCTGACCTTACATGCCTAGTTAACCAGTATTGATGAAAGACGACTTACTTAAGTTAAAGCAATAACCTACTATTCAGTAGTTTGCCACAGCCAACGTTTTTATTCTATATAGCCTGAACTGTTTCTCTAGAATTTACAAGCTTTTGGTAATCATAGATTCGGAACGCAAAATTATGAAAATTCCGGAATACTTGGAATGATTTTCACTGGAATATTAAAACAATTGAATGGTATTTTTATGTTTAAATGTAGCTAACAGGTCAACCTGATGGGGGGTTGCTGATATTTTGGTATTAGATAATCCTTAGCCATCTCTATTCCTTAATCAGCAAAATCGAGTAGGAGGTAATTGTAAGTTACCGTCCTCTCACACCACCGTACGTACGGTTCCGTATACGGCGGTTCAATAATTTAAGCACTCTGAATTTGCTGGAGCGTCTGACTCAAGTTAATGAGTCCACGACGTTCCAGCTCTTTGTTAGTTAGGGTACGGCACAGCGTTTTACTATGCGCTGTCCGCCAGTACCCTTTACGCGTGTTAGCGGATAGCTTAGCTTCATCTTTCGTAAATCCTAATCCGCTCAAGTTGTTCTCTCTAGTTTTGGCTTTCTTCCATTGTTTCCAAATGTACTGGCGAATACGTGACCGCAGCCACGCATCTAATTCCGTGATGAACCGCTTCATTCTACCCAAGCTGTAATACTGCAACCAACCGCGCATCTTTTGACGAATCTCTGCCATTATTTGGTCTTCGGATACACCACGATTACGCTTAGTCAGCCGCCTCAATGCTTGTTTAACTCGCTGCTTCGCTGACCACACCGGATAGGGAAAAGCCCTGCCTTTAGTGTGGCCCAACGTAAACCCTAAGAACTTCATTCTGTTGGTGGCGACCACTTGTGTTTTTTCCTGATTGAGCGTGAGTTTTAACTCATGCTCGAGAAAACGAGTCACACTAGCGAGGACTCGTTGGCCCGCGCGTGGACTTTTAACAAAGATATTGCAGTCATCGGCGTAACGGTCAAATTCATGACCGCGCCTAGCTAGTTCTTGGTCGAATTCGTTGAGATAAATATTCGCTAACAGTGGCGAGATCGGCCCGCCTTGCGGTGTGCCTTTCTCACTGCGTTCAAACAATTGCCCATTCATGGTGCCACTAGTCAGAAAACGGCGAATGAGCCGTAGTATCCAGCGGTCACTAATTCGCTGCTTGAGAAACTTCATAAGCATGTCATGATTAACCGTATCGAAGTAGGCCTTCAAATCCAGATCAACCACATAGTGATAACCCGCATTATCTAGCTGAACGACCTGTTGAACTGCGTCATGTGCACTGCGTTGGGGTCGAAAACCAAAACTATTATTGGCGAAGATCTGTTCATATATCGGCGAAAGGACCTGGGCCACGGCCTGCTGGACTAGCCGGTCGATCACGGTCGGAATGCCAAGCTTACGCGTTCCACCGTTGGGCTTTGGAATTGAGACTTGCTTGACTGGTGCCGGTTTATAAGTCCCATTGGCCAATTCTGCGAGTAATTCTTCGCGATGTACTTTCAGGTACGGTTTCAATTCATCAACGGTCATACCGTCAACTCCGGCCGCCCCTTTGTTCCTGACCACACGTTGATAAGCCAAATTCAGGTTGTTGCGGGCCAAAACTAATGCTTGAAACTGAGTGCCACTCATCTTTTCTCCTTCACCGGAGGCGATACTACGCGCCCCAGTTTGTCTTTGGTCTTCCAGACCTATCATCCGCTGGCGGTCAGCTTGTTCTGTTTTCTGCGATTTTCGCATCGTCTTCACTTCCAGTCTCAATATGAGTTATTATTGTTTGGTCCTTCATGGTTACCCACTACTATGACCTCGGCTGACTCCTGTACACTTAACCAGCCATTTCTGACTTGCTTTGAACTCATATTTCCTTGTCATTTGGGTATTCCCTAAGAAAATCAGGATTGTGTGTACAGGTCTCCCCGGGTAAGAACGTCAACTTTCGTACCATGTCACCGTCAGCTTTACTGTCGTAACTTCGGGTAGTATCGGACTTCAGTGTGTTTGGCCACCTTATCCAGTTACTTCCGGCCTTATAGCTGCTTCTTGTTCATCGGTGCAGTACTTTGCTCATCAGGCTTCCTTCAGTCTTCACCTCACGATAAAGGCCTTGCCTTTGGCTAGCGGTTCCGACTACTACGGCCCGCAGTGGACTTTCACCACCTAGTTGACGCCCATGCCGGGCGCACCAAAAAAGCAGAACCGCAAATTACGGTCCCACTTTCGTCATGATCTATTTACCTATTACCTAATTAATTCCAGAATTTAGCCGCAATCTTTTGCCCTTGGTCAATTTTAGCCCACTGTTGAGCTTCACTCAGTTCGTTACCCGAATCGCATGAAGCAAAACCACATTGATGCGACAGGTATAACTGGTCCTTATTCAAAATTTGACTGGCTTGCGTCAATAAACGCAAAGCACGGTCTTCGTCGTCTAAGGTGCTGGTTTTACTGGACAGTAATCCGAGCACGACTTCGACGTTAGGCCGATCTTCGAGTGCCTTCAAAGCGGTGATATCCCCTGCACGGTCATCGTCCCATTCTAAGAAGAAGCGATCATAATGTTGATCGTGGAGAAACTTTTGCGCAATCGTATTGTAACTGCCTTCCGCGAAGTGGCGGCTTTCGTAGTTACCACGGCAATTATGGGTCCATACTTTTAAGCCTAATTTGTGACCAAAATCAGCAATCTCATTGTTTGTGTTCACAGCAACATCAGCTAGGTCCTGTAGGCTAATATTGCGGGTACTGAATGGGCTTTGCTTGTTGTCACTGGCAAAAATTTCCCACAAACAATCATCAAATTGAATGATCTCGCCGCCAGCAGCTTTGTATTCAGTGAGAAATTCTTTGTAAGCACCTAACAAACCATCGTGTAGTTCAGCAACCGTTTTATAAACTTGGTCAGGGCCGTAAAGCTTATCGATGTAACCAAATTCAACAAAGGCATGTGCAGCGCTCCAAACGGTTAATTTCACGTCATTGTCACCGGCTTGTGCTTTAAGCTGTCGGTAAATATCAAGAAAATGATGATTCTTACCGGAAAGTGGCGCTGTGATCTCGATGCCAATATCTTTACGCGTTTGGAAATCACTACCGTCATGATCGCGGAAATTATAGCCACTGTCAGCGATGAACCGGCGAATACCACTAAAACCCCAAATAAAATCTAAATGCCACATTGATTTCGTGTATTCACCATCGGTTAATACATCGATGCCGTGTGCTTTTTCCTTGGCAATCACGTCCTTCACCGCTGCAGCTTCAGCGGCTTGATAGCCAGGAAAAGCGTCATAAAACGGATATTGAATATCATCACGATGTTCGATTTTATTTTTATAGTCTAGCAAGCTAGCTGGACGAAGTAAGGAACCGACTAATTGAAAGTGTGTTTTTGTCATAAATATAAAGCCTCCGTTATTAATTGATGAGATTAGTATAACAGTCTGCTGAGAAAATAGATAAGACTGATTACTTTGATGATATAATAGGTTTTACCTATAACCGAAAGCACACTATTGTAATATTTGTGATCAGCAATAATCTTAAGGAGCTTATTAACAGTATGCGTATTCAACAATTAAAGTATTTGGAAAAGATTGCGACGACAGGATCAATCAATGAAGCAGCGAAACAGCTGTTTATTAGTCAGCCATCATTATCACAAGCGATGAAAGAATTAGAAAAAGAGTACCAGATTCAACTATTTTATCGCAATAAGACCGGTATTACCTTAACCGATGCGGGGCGTGAATTTATCAACTATTCGCGTAGTGTATTGGATCAAGTTAATTTACTCAATGAACATTTTGGACAAGGAACCGTCCGTAAACGAATTTTTAGTGTATCCGCGCAACATTACGCCTTTGTGGTTCACGCTTTTGTCGAATTAGTTAAAGAAATCGGTGCGGATACGTATCAATTTACACTGCGGGAAACGGAAACCGAAAACGTACTCAATGATGTCCAAACATTGAAAAGTGAACTTGGTGTGATTTACCTAAACAAGTTTAACCGCACCGTACTTAAACGCTTGATTGCGGAAAAAGATTTAAGCTTTGTGCCATTATTTGAAGCTCGTCCCCACGTGTTCATCGGTCGTGACAATCCATTGACGCAAAAAAAGACACTTACTTTGGCTGATCTACAGGACTATCCTTATTTATCCTACGAACAAGGTGACACCAGCTCCTTCTATTTTGCCGAAGAAATTCTCAGCACGTTACCTCATAAAAAGCATATTCGGATCAGTGATCGGGCCACGATTTTTAATTTGATGGTCGGTTTAAACGGCTACACCATTAGTTCAGGTATTATTAGTAGCGAGCTAAATGATGAAAAAATTATCGCTATTCCGCTGGCAGTTGATGATGCCATGACCTTAGGCTACTTACGCCACAAAAAAATCGAGCTGAGTACAACCGCACAACGCTATTTAGCCTTATTGAAGCAGCATATTCGCGGCTATGGGTTTGAAGTATTTAATGAAAAATAAGTGGTTAAGTGCCGTCATCAATTAGCAGTGATCATCCGAATGACTAGGCTAAAAATTAAACGCTTTTAACACATTAACGTTTTATTCTTCCACGCCAAAAAAATCCTGTTAAAGACTTATTATTTAAGCCGTTAACAGGATTTTTGTACTATCAGCTAATAAAATTGTTACACTACATACGATAGTCATAAAAGTACGTTTACCAGTCGTAATCCGTTTGGTCTTGTAAACCGCGTCCAGTAGCTTTATCCAGCATGATCCGTTGTTCAAAGTGGGCTACATTGCGTTTTGTTTCTTTAACCATATCTGGATTAACAGAAACGTAATCGATACCACTTTGAATCAGGAAATTCGTAAAGTCGGGATATTCCGAAGGTGCTTGTCCACAAATAGATACGGTCTTTCCATCTTTATGTGCAGTCGCAATCAAATGATGAATCGCTCGTTTAACGGCCAGGTTACGTTCATCAAATAGGCTGGCAACTGTATCGTTGTTCCGATCACAGCCCAAAATCAGCATGGTTAAATCATTTGATCCAATCGAATAACCGTCAATAAACTGATTAAATTGATCGGCAAGAATAATGTTGGCCGGGATTTCTGCCATCATATAAACTTTGAAATCTGCATTACGCACTAAGCCTTCATTATGCATAATAGTCGTTACTTTTTGTGCTTCAGCAACTGTCCGGACGAATGGAATCATCACGTTCAGATTTTTTAGGCCAAATTCATTCCGTACCTTTTTAACTGCGGCCAATTCAAGTTTGAAAGCCGCAATATACTTAAGATCATAATAACGGGAAGCACCCCGCCAACCGAGTAAATCTGCAGATTCATGTGGTTCGTATTTTTCGCCACCTTTTAACTTCCGGTATTCGCTTGACTTGAAATCCGATAGCCGCAGCACAACGGGCCGGGGTACCATTGCTCGTGTCACTTTAGCAATCCCCTCCGCCAGCATATTAACCGCTTTTTCAGATTCACCTTTTTCAATTAAATAGAGTGGATGTTCATGAATATACGATGTCCAAAGAAATTCCTCCCGCATCAAACCAATACCATCAGCTGGTAAGGAAGCGTACCGATCGGCTAAATCGGGGTCACCTAAGTTCATCATGACACCCGTAGCAGTTGGTGCAAAGGTTTCAGCTGCCACAACTTGACCATTTGCTGTATTGACTGGTGCTGACTGCTTAAACATACTTTCAACTTTGCCACGATAGACAACGCCATTTTTAGCATCAACGGTTACTACGTCGCCGGTTTTGAGCACATCGGTTGCGGCCACATTTTTACTTCTGGTTCCAACAATACAAGGAATCTGCATTTCACGGGAAATGATTGCTGCATGGCAAGTCATGCCCCCATTATTGGTGATAATTGCCGCTGCTTTTTTCATAGCTGGGACCCAATCAGGTGAAGTCATTAACGTGACCAGAATTTCGCCTTGCTTGAATTGATCAATATCTTTCGGATTATCAATCACATGAACCACGCCACTGGCGACACCAGGACTAGCCGGTAACCCACGAACAGCAACTTCCGCATTATCTGCAGTAACGTCACTATCATCGCTAGGTGCATTATTTGTCTTCTTTTCTTTGTTGCGCCGTGACCAAACAGTTTCTGGCCGTGCCTGCACGATCCACAAGCGATTTGTATTGGTATCCAAGGCATATTCCATATCCATATAACAACCATAATGACGTTCAATTTCCTTGGCATAACCTGCTAATTCAATTACCTGATTATCAGTAAGTACTGGTTGCTCTTGTAACTCAGTAGGAACAGCCTGCTCCTTCGTACCACCATTTGGGATCCGCATCAATTCTATCGGCTGTTTAATGATATTTTTTTCGACGATCTTCATCGATTGTTTATCAATCACAAAATGATCTGGTGTTACCTTACCTAAGACAATATACTCACCTAAACCATAAATTGCATCAATCACAATTTTAGAGGCGTCACCATTAGCAACATTAACGGAAAACATGATGCCTGATGCCTTAGAAAAGACCATCATCTGTACTGCTGCTGATAATGCAACTTTTTCGTGGGGGAAATGCTGCTTATGGCGATAATAAGTTGCCCGATCAGTAAATAGTGACGAATAACATTGTTGAACACGATTAACCACATCTGCGGCGCCTTTAATGTTCAAGTAGGATTCTTGTTGTCCCGCAAACGAAGCGTTAGGCAAGTCTTCAGCTGTTGCGGAAGAACGGATCGCAACAAAGGGATCATCCTGACCCATTTTTTTAGCTAATTCAGCATATGCTTGCTTAATATCATTTGCTAGATCTTCCGGCATTGTTGCGCTAATAATTAAATCACGAATCTGTTGGCAGGTTGTATGCAGTTCATCTGAATTTTCGTAGTCCTTAATACTTTCAAGTAAAGCGTTAACTTTATCGTTTAATTTTGTCTGATGCATAAAGTACCGATATGCGCGTGCGGTTGTGGCAAAACCATATGGCACTGGCACATCCATCGAAGAAGTCATTTCCCCTAGCGAGGACGACTTGCCACCTACTAGGTTAACATCTTCACGGTGCAACTCATTGAACCATAAAACATTCGCAGTATCGCGACTACTCATGATATTACCTCCTTGTAATTAATCATGATCACTTAAACCTTATTGATTACCAAACAAAAAGACTAAATGGAATCGGTTACATTAACCAACTCTATTGTAGTTCAACTTTGTACAAAGTTAAAGTAAATTTTGCCACTTATTATGTTTAGACTCACTTACAGTCGGAGTATATAGTAATAGATGAAGTTTCATTTTACTCATATTTAGATAACTGGATAAAGGTGGTGATCAATAAGTATCCGTATAAAATTATTGTGTTAGGCAATAGATTTTAAGTAAGTACGTCTCCCTATCAATTTTGCAAACAAAAAACGAAGCATCAACAATTATTTGCTAACGCTTCGTTTTAATTTACTTCGTTAATTGTTCAACTGCTTTGTCATAAGCAACGTCATTATCACTGATTTTCTTGGTGATCTCAGTTTGTAATTTATCAATCGTAGCAGTATCGAGTTTACCAGTTTGATCCAAATTATTGGCTGCTTGGAAAGCAACGACCGCTTTCTGCGTCGTTGCGCTAAAGTAACCATTGATCGTTCCTGGATCTTGACCAACTGCCTTTAATTCTGTCTGCAAGGTTTTGATCTTACTTGAGACATCCTCTAATTGGTAGGTTTTTTGATCACTGACCATTGGTAGATAAGCATAACCTGGATACTTAGCTTCAATATTTGGCGTTAATCCGCGCTTGTTGATCCAACTGCCATTTGGAGTTAACCATTTAGCAACGGTGATTTTAAATTCGCTCTTTTTATCCAACTGGCTGACCTGTTGCACGGTGCCTTTACCGAATGACTTGGTACCGATCAATTCCACATTAGCGGATTGATTTAACGCAGCCGCAAAGATTTCTGATGCACTAGCACTACCGTCATCGATCAAGACTTTGACGGGCTCCTTAACCTTAAAGCCGCCATCTTGTGACTTACCTGCCTTGTAAACAGTTGGTTGCCCAGTGCGCGCCTTAACTTGCATTAAAGTCTTGCCGTTAGCGACAAACATACTGGAGATTTTCAGAGCTTGTTGCATGATACCACCAGGATTACTGCGTACATCAAGAATAAACGATTTGGCGCCTTCTTGGCGTAATTTCTTGATGGCTGTCTTAACCTCTTTGAAAGTTGGTTCAGAAAAGCTGGTGATCTGGATATAACCAACTGTTGGGTGTTGCTTATCAATGCGGGCATTAACCGTCTTGACTGGGATCACATCACGCTTAAGCGTAATTTTGAAGCTTTGCTGATCCCGTTTGATCGTTAACGTGACTTTGGTGCCTTTTTTACCACGAATCTTATTGGTGGTTTTAGTAGCGCTCCAACCAGCCGTTGAGTGGCCGTTGATCGCGGTAATGACGTCATTGGCTTTTAAACCAGCCTTTTTAGCCGGACTACCAGCGATTGGCGAAACAATTTCAACGTAATTACCTTTTTTCTGGATCTCCGCGCCGATACCTTCGAAGCTACCAGAGATCGTGTTGTCCAAATTGCTGGCATCACTGCCGGTCAAATATTCAGAATACGGATCATCTAAGCTATTGACCATACCTTTAATTGCACCATTGATCAATTTTTTCTGGTCCGTTTTACGATAATATTGCTGACTAATGGTCTGGTATACTTGGCTAATTTTACTAAAACCAGCGCTAGAAGTATCCAACTGTTGGCTAGTGCGGCTATTCAAACCGACGATCAAGATCGTCATGAAAATGCCAACGAAGAAAGCTAACAAGGTTGAACTGATGTAAACCAATAAACTAACACGGCGTTTACGTTTCTTAGGAACTTTTGACTCTGACTTTGGAGCTTCTTTCAATAAAATCACCTATTCTAATTCACATTTAAAATCGTTATTACTAGTTAACTTAACGCTATAGCTCACTTGCTTGTTCTTGATAGCGTTGAAAAGCCTCGTCAAAAATAGTCATACTAGGTAGATAGCCAGCATTTTCTTCTAAATACTTTGATAAAGAATCATAATTTTGGTCTAACTTAGGAAAGCCTTGATCAAAAAACGCATTTGCCGCAAATTGTGCAACCTCATCATGACTTTCTGGGTTTCGCTGGGTCATCAAGAATTGATAGAAACTTTTACGCATAGAACTTCACCGCCTATTCATTAAATTGTGGGATATAGACATTCAGATCGATCTTATCATTAGGTAAATCGATCCGCGTTGCTTTGATCTGCATGCCATTTTTCATTTTGAACTGATTTAATTTCAATAAAATCGTTTTTTGCTTGCTATCAAGTACAACCCACTTAGGAAATTTATAACTATTGCCAATATAGTTCATAACAGTTTTAATTGGAACTGATAAACTTCCGATTGCCATGCGCCGAGCTTTTAATTGGACGTCACCATTTTCTTTTACATAGGGATCAAAGTAGATTGAAAATGGTACCGGATAACCTAATAGTTTAAACTTACCCTTAAGAATCGCCTGATCATCAAGATCAAATTCGTACTTAATTTTACTGTCCTTCAAATAATGATTAAGGTAATAACTGATCACTGCGTTGACCTGCGATTTTTTTAAATTAATCGCAAATGTTGGATCACGCTTGATCAATTGTTCGCTACTTGTATCAGCTGGTGGCGGTGTTGTCAGTTTAACACCCAAATAAGCCCCACTGCCTAGTAAAATTGCCACTAAGGCGATGAAAAGCCATTTCCACCAATTAAGTGGCTTTTTAACTGTCCTTTTTTTTGTTTCCATACTCATTTCCTATCTATTAGCCATTTATTCTTTTGTTGCATCATGACTTGATATAAATCGTCGGCCATGACTTGGTATCCCGAATGATTGGGATGAAAATTATCTTCTGTGAAAATTAACTGATTTTTTTCATTACTAGAATCACTAGCCGCTTTAGACTTTTTCTGTGTCGTCAATTTTTCGCCTTTAGATAGTTGATCGCAAATATCGATCAAATAACTATTCTTTTGTTGCTTGATCACTTTAGCTGAAGCAGTGTTCCAATTTTCAACGGCAGCTTGCATTTTCGTCATTTTAGGAAAATACAGATAAAACGGATTATAGATACCAAAAACAAAAATTGGCGCCTGATCGTTATATTGACGGACGTCTTGCAATAACGTAGCTAAATGTGTGGTATACGCCGTTTGTGCTCGTTTGATGTCGGCTTCATTTAAGTTCAACATTTGTTGACGTAAAACGGCCATTAAATCGTTGCCACCAACTGACATTGTGATCACATCAGCATCTTTCAACGCCTGCTGCAAGTCTTTGTTAGTCCGCACGCGTTGATCGATTTGAGTGCTGGTTTCACCCGCGATGCCATAATTTTGTGTACTTGCTTTCACAGCTTGTTTAGTGGTGAGTTCACTCTTAATGATCCCCACGTAGCCGCCTTGATTCATGCCATCACCGACTCCTTGAGTCAAAGAATCGCCGACCGCGACAAGCTTGATACTTTTTTTCTTTTTAACCGTTGGTGTCGCCTTGGGTTTCACAGTTTGCTCACTGACGGTTCCCGGCCCAAAATAGTTCAGCCCGGCATAAATACCACCGGCGACCACCCCAATAATGACTAGCACCAACACGATTTCTTTAATGATCTTTAAACCGCGCACTATTAAAACTCCTCTATCTCACTAAAATAAGTTAAGTTTCTTAGCCAAAACCACTAATAAACTTTCTGATGTTCGTGGCGATGTCCATTCAACTAAGGCAAAAATCGCCAAGTTGAAACATGGCTCTATCTCACTAAAATAAGTTAAGTTTCTTAGCCAAAACCACTAATAAACTTTCTGATGTTCGTGGCGATGTCCATTCAACTAAGGCAAAAATCGCCAAGTTGAAACATGGCTCTATCTCACTAAAATTAGGTTAAGTTTCTTAGCCAAAACCACTAATAAACTTTCTGATGTTCGTGGCGATGTCCATTCAACTAAGGCAAAAATCGCTAAGTTGAAACATGGTTCTATCTTACTAATAACGATAATTATATGTCTGACTATAGTAAAAGGGCTTTGACAAACGCGTCACAGCCCCCATTTTACTACAAATTATCAACTAATCTTCAGTGTAATACATAATCGCAAAAGCACCCATACCCGCATATGTTGCAATAATTGGGCTAGTATCACGAATCAATAAAGGTACATTCGGCAATGCTGCATGAATGTCTGCTCTGAATTTTTCCATAACATCATTCGCTGCTACATGTGAAATACCGATACTCTTAATATTTGGTTTGCTTGCTAGGTCAGCAATCAAATCACGCATAAAGTTATTAACGGTTTTCGTACCGCGACCCTTAGTCCTGACGTTTAGCTCACCATCGATCATTTCAAAAATAACCTTCATGTTCAAAATATTGGAGATCAAGCCAGTAACCCGGCTGACTCGACCACCTTTAACGATGTTATCTAAGGTCATGACGGCCATGTATAACTTTGTACTGTTGCGCACACGATCCAATGAGCTCAAAATAGTTTCCTTATCGGCACCAGATTGTGCTAATTGTGCTGCACGTAAGACTTGAAAGGCCATGCCACGATCAGTTTCCCGTGTGTCGATAACCGTAACATCACTTTTACTTAAGTTAGCTGCTTGACGCGCAGTATTAACGGTACCACTGATGGCATCCGTCATATGCAAAGCAATCACCTGACTACCGTCAGCACCCAGTTGATCAAATAATTCAATGAATTCACCGATCGGCGGTTGACTAGTTTTAGGTAACGCGGTCGATTGATTCATTAATTCAACAAAACGTGGACGTGTGATCGTTTTGCCATCGATATAAACGGTACCGTCAATCATAACTGAAAGTGGAATGACCGTGATATTGTATTTTTCAACTTCTTCAGGGGTTAGTTGAACCGACGAATCGGTTACGATTTTTATAGTTGCCACGAACTTCAGCCACACTTTCTTACAAATTGTTTTCAACTTGCTATTGTCGGAAAACGCTAACTCAAAAGTAACCTTCTAAATTAACGTTGGACCAGCAAATAAACACTAATTTAGTATAGCAGATTAACCTTGCTTTTTCACTTGTCACTCTAAAAATTATTCGTCACGGCGTTGGTAGGTCGCAAATGAATAAGGATATTTATTTTTGGTGTCGATTTCACCGGCTTGAAAAGCAACCCGTTTAAATGCTGACCAATCTAGCGCTGGCATATACGTATCACCGCTAAAAGTAGCATCGATCTCAGTAACATACAAGCGGGTAACATATTCTTTAAATAAAGCAAAAATTTGTGCACCGCCAATAATGATTGTCTCCTGCTGTGGGTGCGCGGATGCATAATCCAAAACAGCAGCGACGTTATTTAATAAAATGACGCCGGGTGCCACTGGATAATCCACTTGTTGACTTAGTACGATATTGGTACGCCCTGGTAGTGGCTTGCCCATACCAGCATAAGTTTTCCGACCCATCACTACAATTTGATTCAATGTAGTTTGCTTAAAATGTTGGAGATCGGCAGGCAAATGCCATGGCAAGTGTCCGTTGGCCCCAATCAAATGGTCGCGGGCCTCCGCCCACATGAACGCAATCGTCATTTTAAAATCCTCCTATTTCACAATTAAAGTGAGCTACGACTTAATATTATACTAAACCGCAACCGGTGCCTTAATTGCTGGATACGGATCATAATTAGCTAACTTAATATCCGTAACATCATAATCAAATATACTATGTTTGGCCGGATTTAGTTCAAGCGTAGGCGCTGGCCGTGGTGTCCGCGTCAATTGTTCCTCAATTTGTTTGACGTGATTGCTATAAATATGCGCGTCACCTAAAGTGTGTACGAATTCCCCGACTTCTAGACCAACTTCCTTGGCAATCAAAGCTGTCAACAATGCATAGCTGGCAATGTTGAATGGAACACCAAGAAAAACATCGCCACTGCGCTGATAAAGTTGGCAACTTAGTTTACCGTCCGCAACATAGAATTGAAACAAAGTATGACAAGGTGGTAATGCTGCGGTGGGCACATCTTCAGGATTCCAAGCAGTTACGATCAAGCGTCGTGAATCAGGGGTAGTTTTGATTGCTGCGATCACATCTTTGATTTGATCGATTGTTTCGCCACTACGTGTTTTCCATGCCCGCCATTGTTTACCGTATACATTGCCTAATTCGCCGTATTTAGCCGCAAAAGCATCGTCGTTTAGTATTTGCTCGCAAAAAAGCTTTTTTTGTTCCTGATAGGCTGCCGCAAAGGTCGTATCAGTCAATTGCCGATGACCAAAGTCAGTCATGTCTGGACCATGGTAATCAGTACTTTCAACGTAATGCTTAAACGCCCATTCGTCCCAAATATGATTATTATGTTGCAACAAATAGCGAATATTACTATCGCCCTTTAAAAACCATAATAGTTCACTTTTGATTAAGCCGAAAGGAACTTTTTTAGTGGTTAATAACGGGAAGCCTTTACTAAGATCGAAGCGCATTTGATAACCAAAAATACTATAAGTCCCAGTCTGAGTACGATCATTTTTTTGATGACCTTCGGCTAAGATCTGACGTGCTAAATCGAGGTATGCTTCTTCCATGATCACTATTTCCTCCTTCAAAAAACTATTCCACGTACTGACTTAAATAGTCCCAGCGTTGCATTTTAGTTTCGATTTGTTGATTAAGTTGGTCAACGTCCTTTTGTTGTTGGGCTAACTTGCCGTAATCATCACCGTTACTTTGCATGGCTGCTTGGGTGGCAGCTAGTTGCTGTTCCAGCTGATCGATGTCATCTTCCAATGTATCCCATTCTTTTTGCTCGTTATAGGTGAGCTTAGTCTTTTCTTTAACCACTGGCTTAGTCGGTGTTTCTGTCGTCACTTTTGGTGTAGCTACTTTTGTGGTATCACTAGTTTGCTGTTGCGCTAAATAATCACTTAGAGCCCCAGTAAAGCGTGTAACTTGCGCGTTACCATTGAAAACTAAGAGCTCATCCGCCACTTGATCCAGGAAATACCGATCATGGGACACGGTGATCACTGCACCATTAAAGTTAGCCAAATAATGCTCCAGCACCGTCAATGTACTAATATCTAAATCGTTAGTTGGTTCATCAAGCAATAAAACATTCGGCTGCTGCATCAAGATTTTTAACAAGTACAGCCGTCGTTGTTCACCGCCAGATAATTTACGGATCAGCGTTCCGTGCATAAAACGTGGAAAGAGAAATTGTTCCAACAACTGAGTCACACTGACCACATCACCGTTACGTTCAGTGACGGCCTCGCCAACTTCTTGCAAATAACTGATTACTCGCTTATCTGGGTCCAATGGTTCAGTCATTTGCGTATAGTAGCCTAAACGAACCGTTTCGCCTAATGTGATCGTTCCAGAATCTAATGGTAGGCGCCCAGCCAGAACATTTAAGAAAGTTGACTTGCCAGCACCATTTTCACCGGTTATACCTAAACGAGCGTTGCTTTGGACCATTAAATCAAGGTCTTTGATAATGGGATGCTGATGGAAACTTAGACTGGCCTGTTTTAGTTCCAAAACTTTTTTGCCTAAGCGTTGCTGGCCTAAGTTAATGGCTACGGTGGCAGCTTGCTCAACCCCTTTATTAACTTGTGCCTTGAGATCGTTAAATCGATTGATCCGTGCCTGTTGTTTAGTCGACCGTGCCTTAGCACCAGCACGCATCCAGTCAAGTTCTTTCTTATAAAGCTTTTCCTGTTTAGCGGCTTGTTCACTGGCTTGTTCGGCTGCCTCAGCACTTTGCCGCAGATAGTCTTCAAAATTACCACTATAAGCGGTCAATTGACCAAAGGCTAACTCGTAGATCTGATTAGTAACTCGATCCAAGAAATACCGATCATGGGTCACCACTAACAATGCACCTTTATAACTAGCTAAGTATTCTTCTAACCACGCAATTGATGCAAAATCTAAATGGTTGGTCGGTTCGTCTAAAATAAGCAAGTCTGGAGATTCGATCAGAACTTGCGCTAAACCGACCCGCTTTTGCTGACCACCAGATAATTCACTGATGCGCTGATTTAAGTCAGTTAGCTTTAATTGGGACAAAATCGATTTGATCTGCGTATCAACGTTCCAAGCATCACCTTGGTTCATAGCCGCTTCAGCCTTGGTATAGGCTGCCTGTGCCTTTGTACTATTGCCGTCAAGGCTTAGCGCAGTCAAGGCTTTTTCATATGCCGCAATTACTTTGAATAATGGATTATCGCCGGTAAAAATAGCTTCCATGATCGTTAAGTCTTGCGGTAATTGTGGCACTTGCTGTAAATACCCAATACGATACTGTTTAGGCGTGGTGATATCACCTTGATCAAAAGTATCATTACCGGTTAACGCATTTAGCAATGTGGTTTTACCCGCACCATTCGTACCGATCAAACCAATGCGATCACCTTCCTTAATGAAAAAGGAAATATGATCAAATAGTGTTTTTTCACCGTAAGTTTTAGTTAAATTCTCTGCAGTTAAAGTTTGCATGACTTATCTACCTCAGTTTCTATTGCGCCCATCGTAAAAGATTACTTCCGAAAAAGCAATCAACTTTATCCGCAAAATAAAAGTGAGAGTCACTGATCAATTATCAGCGCACTCACTTATTAAAGCTTTGTCGCGGCTGCGATCAAAGCTGCTTTTTGATTGGGAATCTGTGCTGCCACAACTGCACGTTCCAAATGTGCCAGCAACTGACCTAATTTTGGTCCCGGTTTTAGTGCTAATGCTTGTAACAAGTCGCCACCGTTGACAGCAAGCTCGCTACGCTGTTTGATCGGTAATTGCTGGTACTTAGATTGTAAAGCAGTTTCCGCCATGTCAGCACCATAAAAATAGGCGATCTGATTAGCCGTTAGCACATTAGTTAAACCTGCTTGATAAAAATCCCAGTTACTTAATGGTTGCTGGGCTAAAAATTTTTGTAAAACAGGTAAGCTGGTACTCACTGCATAGATCAAATCATTAGCCGATTTCCAATGACGTAAAAATGGTTTGACCTGCTCACTGTCCAATTGTAGCTGCTGCGCGATCAACAACCAGACCGCAGCTTCACTACGTAACGGTGTTGTGGGCAATTTCAGTAGCGCTTTGAACGCCGGCCCAGCATTCGTAAAATCTGGACATTGCTGATATAACTCGGTCTGTACAAAACTGACCAGCCCGTTATAACGCGCCTGTCCCAGCATAAGTTTGACAAATTCATCATGAATTCGTTCAACCGCAATCTTACTCAACAATTGATGCTGGGCGCGGATCGCCACTTCAGTATTTGCTTCGATCGTAAAACCTAATTGACTTTCAAAACGAACCGCACGCATCATCCGTAAAGCATCTTCATGGAAGCGCTCATTAGGATCGCCCACTGCGCGGATCACTTTATTTTCTAAATCCGTTAACCCAGCAAATAGATCGATGATCGTGCCGTCATGTTGCAATGCTAGTGCATTGATCGTAAAATCACGCCGCTTAAGGTCTTCACGCAGTGAGCGCACAAAAGTGACATGATCTGGCCGCCGAAAATCTTGATAACCTGATTCAGTACGAAACGTGGTAACTTCATAAGCTGTCTCTTGTTGCATCACGGTCACTGTCCCATGCTGGATACCAGTATCGATCGTGCGCCGAAAAATTTGCTTGATTTCTGCTGGATAAGCACTGGTTGCAATATCGACATCATGGATCTTTTTACCTAAAAGCGCATCACGGACACTCCCACCGACAAAATAAGCTTCAAAACCGGCCTGGGTGATTGTCTGCAATACCGGTAGCGCTTGGACAAATTCGTCTGGTAATTGGGTTAATTTCATAGTAAATATTCAAGCCCATCATAAAGTTGCTTTTCTTGGCGCACTTTACGGCAAGCTAACGCGACCCCAGTCATAAATGATTCGCGATCGTACGTATCCTGGCGGATGGTCAAGCCTTCCCCGACACCACCAAATTGAACTTGCTGATGGGCGATTAAACCGGGTAAACGAACACTATGGATCCGCATACCCGCGTAGTTAGCACCACGAGCACCAGGAATACTTTCTTTCTCATTAGGGTTACCTTGTGGTTTATCGCCACGAACCTCGGCCAACATCTCGGCTGTTTTGACGGCAGTACCACTTGGTGCGTCTAATTTATTATCATGATGCATTTCAATGATCTCAACATCAGGAAAATACTTAGCTGCTTGTTTAGAAAATTGCATCATTAAGACAGCACTTAGACTGAAGTTAGGTGCGATCAAGCCACCAACTTGGTTCTTAGCTGCTAATTCTTGTAACGCCTTAATATCGGTTGGCGTAAACCCAGTTGTTCCCACAACTGGTGAGATTTGATGTTCCAACGCAAATTTTGTATTAGCAACGGCTGCTTTAGGAATCGTAAAATCGATCCAAACTTCCGGTTCTGCTGCAAGGGTTGCTTCTAAGTCAGTAAACACTGGTGCATGTTGACCGCCAAATTCTGCTACCTCAGCTAAATCTTTTTCAGTTGCAATTGGATCATAAACACCAACTAATTCAAAATCAGTGTTCTTCAATACCATATGGGTTGCGGTAGCGCCCATTCTACCTTTAAAACCCGCCACAAGAATTTTTGTCAAAACGATCACCTTTTTCATTTAATTTAATCCGTTACCTACCATACTAACAAATTATGCCGGTAATTAAAATATCGGTTACTCGCTAAAAATAATCCTAAAATTAGAATCTGCCCATTCCAGCCAAGTTGGCTAATGAATTCGGTATAATGCAGTTAAAACGTTTTTTAAAATAATAAGGTGGTGGCATTCCATGACGAAGCAAGAAATACGAATACGTGATTTATTCTTGATTACATTGGGCTGTGCTTTATACGCATTAGGTTTAGTAAGTATTAATATCAATAATCATTTAGCCGAAGGCGGTATCACCGGGATCACTTTGATCTTACGTTTTTGGTTTCAGATTGATCCCGCCTATTCAAGTTTATTGCTCAACATTCCGCTGATTATCGTGGGCTATAAGTTTCTGGGCCGTAATGCATTGCTGCTGACCATTTATGGCACAGTAATGTTATCCGTTTTTCTGTGGTTATGGCAACGGCTGCCAGTACAGTTAAATTTACATCATGATCTATTTATCGCCGGTGTAATGGCCGGATTATGTGGTGGGTTTGGTAGCGGCTTGATCTATCGCGCTGGTGGCACGACTGGCGGCAGTGACGTTGTTGCCCGGGTGATCGAACGACAACGCGGTATTTCTATGGGCCGCACGTTACTTGGATTTGATGTGATCGTACTCACCTTATCCTTAAGTTATCTAGATGTTCGTCACATGATGTACACGCTACTCGCGTCATTCATTTTTTCTCAAGTGGTTGATTTTACTCAGGAAGGTGCATATGCGGCACGTGGTATTTTGATCATTAGTGATGATTATCAAGCGATTGCCGACGATATTATGACACACTTAGATCGTGGAACTAGCTTGTTCCATGCTGAAGGTGGCTACCAGCACGCTGATAAACGGGTGATCTATTGTGTGGTCGCGCCTAATGAAATTGCACTGATAAAACGCATTATCGCTCAACATGATGAAAAAGCCTTTATCTCGATCATTAATGTACACGAAGTGCTTGGTGAAGGCTTTACTTATGAACGTAAACGATGGTCTATTTTTTGATTTTGGCGCAGCTTGTCTGCGCTATTGTTTTTTGATTATGTAGGTTAAAGTAACTTTTTTATGTTATACTGTTGTTAAAGGATGTGATCTTATTGGCTTACCCTTATCAAAAAAACTTTCAACATTACCTGGCTGAAAAAGAATTAGCCGATGTTACCATTACTGAATACGCCCGTACCTTAGATGATTTCTTTAACTACCTTCATCGCTTTAACTGGGCCTTTAGTAGTGACCCTAGCTTAGACAATATTCTAGAAAACGATGTTCGTGATTATTTAAGCATGCTGCTGAGTCAACGCGAATTAAAAAACGACACGTATAATAAAATACTGTCGCATTTAAATGGCTATTTTAAATTTTTATTTACCCATGAATTAATTGCCCACTACCCAACCGTTGCTTTAAAAGGTTTGAGTAAAGAGACTTTGCAACCGACGATTGATTTTGCTTGGTTGACGCAGTTACCGACACTGCTGACCGATCAGCGCTTAAGTTACTACACGCGCGCTTTATTGTTATTCAGTGCTTACGGCTTTACTAGCCAAGAGATCTTAGCGCCTGGGTTCGCCGAATTGGCTGCTAAATTACCTTTTACTCCAGTTGAGCGCGATTTCATGCACGATTTGCACGTTTACTTACAGCCATTACAGACGCTACAAAACAGCACGGAACTCTTTTTAAAAACTCGCTTGGACCGCCAGCATCCCCAATTAACGGCTCCCGCCTTGCATAAATATTTAAAAAAAGACGCCCCATTATTAGATTTTGCCCTAACACCACGTAAATTACATCAAGGCTATATTCTGCACTATCTGCTGCAGCATCGGTCAACTAGCGCAACTGAATTACAGCAACAACTGCGCCTTGATCCGGCTTCCCTAGATTATTATCGCAGTCTATTACCATAAAAAAACGGTGTGGCTATCACAGCCATACCGTTTTTTCTTAGCGATCATCGTCAGCTAAGTAATCATCTAATAAATAAACCATTTCATCATCAGTTGGGACTAACTTAACGTACCGCTGCAGTGCCGCTAAAGTCTCTGCACGTAAGCCCATTTCCCGGAAGAAAGTGATGATTTCCTTTAGGAAGTTAGGCTCATCCTTGAACGTTGGGTATGCCAATAAATAATTAGAACGTGCAGTCTCATCGTGACCAAGTTCGGCCGCTGACCGAGCAAAGTTCCAATAGGCCTGCGGATCAACATCCCCTTGCTGTAATGCTGGTTCCAACAAGGCATAGTTTTCTTCATGTCGAGCTAATTTCACGTACAAATTACTCAACTCGATCAAGGCTTGCATATTTTCCGGATCGATCGTTAATAGCTGCTGCAAGTATTTTTCTGCTGTTGCGCTATCGTCTAATTTTAAAGCGATGTGCGCACCTTTATCGAATAATACCTCATTATACTGATCAACAGCTAAACCCGCCTGAACGATGCGTAAAGCCGCTTCTAGCTGCTGATCAGCCTCTAGAGCGTCAGCGTAATACGGATAGACAGAACTATACTGCGGATCCTGCTCCACCACTTGTTCGAAACTGTCGATTGCCCGAGTGTAATCCTTCAGCTGCAAGGCAATAAAGCCGCTTTGGAATAGCGTGTTACTATCCATTTCCCCAGCTGGAATCTCATTTAAATAATCGCGGGCCTGTTCAAACTCACCGCTATTCGCATACGCAACACCTAAGCGCTGATAAAGATTGACCTGAGCAATTTCTGTCTCACCAGCAGCCACCAACGCCTCATAATGGGCGATTGCTTTTTGAAATTCACCACTATCAAAATAAAACTCAGCC
This sequence comes from Loigolactobacillus coryniformis subsp. coryniformis KCTC 3167 = DSM 20001, assembly GCF_002706425.1. Classification (NCBI taxonomy): domain Bacteria; kingdom Bacillati; phylum Bacillota; class Bacilli; order Lactobacillales; family Lactobacillaceae; genus Loigolactobacillus; species Loigolactobacillus coryniformis. The sequence continues at coordinate 1,519,831 of NZ_CP017713.1, read as the reverse complement.
AAGGCAAAACTAATAATTGGCTCATCGGGAAATAAACGACGCGCCGTCAGCAATTTCTGCTCGCTGACCTCATATAGTCCTTGTTGCTGATAGAGATCAGCACTTACTAACAGACTCTCAGCATAAGCTGGTGAATCCGGTTTGACCGCTTGTAAATAAGTCAGCGCTTCATCAGTTTTACCATCGCTGATAGCAATATCAGCCAAAGTTGTTCGTAATTCATCTTCATCGGGATACTTTTTCAATAATTGTAAATAGGTACGGCGTGCTTGCCGCAGAAAACCTAAGGCGTACAGATCCTCGGCTAAACTGTACAGCGTTTCATCGTCATCATGGCGTAATGCATGATTAAAGGCCGTCTTAGCTTCCTCCAACTGCCCAGCGCGCAATTGATCTAACATTTGTTTTGCGTAACTCAAATTAACCGCACCTTCCATTCGTTCACGTTATTCAAACTAAACTAGTTTAGCATATTTAAGCGGAAAATTAAAAAGATTGAACGCAAAAAAACAGCGGTGGGCTTTTCGCCAGCACCGCCATTTTTTAGTGTTTTTTCTTATCTAATGCTGCACGTAGCGCAGCATTTTCTGCTTCTTTAGCTTTTAGTTTACGCCGGTTAAAGAACCAGAGAACACCAATCAACAAGATCAAGACGACTGCACCAATCAGTGTATACAACCAAGTATAATCTGGCTTGATCGTGACATCACGCTTGTTCAACTTAGTAGCTTGTTGCCCAGCGATCGTAAAGTTACGCTTAAAATGCCATTTATGATCCTTGGATGTCGCCACTAGATCCAGTGTATATTTACCGGCCTTTAGCGGCTGACCATTTAAACGAACTGGAAAAGCAAATTGCGAGTTAGGCGCCATCTGCATCCCTTTATTCGTTTGCCGATAGCTAATTTTCTGACTACCCTGACGATAAATTTTAGCTTTGACCGTTAATTGATTGATATAAGTGGCTGTAACGTTGCGTAAAGTTGTGTTGATCACATTGCGATAATTAACTTGACTAGCAGCCACTTTGCCTAATTTCATTTGTGGCGTCACTGTTTTCGTATTTTGGTGTAAAACGATCCCAATGATATACGCATATTGATTCTGGACGGTGGTTCCTTTAGACGATTCAGCAGTTTGCTTGGTTGCATTTTGATCTTGCAACCGTAATCCACCAGCAATCACGCCATTCATCTGACTACGAGGCATGGTCACCTTCAGATTCAATTGTTTTTTTTGCTGTGCCGGAACGGTCACTGTCCGTTGTTCAGGTCGCACATAATCGGCTAACGAATAACGTCGGCTGGCATCTGCCTTAGTTTTGGTTTTAGTGTACTCGACGACCCCATTTAAGTTAGTTGTTGCCGCGTTAACTTCTGGCTTCAACTTCACTTCTTTATTTGTGCTGTTGGTGATCGTTACACTGATCGTCTGTTGCTGACCTGGATCAAGCTTTAGATCGAAATAATTAACGTTTTTAGTCAATTGATTGTCGGGCAAATTAGTTTCGACTCCGAAAGTTAATTCATTCGCCGCCACCGGTCGCGTTAACGTCAACAAACCTAAACCTAGTGCGAGGACAGTCACTACCAAATTTCTTTTTTTCAACAGACACACATCCTTTATTCGTTAGTCTATGCATTTCACCAATAACTTTCTCAGCGTATTAGTCATAATTTTTAGGTGTTAGCTGGTGTATCAGTCAACGACCAAGTTAAGTTTGCGGTATAGGCCTCAGCTTCTGGATGGGTGGCCACTGGTACAGCTAATTTTGCAGTAGAACTACCCGTATCGCCCCATTTATCTGCCCACGTGCCAAAGCCTTTACCTGCACTGGCGTCCATGATAACAGTTGACGTCCCTGGAGTTAAAGTCACATCATGTGTGGCTGCGCCATCTGCAGTTGAAGCATTAGCGGTGATTGCGGTGCCTGAAAAGGATATTTGTGCACCATCTAAAGTTGTATCACTAGCACTAGCAAACTGTGCATTCTGCGTCACCAGCAACGTCCATCCTTTAGGTGTACCAGCACGCTGATCAGTCACCTGAACATAGTTAGGAATCGCGTTGCCAGTGGTATCAGTATCATCTTTGGCTGCATAAATTTGATCCGTGGTTGGCACCTCGTGGGTCCCGAAATCTAAGTCAGAAACATAATCCAACGATAATGGTCCAGCATTACCGGTACCAGGGCCACCACCAGGATTTTCTGGATCGGTTGGATCAGTTGGATCGATGGGCGTAGTTGGGTCAGTAGCGTTGGTAAAGGTAGCCGAGGCTTTTGAGGTCGCACTAGACGTCTCTGCTGCACTAGACGTCTCTGCTGCACTAGACGTCTCTGCTGCACTAACACTCGAAGTTACGCCACCAAGTAATAGGCCGCTCATTGCAGCTACCGTTAATAAAGCACTTTTTTTCATCATCTAAAATCACTCCTATTAATTTATACTGTTTTTAATTTAGTTCGTAAGTGAAAACTCGCTAAACTTACTAGAATGATCATCCCTAAAATAGAAAAATCCCAGGAAGATCGTTCACTAGTTTGCGGTAAAACTGATTGCTGCGATTGATTAGATTGATCGACATGCTGATTAGCGATTTGATTGGGTACCTGCGGTTTCGTAGTGGTGGGTGCAGTAACAGTATTATTAGCGACAAAACCAGTTTGAGCATGACTAGTGGTTGTAGCTGCCTGACTAATGGTACTGAACCCCAGGAGTGTCGTCAGTAACATTAGACTTAAAACCAACTTTGGAAATTTCATCGGCGGCACTCCTTTCACTTATTAGCTGGAGTCTCTTGTAAATTCCAAGTGACACTACCGCTATATTGCTCAGATTTTGGTTGTCCCGGTGTTGGTTCAAAAGCTAACCCATTTTGCGCGTTCCAAGTATCTGAGATTACTGTATTCTTACCGGGCGTCGCTGTTTGTAAACTCGCTACCGGACTAGCGGCACTAGATAAAGTATAGTCAGTACCGTTATTCAAATAATGCAAGCTATCAGTTAGCACGGTTCCAGTACTGGCACCAGTCATCTGTTGTGCCAAGCTGACTGTTAACTGCCAGCCATTGATCGTTGAACTCGCTGGAAATATTCGCGTATCTTTAACTGCCAATGGTTGATCACCAGCGGCAATTTTACCTAAGAAAGTCCGTTTCTCAGTCTCAGTCACACTTAAATTATCGCCGAAATTAACCATACTCGGTGCAGTAAGCCCTAAATTACCCTGTACATAAGCTAACTGAAAATTAGCACTACCAAAATTACTTGTCGTTTGCCGTGCTTCAATACGCACACGATAAAGCGAGCCAGCTGATTGTGTATTCACATCCGGTAAATAACTATCCGGAATCGTGAATTGCCTACTTTGTTGCACGTTGCTGGCAACTTTTACCGTACCTAACAATTGCTCCTTGGCAGGTGTAGCACCATTACCATCGCGTTTAGTCATCATTGCGTAAAACGAAAGTGTTTCCGCAGTATTATCCCAAACAGTGCCACTAACCTGATAATCACCACCATAGTAGTTATTAGTTAACAAACTGCTGGTACCAGATGACTGATCAACTTTTAGCGAAATTGTTGAAGACGCTCTTGATTGTATGATACTTTTACTGTTTAAAACTGGGGTAGTTGAGGTTGAGGCTGAAAACTCTTTTTCGCTGGTGACTGAACTGCTAGCCGTCGTGGTACTCGAACTGCTCGTATTATTACTTTCAGCCACGGACGTACTTGAGTTGTCTTCTGGTGTTGTTACCGTTGCAGTCGAATCATTCTTTTCAGTTGTAGTTTCCGTTGCGCTTTGCATATCGGTTACGGTAACGGTCTGTTGGTTAGATTGTAAAGTGGTGGTTCGTGCTTGTAATTGGTAAGTCCCCGCCTTCGCCGCTATCACAGGTAGGCTCAACTTCATTGCCATTGCGGTGTGAAGAGTGATTACCAATTCAGCTTGTTCACGGTGAATACTGATTTGTTCTTCAGTGACATCAGCTCGCTGCTTGAATTGAGCCTCATCAAATTCCAGCCCGGCTGGTAATGATAAGGTGATTTGCGTCTCTGCCGCTAGATTTGTCGTAGAGACAATTAGTTCTTTGCTTTCCCCAACTTGTAGTTGGTTAACCCCACTAAGGGTAATCTCTGGCTGCGCTGTGGTCGCCGCATGTACTGAACTGATCGCAACACTTAAAAATAGGCTAAGTATGGCTAACAAGTTCAAACTGCGACGCCACATCCTTTTTCCCATAAGCTCACCTGCTTTCATCAACTATTTTGCTACAAACTCATTGTACCCGATGTCAATGAAAGCGCTTATCAGAAATAGCAAGTTTTATATCAAAAATGATAATAATAATTTTATATAATAGCTATTAATAAAAATAAAGGCATTAAAAAAGTTATTTTATAACTAATTTAACGCCTTTATTTCAGTTATTAAGAACGACTAAGCCTTTTTCAATTAGACTCATTTTTATAACTATTTTTCTTATATTTTTAAAATCTCGTAAACTAGCTAAATCAGCAAAACGATAAATCGGCTGGCTCTTTTCTGTCTCCGTCAATTGTCGATTAGTCAGTACTAAGTCATAATCATGTCCTGGTTGATAAGGCGTGATTTCGATCAAAGCTTGTCCCGCTAAATATTGATGCAATTTATTGATCAGCAAGTGCACCGTACTGTCTGTAAAGTCAGGTTCTAAACCAAGCTTAAGCTCGTGAGTCTGCTGACCTTCAAACTCATCAACTACTAATAATAAACAGCGCCTGAAGTAAGCCTCATTTTTGAGTACGATTTGACGTAACTTCACACAAGTACTCTGCTTAAGTCGCTCAATTATCTGCCCAACATTTCGCTGAATTTCAACCGGAAAATAAAACTGGCGGTAATAATCAGCCCGCTTAGGCGTAAATTTACTGAGTTCGCCGGTGAATAAATACGGCCGGGCCAACGTATCAAATAACGCCTTGGAAAAGCTGAAGCCCCATTGTTCCGGCTGAATCGCTAGACTTTGACACAACAAACGATTAAACACCGTTAGTAACTGACTAAGTTCAGTGTCATTATGCAAGTAAATATCCGCAAACTCCCACACTAAAGCTGCTTGACTATTAAAAACAGACATTCCAACCAACATCGCAAACAAAGCTTTGGTTTCAAAATTTACTGCCGTCGCGTCCATTTGACCGAATAACTGACGATAGTTGGCGCTCATTTGATCGAATAAAACGTTATTGCGACTTAAATCAATCACTGCCGCTGGTAGACGCCGATCAAACTGCGTAATCGTTAACTGGCGCTGCCGAGAAATGGTGATCCACAACTTGATTCGCTGTGCCGCAACTGCATTAAATTGATAAGCAAAATGTTCTTCCAATCCGCGAATATATTGATCATGTAAAACATTCTGTTTAGTTGCTGTAATTGGAATCAAAGTAAATAATTGATAACTAAACCGTGAAAGTTCAAAACCCAGCTAAACCCTGATTGCACTAAGTTATTTTAGCCCAAAATTAAACACAAGCAGCTCCTTGAAGTATACTTGAGTCGTCTAAACCACGATACAAAGGAGTGCTTGTGCTATGGCTAGTATACCGCAAAATAAAATTGAAAAATCAAGTTTTAAAATAATTACCCAATTTTGTGCCTTGGCGCACCTACCAGCTTTGGTCCGCTTGCTCAATGATCACCGCCATTCTAACGTTTCACTAACTGCAATCTTGATTTGGTTACTCAAGGTTATTTTCCAGCGGCGGACACTTTACCGAGCAGAAGCACCAGGCATGTGTACCAAACGCACGGTCTACAATATCTTGAATGACGGTCGGATCAATTGGCAACGGCTTAGTTGTTTATTGGCACAACGGGTGATTACTGGCCTAGCACAGTGGCTCGACGCCCGCAAAAGTGGTGCGCTGATCATTGATGACACCCTGATCTCACGACTGAATGCGAAACAAACCGAGCTTTTAGCCAACACCTTCGATCATGATCGGCAACGCTACTTAAAAGGTTACCGTGGTTTGACCTTGGCTTGGAGTAACGGCCAGCTCGTGTTGCCAGTCACGACGGCAGTTTTGTCGTCACAGAAAGCACGTAATCGGGTGGGCACACCAGCTAAAACTTTAGATCAACGCACCTTAGCCGGACAACGGCGGGCCCAAGCGATGCGGCCAATGCCAGCGGTCGCACTAGAACTGATCAAGCAAGCGCGGGCAAATGGGCTCAAAGCTAAATATGTGCTATTCGATAGTTGGTTTACCTCGCCTAAAATGTTTGCGGCGTTAAACGACCAAAAGTTGATCGGTATTGGCATGCTTAAACGGACCAAGAAGATCTATTACCGCTATCGTGGCCGCCAATACACCGTCAAAACGCTCTATCAGTACTTACGTCAGTCGCATCGTCAACCACGAGCCGACTATTTATATAGTTGCGTGGTTCAGGCCGCTACCGCAAAGTTACCGTTACGCTTAGTTTTTGTCGCTAAACGCCATTGCGCCAACGACTACCTGGTGTTAGCGACCACAAAAACCAATCTGACCCCGGCAGCGATCATTCAACTTTATAGTCGCCGTTGGCAGATTGAGAACTATTTTAAGGCCGCCAAACAATATTTACGCCTTGATCAGACTCAGATCCAGGATTATGACGGGCTTTGTGCGCATATGGCTGTGACCATGATGACCTATGATCTGTTGGCTTGGCAACAGCGGCGCCAACCAGGCGACCCAACGATTGGCGATATTTTCTATCAATTGGATACCTTACTGCCGATCATTGATCTGGCGACTGCAATCGGCCAGTTACTAGGTGAGTTGACTAACCTAAAGGTGACTAAATCACCTGCAAAAATGACTGCGCAGATCAAGACACTGATTGACCAATTTTTAAATGGCTTATCGATTCAAACTTCGGCGCTGATCACGCTGAGCATGAGCAATAGTTGAAGGTTAATTTTCAGGCTGTAAAGCTTGGTGGACTAAGGGATTACTCGAATTGGAACTTTCACGACTTAGTTGATAATAAAAATAACGAATCTGTAACTCGGTGCCACTTAATTGTCCTTGTTTGATCGTTAATTTAAATTCGGCCAATAATGAATTTAATTGCTGCAAATGCCGGTACAATGAAGCCTCGCTGAGCGCCAACTCAAAAACAAACTCCGGTAACGTCACTTTGCCTTTTTGATAAATCAACATCAGTATTTGATAATTGATTGCATTACGAATCGCTTGATCACAATATAGCTCATCAAATGTGACCTGACCCACTAGTTTTAGCTCCAGTTGATTAGATTGAATATTCAAAATAACCGCACCCGCGTTAATTTGTGGCGCTAATAACTGGTTTAATTGCGCAATATAGCGATTCAACGATGATAAAGAAACTGCTAACTCTTGGCTTAATTTCTGTTTGCTAACGGCACCATCAGCTAAGTAAAGCGCTTCTAGTAGCATCACCACGATTCGATCTTGTTTATCCAGTAAATCCGTTTTAAACATGTCGACCTCCTTCTACTATTAGCTAGTCCTTTTATTTAAGTTAATTTTAAGTTGAAGGTACGATTAAACTTTAGCTAAAAATTGAAGTCTTTGTGAAGACAACTAAGCGCTTAGAAAAAACAAAAGGCCGTCCCATCAATCCATGACGGAACAACCTTATTCTGAGTATAAAAAAACTAGCAATCGAAATTGCTAGTTCATCATACATTATTTAACTGCATCTTTTAATGCTTTACCAGGTTTGAATGCAGGTACTTTGCTGGCTGGAATTTCAATTTCAGCACCAGTTTGTGGGTTACGGCCCTTACGAGCAGCACGGTCACGAACTTCAAAGTTACCAAAACCAATCAATTGAACCTTTTCGCCTTTTGCTAATGTATCTTGGATTGAACCAAAGACAGCATCAACAGCAGCAGTTGCATCTTTTTTAGTCAAACCAGTTTGACTAGCGACGTTTTCGATTAATTCAGCTTTGTTTGCCATAGTGAATGTCACCTCCTGAGCAACAATTAGACCGTAGTCTAATATAAAATGAGTAACTGCATCTGCAGTTCTGAAATAATGGTTAACAACATCATTTCTGAATCAAAGATATCATAGGAACGCCTTGATAGCAAGGTTTTTTCACATTTTTAAGCGCTTTTTACCGAAAAAGTGCGAAATATGAGAAAAGTCTTCATAAATCGACGTTTTTATTGCTAGATCAAGGTTTAACCTACTTCCGCCGCCGCACAATAATATGCACTGGCGTCCCTGAAAATTCAAATGCATTTCGCAACTGATTTTCCAAAAAACGTTCATACGAAAAATGCATCATATCTGGATCATTAACGAACACAATAAATGTCGGTGGCTTAACTGCGACCTGAGTCGCGTAATAGATTCGTAGCCGTTTACCGTTGGATGATGGCGTTGGATTAGTTGCAATAGCATCCAATAACACATCATTTAACGTTGAAGAAGCAATACGCCGGCTCTGGTTTTCGCTAACTTTTTCGATCATACCTGGTATCTGGCTTAGTCGCTGCTTAGTTTTAGCGGAGACAAAAACGATCGGCGCATAATCCAAGTAAGCAAAATTAGCGCGAATAGCCTGTTCAAAGTTACTCAACGAATGGTTATCCTTTTTCAAGGTATCCCATTTATTGACGACAATAATGATCCCACGACCTGCTTCATGCGCATAGCCAGCGATCTTCTTATCCTGCTCACGAATACCTTCTTCAGCATTTAAAACCACTAGCACAACATCAGAACGATCGATGGCAGACATTGCCCGTAAAACACTATATTTTTCGGCATTTTCATAGGCCTTACCCCGCTTGCGTAAACCAGCGGTATCGATCATATTAAATTCCGTACCGTTAGCCGCAGCAAAGCGCGTATCGATCGCATCACGCGTTGTACCGGCAATATCAGAAACGATCACCCGATTTTCGCCTAAAATAGCATTAACCAACGATGATTTACCAACGTTAGGCCGCCCAATCAGACTAAAACGAATCCGGCTTTCATCTTCAGGTTCAATATCAGTTGGAAAATGCTTGATGATCGCATCCAGCAAATCGCCGACACCGATACCGTGGACCCCAGAAATACCAATTGGTTCGTCAAAGCCTAATGCATAGTAGTCATAAATATCCTGACGTAAATCCTGATTATCGACTTTATTGACGGCCAGAACAACTGGCTTATCAGAACGATACAGGATACGCGCAACATTTTCATCCGCATCAGTAATGCCTTCTCGGACACTAGTGACAAAAACGATCACGTCAGCCTCTTCAATTGCAATCTCCGCTTGTTCCTTAATCTGTTCAACAAAAGGTTGATCAACAATGTCGATCCCCCCAGTATCGATCAAGTTAAACTCATGACCCAGCCATTCAGCTGATGTGTAAATCCGATCACGAGTCACACCAGGCGCATCATCAACAATGGATACGCGTTGACCGGCAATCCGGTTAAACACAGTTGATTTACCAACGTTGGGTCGACCAACAATGGCAACTACTGGTTTTGCCATATTATCGCCTACTTTCTTAAAATTTTCATCATCATTTAATTATAAATTTTCAGTCACTTGATAATAGCACAAATCGCACTAAAATTATAGACTATCACCGTTTGACTAAGTTAGGTGCAAATAAAAAGAGATTGGTCATTACCAATCTCTTCCACCACTACCTAAGATCAATTATTTTTGATCGTCGTCAGTACTGTGTTTTAATTCATCACCAATCAAATCGCCTAAAGTGAAACCACCTTCGTCGTTATCTTGGTAACTAGAATTATTTTCTTGATAATCATTTTTTTCAGCTTTTGGTGCTGAATGACTCTCTTCACCGGCTGGTTTTGATGTTAAAGCCTTGATTGACAATGCCAAACGATGAGCTTCTGGATTGACTTCAAGTACTTTAACTTTCACATCTTCACCTTCAGAAAGAACTTCATTAGGTGTTGCGATATGCTGATGTGAAATTTGAGAAATATGCACTAAACCTTCAACGCCAGGGAAGACTTCAACGAATGCCCCAAATGTAGTCAAACGTTTAACTGTACCTTCCAAAACGCTACCAGCAGGTGCTTTTTCTTCAATATCGGTCCAAGGTTCTGGTAAAGTAGCCTTGATTGATAATGAAATCCGTTCGCGGTCAGCATCAACAGACAAGACCTTAACGGTTATCTTTTGACCAACTTTGAGTACATCAGATGGTTTTTCAACTCGATCAAATGAGATTTCAGAAACATGGACTAAACCGTCAATGCCGCCAAGATCTACAAATGCACCAAATGATGTTAACCGGGCTACTGTACCTTCGACAGTATCGCCGGCTTTTAATGTTGCTAATACATGCTCACGTTGTTCAGCCTTTTCAGCTTCAACAATTGCACGATGAGATAAGATCAAACGATTTTCGCTTGGTTCGATCTCAATGATCTTCAATTCTAATTTTTTACCCTTATAAGCATTTAAGTCATCAACAAAATGATCTTGAATCATTGATGCTGGGACAAAGCCACGAACGCCAGCATCAACGACCAAGCCACCTTTAACAACCTCGGTAACTGGTGCAGTGATGTTTTCGCCAGCATTAAATTTGTCCTGAATTTCAGACCAAACTTTGCGGGCTTCGAGGCGTCGCTTGGAAAGTAAGTAGCTACCATTTTCCTTGTCTTTGCCAATTGTTGAGATGACAACAAGATCAAGAACATCCCCGACCTTAGCCACTTCATTAATATCAGCAACAGGTTGGCTAGCTAATTCTTTGACGGGAACAACCCCTTCAACACCAGTACCTTGGATACCAACGATCAATTGCTTGTCATCGTCGATCGCCAAGATCTCACCTTTCACAATGTCACCGACTTTTACATCGTGGACGCTGTTTAATGCGTCCGCCATGGCATTTTTATTTTCAACTTGGTTTGTATTATCTTCGCTCATGCCAAAATCCTCCTTAACAGCTTGAAACTACAATATCTATTTTATAGTAAAACGGCTTGAATTGCCACAAAAAGCTGCTATTTATTCATATCTTTCTGTTTTTCGTTAGTGATCGCGATGATTTTTGCAACCACCTGTTCGATTGACAGCGCTGTCGTATCAACTAATACAGCATCCTTTGCTTGTGTTAGTGGTGAAACTGCACGCGTCGAATCTTTTTTATCGCGAACCTCGATTTCTTGCTGCAAAACCGCCAAAGGTGTATCGATACCCTTGCGAATATTTTCCGCATATCGTCGTTGCGCCCGCTCAGCAACACTGGCCACCAAAAAGATCTTGACCGCTGCATTAGGTAAAACCGCCGTCCCAATATCACGACCATCCATCACGATTCCCCCAGCAGCCGCAATTTTTTGCTGATGCTGAACGAGTTGCTGCCGCACACCGCCTAAAGCAGCAACGGTTGAAACATTATTGGTCACATCCGGTTGCCGAATTGCTTGGGTCACTTCTTGTTCATTTACAAAAACTTGTTGCTCAGGCTCACCTGGCTTAAAACTGATCGTGATCTCAGCCAAAACTGCCAAAACCGCTGGTTCATCATGCAAATCAATTTGTTTTTGCATTGCCGCTAAGGTTAAAGCACGGTACATCGCACCGGTATCACAATATGTATAGTGCAATTGTTTAGCCACCAATTTGGCCACCGTACTTTTACCTGCTGATGCTGGCCCGTCAATTGCAATTTGTAAAGCTGCTGTCATTATTCAAACCCCTTATCCAAAAAAATCGAGATCACGACCTACGCCGCGATCTCGCCATAAATCAATTTTATTATTTAACCCGTAATTGTTGTCCTGGCTTGATAGTACTAGTACTAGTGAGTCCATTTAACTGTAAAAGTTCAGAAACCGTTAAGCCATTATTAGCGGCGATCCGATAGATTCCTTGGCCAGCACCAACTGTAACATAGCTACCGCTGGAACTGCTAGCACTACTACTCGAACTTGCTGCTGAGCTTGAACTAGCATCACTTGACTCACTGGTTACTGAGCTCGCATCAGCGTCACTAGTGCTATCCGTCGTTGTACTAGCAGCTGCTTGTGTTGAATTTGTGTCTGCGGCTTTCTTACTAGTGGTCTTAGTCGTCTTTTTTGATGATTTGACCGCAACTTTTTTAGCTTTAGAACTGCTACTACTAGAAACTGAGCTTTCAGTGGCTACGGGACGATTCATCTGATTTTGCCAAATCGTCCATGCACCAACGGGTAATGCTGCTAAAACTAGTAAAGCAATCGTTAAAATAGTCACAAATAACGCATTACTCTTATCTTTGCGATGGGTCGCTGACCGTGACAAATTACCTTTATCATCACGATCATCCTCAAATTTGGCGTCCCAAGGCTTATCATCAGTTATTTTCTGATCTCGTTTACTCATCAATGCTCCTTCTTGCTCACCAAGCGTCATGTTCAACAGGAAATAAGCCAGTGAGTAACTAGCATGTGAGCAATTAGCAATAGACTTTCCTGCCAAACCTACAGCAAATATTGTAACATAATCTTATTTAAAATTCTTTAAATTTCGTTTAAAACTATCCAGCAGTCAAGGCTCAGAATCAAACAAGTTCAGCATGTACTATCTTTTTAACTGCAGTAATCGCGATCATTTAATTCGTGAAAAGTGCTGCCAAACGTTCCTGCCAGTTTTGATCAACTGCTACAGTATCGGTCGCCGTTGCCGGTCGAATCAAAGATAGCGCCGCTAAGTCCAATGGTTGTCCCGCATTACAACAGGTGGCATCATGAACAATTTTTGTCGTATCGGTAAAATAATTCAGAATAAATTGCCGCTTACAATTAGGCGTCTGCAAAAAAGCCAACATACTCCGCAATGCCAATAATTTTTCGTTACGCCGTTTAGCAAATAATTGTTGTACCTCCGCCTCACTTTGATGATGCTGACGATAGAATTGCAATAATTCAATTTCCGGAATTGCCGCGGTTGCAAAGCGCTGTGGCTGCGCAAAATATTGTTTGATCAAAGCAGCATCAGGCAATGTATTGGTCACCAAGTTAGCCTGCAGCTGAAAATCACGTGCTTCATATAGTAAAATAGCCACGCTTTGCTGCCCATCTCGGCCGGCACGACCAATTTCCTGCAAATAACTTTCTAAGCTGCTAGGCAAGTGATAATGGATTACAAAGCGTACATCCGCCTTATTGATCCCCATACCAAACGCATTAGTCGCACAAATAATCGCCAATTTACCATGCATAAATTGTTGCTGTACGGCAAACCGATCCTGACTGGTCATCGCACCGTGATAAAAGGCCACTCGTGGGCTCACTTTTTGCTGCAACAAAGCAGCAATTTCTTCTGCCTTTTGTCGACTGGAAAAATAAATGATCCCCGGTTGTTTGAGTTGCTGACATAATGCCACTACGCGCTGATTCTTCTCCGCCTCATCCGTAACTTCCGCCGTTGCCAAATAAATATTACGGCGATCAACCGAATGAACGATCTGCTTCGTTGCTGCCGGATCAAGGCCTAATTTAGCCAAAATATCCGCCCGGACACGCTTAGTCGCCGTAGCCGTTAAAGCTAGAGTTGCCTGTGGCCTGATTGCGGCACGCAATGATTTTAAAGCTAAATAATCAGGGCGAAAATCGACCCCCCATTGAGAAATGCAATGAGCTTCATCCACGACTAATAACGCAATATCCAATTGCTGTAACTTACGCCGAATCTGTTCTTGATTAGCCATTTCTGGTGATAGAAAAATAAACTTATACTGTTCAAAATGCGCTAAACTATAACGCCGCATCCCCGGATCAAGTGCGGAAGTTAACGCAAGCACCCGCTTTTCGCCTAAATAATGCAGTTGTGCGACTTGATCTTGCATCAATGACAGTAATGGTGATACGATCACGATCTGTCCGGCAAGTAAATAACCCGGCAACTGATAACACAACGATTTTCCCGTTCCTGTCGGTAAAATGGCGAACGTATCTTGACCGCCTAGAACCGCACGGATCACCTCAGCTTGTCCTGGTTTGAACGCCGTATAGCCAAAACGCTGCTGCAATGTTTGCATGATCTGCTCCATCTCGATCACAAGCTTTTCCTCCGTTCGATCTGATATAAGCGAAATTCAAAGAAACTAAGCGCAGTATTGGTCAATTGATCAAACCGCCAATCAGCTAGTGGTTGATCACTAAAAGCAGTTGCCAGTTCTTGGCGTGCTGGCGCTGATAAATAGGTTGCAAAAGGAAACTCCGGCAATAAAATAGCCGCTTCCAGTAGATGCTCTTTAAGTGTATTTAACTTGACTCGGCGTTGTCGACTAATTGCAGCTAAAGTATTACCTTGCTGTAATAAGTTGATGGTTTGCGTGGCACTTTGACTTAAGGGACCACTAGCCAATGGTTGCCATAACGCTGCCAGCAATGGAAAACGCGCGGCTTGTGCGGTGACCAAGCTCAACAAGTGATGACTAATATCTTGCCGCACCAACTCACCAGTTAAAGTTGTCCAGCCCGCTAATTGATCCGCTTGGGCTGTCGTTGCTCGCTGCACCTCATGCCCTAACAAAAATTGACTATAATAATTAGCTTGCACCGTTGGTAATATCGCTAAAAAAAGTTCCCACTCATGCTGTAATCGTTCTGCCACGATACTGATATCCTGTTGCCGCAACCACTGTTTAACCCGCTGCTGTGTCAATAAACTAACTTCCAATGGAAAATAACGCCGATTATGCGCCTGTAACTCTGATACCACCTGCGTCGCTAAAAATAAACGATCACTAAATTCACGGCTGTGTTGAAAAGTAAAACCAGAATAATGTTGCGGCAGAAAAACTGTCGCACGATGCGCTTCTTTAATTGCTGTACCAGCAGCGGTTAAACGAACTGCACGGGTCTGCTGTTCTAATAAACCGTCCGCAATCAACCTAGCTAAAGCCTGCTGAAATTTTGACGCCGCCAAATGGGGCAATAATTGGTATAATGGTAATAGATCGTAATCCAGTCCAGCATAAAGATTCGAGACCGTCCGTTTACCTTTAAGCAGTGCTTGAATCGCTAGTGGTCGACGCCACTGATTTTGATCGAATAAATAAAGTAAGTATAAGCGATCGTCCATTTTACCACCTTTTAGTCTTATTCTAGCCTTATATCAGTCCATAGAACAACTGGACCAATTATTAACCTTAAATTCTAAGGAGTCTTTACATGTATAGCCGTGTTCAACGTGAAGAATGTATCGCCTGTGGCTTGTGCCAATTACGGGCCCCAGCACTATTTAACTATGATAAAGAAGGAATTGCTTATTATCGTCCTGATAACAATCAGGGGACCACACCGATTCCGTCCGATCAGCTAGCAGCCTTTAAGCAAGCATATCGTGATTGTCCGACTGGCGCGATCAAACGGCAAAATAAGCCATTCCCGCCAGAAAATAAAAGTACGACGCACTTATAAGCGCCCCGCACGATCATTCAAACTATAATTAGTTCGTATTGGCTAACGCAATTTGCCAGTACGGGCTAATTTTTTTAGAGCCGCAACTTCTTGTGGTTGCATTGGTCGTGAATCACCAGCAGTCATCCCCTCCGTGGTTAAGAAGGCGTACCGTTCGCGACTTAATTTATTGACTGGATAGCCAACTGCTTGTAGCATATCCCGAACTTCGTGATTCATCCCTTCATGGATCGTCAAACTAACCAACGCCATTTTCTTTGTTCGATCAGTGGACAATACCTTAACTTTAGCTGGTGCGGTTCTTTTCTTTTCTAATTTGACCCCAGCACGTAATTTTTTCAACGCTTCAACTGTGGGAATACCTTCTACTTTCGCTGTATATTGCTTTTCAATCCGGTAACGCGGATGAGTCAATAAGTTGGCCAATTCACCATCATTAGTGATAATGATCAAACCTGAAGTGTTATAGTCTAAACGCCCGATTGGGTAAAGACGTTCATTGACCTCAGGGAAAAAGTCGATCACTGTTTTACGGCCTTTTTCATCGTGAGCAGATGAGATCACCCGCCGTGGCTTGTATAATAAGAAATAACGTTTTTGTTCGGTTGTGACCGGCACGCCATCAACTTCAACATGATCATGGGGCTCGACTTGGATCCCCATTTCTTTGACCACTTGTCCATTGACTTGAACATGACCAGTACTGATCAGTTGTTCAGCCTTACGCCGCGAAGCAATTCCTGCAGCAGCGATCACTTTTTGTAATCTTTCCATTAATGATTTTCTTCCTTATCTTTTAATTGGGCTTCAAATTGTGCAAATAGATCTTGATTGGTGGTTGCCGTAGTTGACGCATCAGCTTCAGGCATCGGCAACGGTGGTAATTCGGCCATTGATTTCAAACCGAAATAATCCATAAAAAAAGCACTGGTGCCATAGAGAATCGGTCGGCCTGGCGCATTTTTACGACCCCGCTCTTCAATCAACTGACGCAACATCAACCGCTGTAAGGCCCCACCACTTTGGACACCACGGATCTCATCGATCTCTACCCGTGTAATTGGTTGCTTATAAGCAATGATGGCCAAAGTCTCTAAAGAAGCTTGACTCAGGTTAGTCGTCAATGGCGTTTCAAAATAACGCTTGATTAACGCTGCGTAAGCTTTCTTAGTCACTAGCTTATAGCGCTCACCAAATTGAAATAAAACTAAGCCACGTTGATTATCTGCCCGCAACTGTTCCGCAAAGGCACTCAACGCCCGCTTGATTGTCGCCCGCGATGCGGACAATAAATGATCTAATTCATCTAAACTAATGCCGTCATCACCGACAACATACAACAAACTTTCTAACTCTGCCGTGATATTCATGCAACTTCCTCTTTCAAGGCAACCGTGATCGGTGCTAACGTTTGTGCTTGAAAACAAGCAATTTGCTTATTCTTCATTAATTCTAATACTGCCATAAAGGTCGTCACGGTTTCTTCGATTGATGGTTCGGTCGAAAGTAACCGGGTAAAATCTAATTGTCCTTGCGCACTGTGCCGCAAAGCCTGAGTAATCTGTGTCACCTTTTCCGCAACCGTAATCGTCTCACACTGTACATTACGCGTTACCGGCGTTTGTGGTTGCTGGCGCCGCAATAGGGCAGTAAAAGCCGCTGTCAGTTCAGTCAAGGCCAATGGCTGATCTGGCATCGGTATTGGTTCAGCACTAGCCAATAAACTAGGTGCTTTACTAAAATAATCCTTGCGTTCCTGCTCGCGATTTTGCAGATCAGCTGCCGCTTCTTTATAGGCCTGATAAGTCAAAAGTTGTGCAACCAATTCATCACGCGGATCTTCACTATTTACGTCTTCATCCAGTAATGGTTCTTCCGGCTGTGGTAACAGCCACTGACTTTTAATACGCATTAGCGTTGCTGCCATCACAAAATAATCGCCGGCAACTTCCAATTGCACTTGTTGTAATGAATGCAAATAATCTAAATATTGTGACGTGATCGCCACAATGGGAATATCATAAATATTCATTTCCGAGTCCTTGATCAGATGCAATAACAGATCTAAAGGACCCTCAAATTCAGGTAACTTAACCGTTAAGGCCACTAAACTCATCCTTCTTATGCCGTTGTTCCCATTTACCGATCAATGGGGAAGTGGCAATCGTACCCATTAATTTATCGGCTGGATATAACTGCGCTAATTCATCTAAAATCGTAAAACTATTACCTTCATCGCGATCGGATGGACTTAATGACAAGTGCCGTACGATCAAATAATCTTTACTTTGCTCGACCCCAACGACACCTGCTAGATCACCAGTTGTATTTTTCCATAAAAACAGCTGCCGACCAGTCTCATTTTGATACCATTCGATCTCAGTTTTCAGATGGCTAACATCATTCAGATCAGGAATAAAGGAAAGAAGACCCATCGCGATCTTCTCGTAGTCCGTTTTATACTTTAATAACATGCTAGACCTCCCAGCCCTTACCGCTTGTTTCTAACCATAGCTATCCTATCATAACAATATTTCCGATACAATGCTACTGTCAGTTACCAAATACCAGGCTTAGGCCCGGGGATGATAGCGATCGTAAACCTCACGCAAATGCTTTTGACTCACGTGTGTATAGATTTGTGTGGTCGAAATATCAGCGTGGCCGAGCAGTTCCTGAACCACCCGTAGATCAGCCCCATTTTCCAGTAAATGGGTTGCAAACGAGTGGCGCAGCGTATGCGGCGTGATGTCTTTTTCAATTCCTGCAGCACGCACCATCTGCTTAAGGTTTTTCCAAATTCCCTGACGTGTAAATGGCCGGCCGTAATGATTTAAAAACAAAATCGGCTCACTTTGGCCTGCCTTCAAAAAAGTCGGTCGACTCGTTTCTAGGTAGCGTTTGATCCATTCGATCGCCACGTCACCAATTGGAATTAACCGTTCTTTATCCCCTTTGCCCAAAGTTTGAATCAGCCCAAGGCTCAAATGTAGCTCAGCCAATTTCAGATGAGTTAATTCACTGACCCGCAATCCCGTTGCATATAGCACCTCCAATATAGTCCGGTCGCGAATGCCTAAAGCTGTTGTCGTGTCCGGTACTGCTAGCAGCCGTTTGACCTCTGCTTGCGATAAAACCTGGGGTAAATGCTGTTGTTTCTTGGGTGAGTCAACTTGTTGCATCGGATCAATGGTGATCTGTTCAGTTTCCAATAAGAACCGGTAAAATTTACGTAGACTGGACACCATCCGAATAACGCTATTATTAGCCATTGCTTGCGCTTTTAAAGTTGCCAAAAAGTTGAGGATCACAAACCGGTCTTGTTTAAAATCAGCTAATTTTTGTTGTTCTAAATAAGCCTTGAATTTCATTAAATCACGTGTATAGCTGCTGACCGTATTTTGCGATAGTCCTTTTTCGACTAATAAATAACGCTTAAAATCAGCGATCTGATTCGTCATAACATCCAAAAGGGTTCCAACTCTCTATTCTTGCTTAGCTTTAGCTTCCCGATTACGCCGCTGACAATCCGCACAGATGCCTTGGAAAGTCAGTTTATGATCTTGAACTTGAAAATGATATTGCTGTTCTACAAGCCGCTCAACATCATGCAGTAGATCTTCGTGCACTTCTTGGATCTTCCCACACTGCAAACACTGTAGGTGATGATGAAAGTGATGCTGAGCACCTTCACGCCGCAGATCATAGCGGATCAATCCATCAGTAAAACTGACCTTGTTAACAATATTTAACTCGGTTAAGATTTCTAATGTCCGATATACTGTCGCCAAACCAATGTCAGGCGTAGACTCTTTGACTAGCAAATAAACTTCTTCAGCGCTTAAATGGCCCGTTTCGTTTTGCAGCAAAGAAACCACTGTTGCTTCCCGCTGTGGTGTCAATTTGAACCCAGCTTGATGTAATTGTGCCTTGATTTTTTTCACATACGCCTGATCGACCATCTTGATCCCCCGCTTTCACGCTCATCACTTATTCTTCGTTTTGTTCAACCAAAATTGTTTCGCCAGCGATCTGTTTGATCACACCCGCTTTCATCAAATGGCCTAACGCACGCTTAAACTGCCCTTTACTAATACCGAAGTATTGCTTGATATCTTCAGGACTACTTTTGTCAGTGTACGGCATTTTACCTTCTGGTTGGTGCAGTAAAACCGCTAAAATCATTTGTGCATCGTCGCCGATTGCTTCATAAGCACGTGGCCGTAAAGAAAGATTTAAGATTCCGTCAGGCCGAACACCGATCACCCGTGCCTTAACGTGCTGACCTAAACGTGGTTCTGCATCGCGTTCACTGGGGTGAATGAAACCTAAATAGTGTTCCGAAGTGAAGACATAACTGCCAACTACTTTTAGTCGATAAATCGTGCCGACAACGTTGGTATTTTTTAAACTTGCCTCAGCTTTTTTAGCCATTTGCTGGAACCGATCTTCATCAGCTAAATCGCCCCATAAACGTCCTTTATTATCAACAGTCAAGCTGACCAGTAAATAATCACCTCGTGCCGGCCATAATTGCTTCATCGTAGGTAGTTCATCCAACGAAACGACGACATCCTTATTAGGCAAACCAATGTCCACAAAGACACCTAGATCATGGCGCACCGCTACAACTGGCACAAAATCGAAGCGACCAATCTGCACCCGTGGAATTTTAGTAGTGATTTGTAACTCATGATTCTCATTTTCGTAGGCAAACCCAGTAATTGCATCGGTCACCTTATGTTCTTTAGTAAATTCGGATTTAGCCACCCGATAGGTGAAGCCATCCCGCTGTGCAAAATAATAATCCTGATTCTCATCGGTAACGGTTACCGAAATTTTTTGTCCAATTGCTTGATTTACTGCCATAATATCTCCTATCTCACATTCAGCTTTATGCTGTTTTTATTTAATTATTTGATCAATGATAATGACTGCATGACTTGAATAATTACAAAAGTTATTCCGGAAGCGATCACTGGACCAGCCGCGATGCCTTTGAATAGAACAACCCCCATAATCGTACCAAAAACCAATGCCACCGTGATTTCTGGACTTTGGGATAATAGCCCAACGCCCTTACTCGACAAGATTGCCACCAAAACACCACAAGCCACCGCAACAAAACCGACTGGCGACTTAAATGCATTCAGTAAATCCTTAAAACCGATTTGACCAGTCGCAATCGGCACCAAGATAGCGACGGAAATAACCGTCACTCCCCAATTAATGCCTTTAGCCTGAATTGTCGTTAATAATTTCTGGGTGTTAGGAATTAATTTTAAGGCTAAAACCACCAGCGATGCAATAACTAATGACTGATTTTTACCTAAAAAAGCGACCACTAAAATAATCGCTAAAAATAGCCAACTTTCCATGAAACCTCCTCAGTACCTCAACTTTGCAGATTAGAAAATCGATAATAAGGTATCTTTAATTTTATTTAGTCTATTCATGTACCATTTTTATTTCTGATCATACTTTTATTAATCATAGCACAAAAAAAAGCCGTCGTGTCAAACACGACGGCTTTAATTTAAAAATTACATTGCGTTAGAAGCACCACGATAGATGATCCCACGACGTGAATCAACTGTAATGACTTCGTCATCAGCAATCAATGAAGTAGCATCAGTTGCACCAACGACAACTGGGATACCCATTGCAATACCAACAACAGCAGCATGGCTAGTTAAGCCACCAGCTTCAACGATCAATGCGCTTGATTTTTCAATAGCTGGTAAGTAGTCTTTATCAGTTGTCTTAACAACTAAGATCCCACCTTCGACAGCTTTTTGATTAGCTTCAGCAGCTGAAGTAGCGATAACAGTCTTACCGATAACGGTTTGATCGCCAACACCTTGGCCTTCAACTAATTTTGAACCGATCAATTGAATCTTCATAACGTTAGTTGTACCACGTTCGCCAACTGGCACACCGGCAGTGATCAAGATCAAATCGCCTTCTTTAGCGAAACCTAAATCTTGTGCTTTTTGTGAAGCCAAGTTGAACATGTCATCAGTTGATGCAGGCTTGTCAGTTACGATTGGTTGAACACCCCAGTTAACGGCTAAGCCGCGACGAGTGCGTTCGTCAAAAGTAATTGCCAAGATATCTGACTTAGGACGATACTTGGAGATCATCCGGGCAGTGAAGCCAGATTCCGTAGCAGCAACGATCGTACGGATACCTAAGTTACGAGCAGTATGGGCAACAGATTGACCAATTGCTTCAGTAACATCAGTTTTGCTGAATTCCTTCAAAGCAAATGAATCTTGATCGACCATTGATTTTTCAGCACGTTCAGCGATTTTAGCCATTGTTGCAACAGATTCTACAGGGTATTTACCATTAGCACTTTCGCCAGAAAGCATTGTTGCATCAGTACCATCAAAGATAGCGTTCGCAACGTCAGTAGCTTCGGCACGAGTAGGCCGTGGGTTTTCTTGCATAGAATCTAACATTTGTGTTGCAGTAATAACTGGTTTGCCTAAAACGTTGCACATCTTGATCAAACGTTTTTGAATAATTGGCACATTTTCAACAGGAATTTCGACACCCATGTCACCACGAGCAACCATTAAACCATCAGAAACCTTTAAGATTTCGCTGATGTTGTCGATACCTTCTTGTGATTCGATCTTAGGGAAGATTTGGACATGTTCCATGTGCTTTTCTTCTAACAATTCACGAATATCTAAAACGTCTTGTGCTTTACGTACAAAACTTGCAGCGATGTAGTCAATATCATGGTCTAAACCAAAACGGATATCAGAAGCATCCCTTTCAGTGATACCAGGTAAGTTGATTGATACACCAGGAGCGTTAACACCTTTACGGGAGCCAAGTAAACCATCGTTTTGAACTTCAACGACAAGTTCTTTGTTAGCATCATCTTTTTCGGTGATCTTCATGTCGATCAAACCATCATCAAATAAGACATGGCCGCCAACATGAACGTCATCATATAAACCTGGGTAGGTAACCGCAATCTTGTCTTTAGTCCCTTCAATGGATTCATCCATTGAAATACGTGTTACATCGCCGGTTTTGAAGGCAATTTTACCTTCTTTTTCAACTGTAGTGCGGATTTCTGCACCTTTAGTATCCAGCATGAAGCCGATCATTTTACCAGTTTCTTTGGCTGCGTCACGTGCTTGTTGCATCCGGTCTTCATGTTCAGCATGATCACCATGTGAGAAGTTGAAACGGAATACGTTAGCACCAGCTTCGATCAATTTTTTGATTGTTTCTTTGTCGGAACTAGCAGGACCAAGTGTACTTACGATCTTGGTTTTCTTCATAGGTAGAATCTCTCCCTTGGAATTTTTTATAAAAAGACTTTAATGTCATTTTTATCGAATTTTGAATAACTACTTAGATTAGTAAGAAATATCGTTGTTTAAGTCAAACAATGATAATTCAGCATGGTGTTTGGAATCGAATAAATCAAGAATATCATGAGCGACGATCTTGTTATTTTCGATACCAACGGCTAAGCCGCCTTTGCCTTGTAGCAAAAGATCAACGGCATAAGCACCCATTTGTGAAGCCATAACACGATCACGGGCTGTTGGTGAACCACCACGTTGCACGTGTCCTAAGACCGTTACTCGTGTATGGAAATCACCGAATTTGCCTAATTCTTCGGCAAATTCATCAGCGTGCATAACACCTTCAGCTAAAATAATCAAGCTATGTTTCTTACCCCGGTTACGACCAGCGCGGATTTTGTCAGCAATTGCTTGCATATCAAAATCTTTTTCTGGCACGATCACGGCTTCGGCACCACCAGCGACACCAGACCATAAGGCGATATCACCAGCGCCACGACCCATAACTTCAATGACAAAAGTCCGTTCATGACTTGTTGCCGTATCGCGAATACGATCGACTGATTCCAAAACGGTATTGACCGCTGTATCGAAACCAATTGTGAAGTCAGTGTAAGGAATATCATTATCGATTGTTCCTGGTAAGCCGATTGCGTTATAACCATGTTCAGTTAAACGTAAGGCACCATGATATGAACCATCGCCGCCGATAACGACTAATGCTTCAATACCAAACTTGTTTAATTGTTCAATACCCTTTAATTGACCCTCAACTTGAGCAAATTCTGGATATCTAGCAGAATACAAGAAAGTCCCACCGCGCTGGATCTTGTCACCAACTGAGGATTCGTCCATCTTGAAGATGTCCCCGGCAACTAAGCCAGCATAACCGTAGTTGATTCCGTATACTTCTAGTCCTTCGTGGATTGCTTTCCGAGTGACTGCACGAATTGCCGCGTTCATACCCGGCGCATCGCCACCACTGGTTAAAATCCCAATGCGTTTCATTTCTTCACCTCAGGCATTTTGTTTAATTTGTTAAAGCACAAGCACCTGCACTCAAACCCAGACAATATCATACCACTTTTCAGAAAATATGTCTGCTTTATCTTTGAATTTTTCATCACAAATTCACTTTAAATCGGTTTCAATCACGGCGCCGGCAACGTTTGCGCTTTCACGACCACATTATCATCGCCTAAAACAGTCGCTAACTGTTCGACCACTTCACTGGCTAAGTCGATCCAATAATTTTGCCGCAATAATAATTTACGCTTCGTTGTCGGATAAAATAATAAAACTGGGGTTGCGCCCTTGTGTTTTTGCAACAACTTTTGCACTTGCGTGGTCTGAGTCGCCTCTAAACGCAGAAATAACATTTTTTGCGGCAATTGCTGTTCTAAATCAGCCGCCGCTTGAATTTGTTCGGCGATCAACTGCAATTCACCACGTTGGGCATCCGCTTTACCCGCCACATAAATGACTTGGCCCTTTTCCAGCCACGGACTAATTTGTCGATAAAGCCGCGGAAAAACCGTGACATCCACTTCATCGGTAGGATCATTTGCCGTCAAAAAGGCCATTTGCTCACCGCGCTTAGTCCGAATAACTTTAATACGCTTGACAAATAATAACACGGCTTGCCGTTTACCGGCCACTAATTCGCTTATCGCCACAGTCGGCTTAAGCCACTGTAAGTTGGCATATTTTTCTACGGGATGGCCAGATAAGTAGGCACCTAAATAAGTTTCTTCTTGATCTAATTTTTCCGCCAAGCTTAAATCAAGTACCGCCTCTTCCTTTAAAGCTAATTCTTCCGCCAATAATTCGCTTTGCCCACTAAAATTTGTATTGGCGATCAATTGCGGTACCCGCTTTAAGAGCGCCCCACGATTGCTATTGAACTCATGAAAAGCCGCACTATAAATCAACGGTTCTAGATAATTCATGCTCAACCACTTATCATCTAACTTGGCCAAACGTTGCAAAAATTGCTCCAACGAAGTAAAACGACCATTGGACCGCCGTTCCGCCAATAAATCAGTAACAAATTGACGCCGTAAGCCCTTGATGCATAATAAGCCAAATAAAATTTTGTTTGGGCGCCGAACAGTATAAGTTAACTGGCTCTGATTAATATCTGGCGGTAAGATCGTCAAGTGTCTTTTTTTGGCCTCAGCCAAATAGCTTTTAGTTTTAGTCGGATTACCGATCACTGAGTTCAGCAAAGCCGCAAAAAAAGCCGCCGGATAATGTGCCTTAAGGTAAGCTAATTGGAAAGCAACCATACTATAGGCGACCGCATGGGATCGATTGAAACCATAATTGGCGAAACGCTCAATATAATCATACATTTGAGTTGCCGACTCCCGGGTATAGCCACGTTTTAACGCGCCGGTGACAAATTCATCCCGTTTAGCATCGATCACGGCCTTTTTCTTTTTGCTCATCGCCCGACGCAAACTATCGGCCTCACCTAAACTAAAACCACCCATAGCTGCGGCAACCTGCATGACTTGTTCCTGATAAACAAGCACTCCATAAGTTGGGGCCAAAATGGTGGCGATCCGTTGGTCAGGATAGTCGGGCTCCTTTTGCTCATGTTTACGTTGAATAAACGTGGGAATATTTGCCATTGGCCCCGGTCGATACAACGCATTGACCGCCACGATGTCTTCGAAACTAGTTGGTTGTAATTCACGCAACACATTTTTAATACCACTCGATTCAAATTGAAAGACACCATCCGTATCACCACGCTGAAATAAAGCCAACGTAGCCGCATCGTCCAATGGTACTTGTGCAATCGGTAAAACTTGCCCGGTTTGCAACTTGATCAAATTTAAAGCGTTAGCCAAAATACTAAGATTACGTAAACCTAGAAAGTCCATTTTTAACAAGCCTAGCGCTTCAACATTTCCCATCGGCAACTGAGTCAATAAAATACCTTCGCTACCGGTTTGCAAAGGCAAATAGTCAGTAAGATCCTGATCACTTAAGACGATCCCAGCAGCATGGGTTGAATAATGTCGTGGCAACCCCTCCAGTTTAGTGGCAGTAGCAAATAAAAGTTGATTACGCGGACTATCACTGACCAAATTACGCAAACGTAAAGATTGGTCATAGGCGGTTTTTAAATCAATATGCAACACATTAGGCACAGCTTGGGACCAATCGGCCATTTCAAACTGAGTCAGCCCTAAAACGCGCCCGACGTCCCGCAATGCCTGCTTAGCTGCCAACGTCCCGAAGGTGATGATCTGCGCCATATGCTGTTGACCATATTTTTCATGCACATACTGCAGTAACTGCTCCCGTTTATTATCAGGAATATCTAAATCGATATCCGGCATGTTATGCCGTTCAGGGTTCAAGAAGCGCTCAAATAACAGATTATATTCCAGCGGATCAACTTCAGTAATGGCTAATGCATAAGCAACTAAAGCGCCGGCCGCTGAACCACGTCCTGGTCCAGTCAGAATATTGACCTTATGCGCATACTGCATGACATCCCAGATAATTAGAAAATAATCATCGAAACCCATTTTCTGGATCACGCCAAGCTCATAATCCAAGCGTTGCTGATAGGCAGGCGGAATCTTACCGTCACTAAAGCGCTGCTGCAATCCAGTTTCAGCGACCTGGCGTAAATAAACGTGGCTTGATTGCTTGGTTGGTACTGGAAACTTAGGCAACAACGAATTGTGTAGCTTGATGTCTAATTGACTAGCAGCCGCCAGTTTAGTCGTTTCAGCTGCAGCAGCTGCTAAACCATTAGCCTGATAACGCTCGGCAACCTGTGCTGCTGGCATCAAGTAATGGGTACCATCCGCCTGAGTCGTGGTATCTTCTATGGTCGTACCGGCTTTGATGTGTTGCAAAACCGTTACACTAAAAGCATCTTGTGGATCCAAGTACTGGACATCTTCTAAGGCGATCAACGGAACATTGCTCAGCTGACTTAACTGCTTTAATGCGGCTACGTATGGTTGTCCTTCTGGCTGTAAACTGACGCCAATACGTACTTGCGCCGGCGCAAGTGCCTGCAAGCGTTGTACATACCGCTGTGCTTGCGGCAAATCATTGACCGCCAATTCTGGTAATTCAGCAGCATAAGCCGGGGTAATCACCGCTAGATGACTTAAATAGGGCTGTAGCTCAGCCAAAGATAATAAAGTTTCACTAGTCATAACCTGAGTTGATAGCTTTAATAAAGCTTGGTACCCCGGATGATCTAACGCATAAACTAACAATGGCGCAGCTTGTTCTGCCGCAAACACCCCACTAGGTGCAATGGTTAAACCCAATATTGGTTGAATAGCCGCTGCTTGGCAAGCGTTATAAAAATCAATACTAGCTGATAATGATTGAAAATCAGTTAGCGCCAGCGCACCGTACCCCCGCTCCTTAGCATTTTTAACTAAATCGGCGATCGTCAATGAACTTTCAAGTAAACTATAAGCACTTTTTACTTGTAATTGTACAAAGGTCAACTCGCCACATCCTTTCTAGCGTGTCAAGGAAGATGTTCAGGATCTGAGCATCGCCTAGCAGGCAGTCCACCACGACCTACCTTGTTTGACACAGTTTCCCAATTAAAATTATTTACTAGCAAGCAGCATTAGTGAATCCCAACGATCCGCGTTGAATCAATCGTATTATGACGACTTAATTCAACCGCTCACGCAAAGCACTACATGCTAAAATGAATACTCGTTAATCATATGCGGTAACCCCTCATTACAGCAAAAGTATACCGTCAAAACACAAGGTTACTCCACAAAATCATTACTATACTAATAATTATAACAAACGAAAACAGGTTCCCCTAGTTGATTGAATTTTTTCCAACAACACTATAAAAATCACAGCTAAACAATGAATCATCGCTTTCACTTATCCGCAAATTATGCTAAAATCAGCAAAGTAGAAAGAGGTGGCGGCATGAAAGAAATTATCGTCGTTATCTGGGCATTAGTTCTTGGCCAATTAGTAGGTTACATCGGTTCCGCCGTAACTTCATTGGCGTACAGCCCAGTCACTGTGGCAATCATTTCGGCAATTTTCGGATTGATCGTTTGCATTTTACCACATGTTTTGAATACGAAAGCGACAACAAGTAAATAAAAAAAGACCGGCGTAACTCACCGGTCTTTTTTTATTTTTTATTTAGCTGTCTTATTTTCGAACACCAATTGATCATTTAACAAATTAATATTGATCGTAGTATGTGGCGCAACGCGACCGGCAATGATCTCTTTAGCTAATGGGGTTTCAACCTCACGGGTAATGAAGCGCCGTAGTGGCCGTGCCCCAAAAGCAGGATCATATCCTTGTTTAGCCAACCACTGCTTAGCACTATCCGAAATCGTTAGTGTAATTTCTTGGTTTGACAACCGTTGTTCAAGTTGTTGTAATAATTTCACTACGATTGCTTGCACATCACTTAAGCTTAACGGTGTGAACATAATAATATCGTCAATCCGATTCAAAAATTCTGGTTTAAATTTAGTTTGGATCAATTGGCGAACTTGCGCTTGACTCTCAGCCGAGATTTGGCCCTGATCATCAACCCCATTTAACAAAATCTCTGAACCTAAATTAGAGGTCATGATGATGATCGTATTTTTAAAATCAACTGTCCGGCCTTGACCATCCGTTAAACGCCCATCATCCAAAACTTGCAATAAAATGTTAAACACGTCTGAATGGGCTTTTTCAACTTCATCCAGTAAAACGATCGAATAAGGATTACGGCGTACAGCTTCAGTCAATTGACCGCCTTCTTCATAACCAACATAACCAGGTGCTGCCCCAACTAGACGTGATACGGAAGATTTCTCCATATATTCACTCATATCGATCCGCACCATATGCGATTCTGAATCAAATAAATTTTCGGCCAAAGCTTTAGCCAGCTCAGTTTTCCCCACGCCGGTTGGGCCTAAGAACAAGAATGAGCCTAAAGGTCGATTAGGATCCTGTAACCCGGCTCGTGAACGTAGAACCGCATCCGTAACCGCTGTAACAGCTTGATCTTGACCAACAACTCGTTGATGCAGGCTATCACCTAAGTGGAGTAACTTTTGCCGTTCACCTTGAACCAATTTTGCCACTGGAATCCCAGTTTCCCGGCTAACGACTGCGGCAATCTCATCATCAGTCACCGATTCTTGAACCAGCCAATCTTCTGGTCGATCTTGCTGTTCAAGCTGCGCCAGTTTCTTTTCCAGTTCAGGAATCGTCCCATGCTGCAAGCGGGCCGCTTTTTCCAGATCATAGTTGCCTTGTGCATCCTGCAACTCACGCTTAGCCTTATCTAATTCAGATTTTTTAGCATTGACTGAAGTAATATCTTCTTTCTCTGCTTCCCACTGCATCTTTAAGTTATTCGCTTCTTCCCGCAAATTACTTAACTCACCTTGTAGTTCAGCTAATCGCTTTTTAGATGCATCATCGGTCTCTTTTTTGAGGGCAGCTTCTTCGATCTCCATTTGCATCAACCGGCGGGTGACTTGATCCAACTCGGTTGGCTGCGAGTTCATTTCCACATTGATATTAGCACTCGCTTCATCGACTAGATCAATTGCCTTATCAGGTAAAAAGCGGTCGGTGATATAGCGATCGGATAAGGTGGCAGCAGCGACTAAAGCATTGTCGTGGATCCGCACACCATGAAAAATCTCAAAACGTTCCTTCAGTCCTCGCAAAATACTAATTGTATCTTCAACAGTTGGTTCTTTAATCAAAATACGCTGGAAACGTCGTTCTAATGCTTTGTCTTTTTCCATGTATTGACGGTACTCATCTAACGTAGTCGCGCCGATCAAATGAAGTTCACCACGGGCTAACATTGGCTTCAGTAAGTTACCGGCATCCATACTGCCTTCCGTTTTACCAGCACCAACAATGTTATGAATTTCATCAATAAAAAGAATGATCTGACCGTCACTTTTTTTAACGGCCTTAAGCACGCCCTTTAAGCGCTCTTCAAATTCACCGCGATACTTAGCTCCGGCGATCAAAGCGCCCATATCCAGACTAAAGATCGTTTTGTCTTTTAGGTTATCGGGAACATCTTTGTTGACGATTCGTTGGGCCAAACCTTCAACAATCGCGGTTTTACCAACACCAGGTTCGCCAATCAAGACAGGGTTATTTTTAGTTTTACGCGACAAGACACGGATCACATTGCGAATTTCTTCATCACGGCCAATAATCGGATCTTGATCACCTGTCCGCACAGCCTTGACTAAATCGATCCCGTACTTTTCTAGTGCTTGATACTGTGCTTCTTGATTTTTAGAAGTCACACGTTCACCGGCACGCATTTCAGTGATCGTTGCTTGTAATTTAACTTCAGTGATCCCAGCTTGAGTCAAAAACTGTGTCAATGGATGATATTTCAACGTCATTAACGCCAGAACAACACTTTCAGTTGCGATAAAATCGTCATTGAAACTAGCCCGCACCTGATCAGCTGCTTGCAATAATTGATATAAGTTCTGGCTCATACTTTGACCGTACTTAACGTTACCTTCAACCGCTGGCGCTTCGTCTAATAACTGATCGATCCGCGCTTCAAATTGATTCAGATCAACGCCGACTTTTTCATAAATTTTCCGCCCCAATTGACCGGGTTGAATCAAAAATTTAAATAAATGCGCCACATCAATTTCCTGATGCTTGCGCGTGACCGCAATTTGTTGTGCCTCAGCCAAGGCATCTTGAACAGCTTGAGTTAATTTTTCTGGATTCAAAATATGACCTCCCATTACATAATCATGATGCATATTCCCGTCGTACAGTACGTAACTACAAGGAATATTTTCCTACTTTAAAATAAGGTTTAGTGATTAAAAAATCGGCAGTTATTCACCGCCGACCTATCCTTTAATTATCTGATGGTTATATCATATCACGAACGTATGTTCTATACAAATATTTTGACCATCTTTAACCAATTAATCGACACCTTACGATAACATAGCATCAATCCCTTTTACCTCAGACTCAAGACTGAATTATTTCTGACTATTCAACCGCGTGATCTCTAGAATCACATCGACGGCTTTCGCCATGACTTGCTCGGAAATAAATTCGTAACGGCCATGCATATTTTCTGGACCGGCGAACAAATTAGGTGTCGGTAAGCCCATGAAGGAGATCTTTGACCCATCAGTCCCCCCGCGAACAGGTTCGATCAGTGGCTTGATATCCAAGTTTTCCATTGCCTTTTTGGCTAATTCAACACTAGTCATATCTTGTTTCAATATTTCACTCATATTATAATATTGATCAAAAATATCGAGGGTGATTCGTTCCAACCCCAATTGCTGATTTAATTTAGCCGCTAACTGGCGGGCCTTTTCTTTACGTGCTTCTAAACCATCTCGTTCAAAGTCGCGGATAATGTACGTCATGTCTGCTTCTTCAACCGTTCCATTCAATTGATACAAATGGAAGAAACCGTCCACACCAGCAGTTTTTTCGGGAACTTCTGCCTGAGGTAAACCGTTTTGAAAATCAACAGCTAATTGCAAAGCGTTGACCATCACACCCTTAGCAGTAGCGGTGTGCACGTTTTTACCTTGAATATGAACTTTCATTTCAGCTGCATTAAAGGTTTCATATTCCAATTGCCCTTCAGAACCACCATCAACCGTGTAAGCAAAGGCTGCATTGAAGTCCTTAACGTCAAAATGATCAGCACCAGTGCCGATCTCCTCATCAGGACCAAAACCAACCCGCAATTCACCATGCTTAATTTCCGGATGCTGAATCAAATATTCCATTGCCGTCATGATCTCGGTCACCCCAGCCTTATCATCACCGCCTAAAAGCGTACTGCCATCGGTGGTGATCAGAGTATGCCCAGCATAATTAGCTAAAAAAGGAAAATCAGTTGTATTCAGCGTAAACTGCCCAGCTGCATCTAACTTGATTTCTGAATGCCCGTCATAATCCTTAACGATTTGCGGATTGATCCCTTCAGCATTAAAATCAGCAGTATCAAAATGTCCTAAGAAGCCAATTACCGGCACTTCATGATCTAAGTTGCTCGGCAAAGTACCGACCACGTAACCGTTACTCGCCAAATAATGAACATTTTGTAACCCAATCGTTTGCATTTCTTCAGCCAACTTGTGAGCAAAAGCGACCAAGCTAGGAGTTGACGGAATCGTTTTTGAATCTGGATCGGACCGTGTGTTGACCTTTACATAACGTAAGAAGCGTGGAACTAGGGTTGTATAGGTTGCCATTTAACTTACCTCCAACTAATTGATTATTTTTATTGTAATCTAAATTTGACTAAATTACCTTAATTAATGAACGTAAACGGATCAGTACTTAACGTTGAAGCCATAAATGTTACATCATGCCAGTCAGCTGCTTGCGCCCACTGTTCAAACAGCGGTACTGCTTTTGCCTTAACAATGCTTTCCACATGATGACCAGGATCGATTGCCGATAGACCAGCAGCTAACATATCATGGGCGGTGTGATAGTAAACATCCCCAGTAACGAATACATTGGCGTGTTGCTGCAATACCGCCGGATAAAATTTACCGCCATCCCCACCGAGGATAGCCACCCGTTGAACCAGTTCATCAGGTTTTTGCGTGACTAATCGTAAACCGTGCAAATCAAAAGCAGCACGGGTGAATTCAGCAAATTCACGGATCGTCATTTGCTGCTGCGGTTCGCCGACACGGCCAATACCAAATTGCTCACCAGTTTTATTATCCAAGTGGAATAGATCATAGGCAGGTTCTTCATACGGATGCACACTAAACATGGCCGCTAACACCTTGTTGGTCAAATCCTCAGGAAAAACAACTTCAACCTTTGTTTCAGCAACTGCTTCGGCTTGATCAACTTGACCAATAAAGGGCTGGGCACCTGTCCCAGGTGTAAACCGTCCCGTCCCAGCGTAACTGAAACTAGCTGCTGTATAATCGCCTAACTGACCAGCACCTGCGGCAGCTAGTGCTTGACGCATGGTGGCAGCACTAGCTTGCGGAACATAAGTAGCTAATTTCATGATTTGGCGGCGATAATTAGGCTGCAGGATCTGTACATTTTGCAATTGCAGTTGTTCCGCCAACCAATCGTTCATGCCACCATTAGCACTATCCAGATTAGTATGAGCCGCATAAACTGCAATATGGTGGCGCAATAACTCTGCATACATCGCATTTTGTGGATCATCAGTCACTAAATTTTTTGCTGGCCGAAATACCGCTGGATGGTGAGCAAAAATAAAATCGATTTTTTTAGCAATCGCTTCTTTGACCACTTCTGGCCGCACGTCTAAGGTGACTAATACCCGGTGGATTGTCTGTTCCGTCGAGCCTAATTGCATCCCGATCGGGTCACCATTTTCCGCTAAATAACGCGGGGCAAATTGTTCAAAACGCTGAATAAAATCTTTTACTTTAACCATGAAGCACCTCCATAATCTGCTGATTTTCTGTCTCTAAAGCAGCGATTTTAGCCTGTGGTACATTTTGTGCTTGGGCTAAATTTGCGAGGATTCGTTGATTAGTTAACAATTGATGCTGCCACTTAGCCTGAAATACTGGTGATTGTGCCTGCATTAAATGCGGCCCAAATTTAATCTGCTGAGTCGTGTAGTTTACCGGTTGATCGCTTGGCTCAGCAACAATGATTTCATAGGTATGATTGTCTTCTCGCAAAATCGATTCAGCGACAATCGTAAACTGTTGTTGGGCGAGCCAAGTGCGGACCACATCCTCCTGTACGTTTGGTTCCAACACTAACCGTTTAACTGTTTTCAATGTCCGCCAGCCGCGTGCTAAAATATCCCGGATCAAAATTCCGCCCATACCCGCGATCACCACGGTATCGATTTGGTCACCAGCTTGAATTGCCGCTAATCCGTCAGCTAAACGCACTTGAATTTGCGTCGCCAAACCAGCATCAGTGACTGCTGCTTGCGCCCGTGAAAATGGCCCAGTAATTACTTCGCCGGCCACAGCATAATCGATTTTGCCACTAGCCACTAAATTGATCGGCACCATCGCGTGGTCCGAGCCAATATCTGCCAAGCGAGCACCCTGAGGAACAAAATTAGCAACTGCCGTTAAACGTTTTGTTAAATGATGTTTATTCACAAGATTCAATCCTTTATTTCATAGATGAAGTTATTAAAAAGCCTAACTTTGAAGACATTAATAGTTTCAAAAAACATTGTATGACTAAATAGGTCACTTCTATTGTAACAGTCAACCAAGCGCTTGAACATGCGCTACTTAGTGTTTTTTAGAAAGATTAGATAATCGAGTAGGAGGTAATTGTAAGTTACCGTCCTCTCAC
Organism: Loigolactobacillus coryniformis subsp. coryniformis KCTC 3167 = DSM 20001; assembly: GCF_002706425.1. Classification (NCBI taxonomy): domain Bacteria; kingdom Bacillati; phylum Bacillota; class Bacilli; order Lactobacillales; family Lactobacillaceae; genus Loigolactobacillus; species Loigolactobacillus coryniformis. The sequence goes on along the minus strand of NZ_CP017713.1, from coordinate 1,485,723 downwards.
ACCACCGTACGTACGGTTCCGTATACGGCGGTTCAATAATTTAAGCACTCTGAATTTGCTGGAGCGTCTGACTCAAGTTAATGAGTCCACGACGTTCCAGCTCTTTGTTAGTTAGGGTACGGCACAGCGTTTTACTATGCGCTGTCCGCCAGTACCCTTTACGCGTGTTAGCGGATAGCTTAGCTTCATCTTTCGTAAATCCTAATCCGCTCAAGTTGTTCTCTCTAGTTTTGGCTTTCTTCCATTGTTTCCAAATGTACTGGCGAATACGTGACCGCAGCCACGCATCTAATTCCGTGATGAACCGCTTCATTCTACCCAAGCTGTAATACTGCAACCAACCGCGCATCTTTTGACGAATCTCTGCCATTATTTGGTCTTCGGATACACCACGATTACGCTTAGTCAGCCGCCTCAATGCTTGTTTAACTCGCTGCTTCGCTGACCACACCGGATAGGGAAAAGCCCTGCCTTTAGTGTGGCCCAACGTAAAACCTAAGAACTTCATTCTGTTGGTGGCGACCACTTGTGTCTTTTCCTGATTGAGCGTGAGTTTTAACTCATGCTCGAGAAAACGAGTCACACTAGCGAGGACTCGTTGGCCCGCGCGTGGACTTTTAACAAAGATATTGCAGTCATCGGCGTAACGGACAAATTCATGACCGCGCCTAGCTAGTTCTTGGTCGAATTCGTTGAGATAAATATTCGCTAACAGTGGCGAGATCGGCCCGCCTTGCGGTGTGCCTTTCTCACTGCGTTCAAACAATTGCCCATTCATGGTGCCACTAGTCAGAAAACGGCGAATGAGCCGTAGTATCCAGCGGTCACTAATTCGCTGCTTGAGAAACTTCATAAGCATGTCATGATTAACCGTATCGAAGTAGGCCTTCAAATCCAGATCAACCACATAGTGATAACCCGCATTATCTAGCTGAACGACCTGTTGAACTGCGTCATGTGCACTGCGTTGGGGTCGAAAACCAAAACTATTGTTGGCGAAGATCTGTTCATATATCGGCGAAAGGACCTGGGCCACGGCCTGCTGGACTAGCCGGTCGATCACGGTCGGAATGCCAAGCTTACGCGTTCCACCGTTGGGCTTTGGAATTGAGACTTGCTTGACTGGTGCCGGTTTATAAGTCCCATTGGCCAATTCTGCGAGTAATTCTTCGCGATGTACTTTCAGGTACGGTTTCAATTCATCAACGGTCATACCGTCAACTCCGGCCGCCCCTTTGTTCCTGACCACACGTTGATAAGCCAAATTCAGGTTGTTGCGGGCCAAAACTAATGCTTGAAACTGAGTGCCACTCATCTTTTCTCCTTCACCGGAGGCGATACTACGCGCCCCAGTTTGTCTTTGGTCTTCCAGACCTATCATCCGCTGGCGGTCAGCTTGTTCTGTTTTCTGCGATTTTCGCATCGTCTTCACTTCCAGTCGCAATATGAGTTATTATTGTTTGGTCCTTCATGGTTACCCACTACTATGACCTCGGCTGACTCCTGTACACTTAACCAGCCATTTCTGACTTGCTTTGAACTCATATTTCCTTGTCATTTGGGTATTCCCTAAGAAAATCAGGATTGTGTGTACAGGTCTCCCCGGGTAAGAACGTCAACTTTCGTACCATGTCACCGTCAGCTTTACTGTCGTAACTTCGGGTAGTATCGGACTTCAGTGTGTTTGGCCACCTTATCCAGTTACTTCCGGCCTTATAGCTGCTTCTTGTTCATCGGTGCAGTACTTTGCTCATCAGGCTTCCTTCAGTCTTCACCTCACGATAAAGGCCTTGCCTTTGGCTAGCGGTTCCGACTACTACGGCCCGCAGTGGACTTTCACCACCTAGTTGACGCCCATGCCGGGCGCACCAAAAAAAGCAAGCATTAAATAATGCTTGCCGTAACCAATGCTAATCTAAGAAATCTTTTAATTGTTTGGAGCGACTTGGATGGCGTAATTTACGCAATGCCTTAGCTTCGATCTGCCGAATCCGTTCACGAGTAACACCGAAAACTTTGCCGACTTCTTCCAAGGTCCGCGTCCGACCATCATCAAGACCAAAGCGTAACCGTAAGACGTTTTCTTCACGATCAGTTAGTGTGTCCAACACACTTTCCAATTGTTCTTTTAACAATTCATAAGCCGCATGGTCAGCTGGACTAGTGGCATCCTGATCCTCAATAAAATCACCTAAATGTGAATCATCTTCTTCACCAATTGGCGTTTCCAATGAAACAGGTTCTTGCGCGATCTTCAAGATCTCACGGACTTTATCGGTTGGCATATCCATTTCAGCGCCAATTTCTTCTGGTGTTGGTTCCCGGCCAAGGTCTTGGAGTAGCTGCCGTTGGATCCGAATCAATTTGTTGATTGTTTCAACCATGTGAACCGGAATCCGAATTGTCCGCGCTTGATCGGCGATTGCACGGGTAATTGCCTGACGAATCCACCAAGTTGCGTAGGTCGAGAATTTGAACCCTTTACGGTAATCAAACTTTTCAACCGCCTTCATCAAGCCCATATTCCCTTCTTGGATCAGATCCAAGAATTGCATTCCCCGGCCAACATAACGCTTAGCAATTGAAACAACTAAACGCAAGTTAGCTTCAGCCAACCGCTGCTTAGCCTCACCGTCACCTTGCTCGATCTTCAAAGCTAAAGCAACTTCTTCATCAGCCGTCAATAAAGGTACCCGCCCAATTTCCTTAAGGTACATCCGCACTGGATCATTGATCTTGATCCCCGCTGGTGCAGATGTATCCTGCAAAGCCTTCTTAGAAACTTTCTTTTCTTTCTTCAAGCTTTGTTGTGAAGGCTCGCCGTTTTCATCGACTACACTGATACCTTGATCTTCAATTCGAAGAATAACTTTTTCAATTGCATCAGATTGCAAATGAAATGGTGCAACGATCGTCTCGGTCAGCTTATCTTCCTGAATTTGCTTTTCAGGCTTATATTCTTTGATGAGTGCTTTGAGTGCAGCTTCCAATTTCTTATTATCGCTCTTCACAGTCTCTTCTGCCATTAGATCGGCCTCCCTATTTCAATCTCACTATAAAAACTAATTAATTGCTTGTCATACGAGTACCGAAAACTTGCAATAACCGCAGTTAACTGATTATCGCCTTTATAATAACGCTAATCAGTTGCTTGGTACAGAATGGATACTCAAATATATAATTAAAAATCAAGCAGCTGCTTAATTTTTTACCACTGTTCCCGAACCCACACTAGACTGCATTTGTCGCTTAAGTTGCACGATCGTCTGCACTGCATTTAGCGAACCGACACTATCACCGATTCGACTGGCTTCTTGCAACTGCGTTTGTGCTGCATTCAATTGCTGTTCTAAGTTTGCTTGTTGTAAAGCACGCAGGTAATCCTGATATTGTTCCTGAACCGTATTTTCATCATAAACCAATTGATCAATAGCAATCACCAAACTTTGCAGACGATCATCATTGATTCGGTCCATAAATTGTGCGATCACAAATTGATCATGATCGGCAAAATAGGCCGTGGCCAATTGGTAGATAACTTGATATGGTTCGTGAATAAAATGGAAATCAGGTTGATTGCGCAAAGCAATCCGGATATCAGCTAATTTAAAATACAAATTCAGCAACCCACGTTCAGCCCGCTCAGCCCGCGTCAACTTAGCCTGCTGTTGATGAACCTGCGGTGTTGCAGCAACTTCATGCTGCACTTGTGGCGCTGGTTGCCGCTTAACCGTTGCATCAACCAAATAATCTTGCAGCTGCGTGACCAAGGCCTCATAAGTGACCTGTAAAGACTCACTTAGTCGATTCAAATAAATATCCCGTTCGACTGCCGAACTAACATTGACCAATTCATGTAAAGCTGCATCAATGTAGGTTAACTTATCTTGCTCATTATCTAAATTACGCCCTTGCTTTAAGTAGCGTAAGCGAAACCCAACGGCTGTTTCCATGCCACCGTTTAATACGTCACGAAAACGTTCCGCACCATACTTTTTGACATATTCGTCAGGATCGAGTTGCTCTGGCAAGGTCACAATACTTAACTGAAAACGTGGATCGTCGTGTAACAAAGCAATGACGCGATCAGTGGCTTTCATCCCAGGCGGATCACCATCATAACAGACAACTAAATGATCAGTTGATCGTTGTAATAAATAAAGCTGCTCGTTAGTCAAGCTTGTTCCCATCGAGGCAACACCGTACTTAATACCGGCACGATAAGCCGCGATCACATCCATAAAGCCCTCAAATAAAACCACTTGCTTAGCCTTACGAATCTCGGCTTTAGCAACATCAAAATTAAACAGAACATTCCGCTTGTTAAATAACTCAGTTTCTGGACTATTTAAATATTTGGGTTGACCCTCACGCTTAGTCAACGCACGGCCAGAAAAGGCAATAACATGCCCCTGACCATCTTTAATTGGAAACATAACCCGATCGACAAAACGATCACGCAATGTGCCATCACTATTTTCAATAAATAAACCCGAGTGCCGTAATAAATTAAAATCGATTTTTTTTTCCGCAAAAAAACGGGTCAACAAATTATTCTCATCTGGTGCATAGCCAATATTAAACGTATCTAATAGCTCTGCTGTTAATTGTCGTTGCTGCGTATAAGCTAATGCTGTCTCACCAAGCTTTGTATTCAACAGAATATGGTGAAACAAATCAGCGGCATCTTGATAGAGTTGCCGTAATTGCTGTTGCTGCGAATTTGGCGCCGCCTCAGGACTAGCCTGTGTCGCATAACCAGACAGATCAATATTTACATGACCAAGATCCGCAACTCGGGTCACCGCTTCTGGAAAAGAAAGACTTTCAATTTCCATAATAAACTTGAAGACATTCCCACCACGACCGCAACTAAAGCAATGAAAAATTTGCTTGTCTTCAGCGACCGAAAAAGACGGGGTTCGTTCTTCATGGAAGGGACATAACCCAAACAAATTACGACCGGACTTTTTCAACTGGACATATTGCCCCACGACATCAGTGATATTAACAGCACCGCGAATTTGTTCCACAACTTCTTCGGGAATTCTGGTTGCCAATTCAATCACCCTACTCTCAAGCCCTAAGCTTCGAAAAGTCGCACCCAAAATGAGTGCGACTTTTCAGCTCCTGTTGAGCAAAAAAATACATCATTAACTATAGCACAACCCGCTCAAACCAGCAACCAGTTTGCTTAGTCTACAACCACGATCAGCTATTTAACGATCAATTGATTTAAATCAGCAATACTAAAGATCAGATGCGCTAAAATGGCCAATTGTTTCAGGCGATTATTCCGCACTGCTTCATCATCGACCATGACCATCGTTGCTTCAAAGTAATCCGCAATCAATGGTCGTAATTGTTCCAATGCTTGATAGTTTTCAGCAATCGTCCGTTGTGCTGCTTGATTGCGAACCGCTTCAACGGCCGAATAAAGTTGTTGCTCAGCATCATTTTCAAATAAAGCTGGGTCGACAGTTAAACTAGCTTGACTCTTAAAATCAGCCTTTTCGCTTAACCGTAAGACACGCGTCAACGCTTCAATGGTTGATTTAAAGGCTGGATCGTCTTTGCGCTGTTCCAAAACCTTAGCTGCAGCAAACATTTGTTGCAGATCATTTTCATGACTAGCCAAAACAGCATCGACAATGTCATAACGAACTTTATGCTGACCAAACCACTGCCGCATCCGTTCATTGATGAATTGTTGTAACTCCGTGATATGCGCATCAAGTTTCAAACCAAAGGTTGCATTATGTTCCGCCAATAACTGACTACTTTGTTGTTGCAAGGTCGAAATATCTAAATGCCAATTTTCCGCTTTGACGATCCGCACGATTCCTGCTGCTTGCCGCCGCAATGCATATGGATCATTTGAACCAGTTGGGATCAAGCCAACCGCAAAGAAACTAGCAATACTGTCGATTTTATCGGCAACTGCCAAAACTGCGCCAACCTTGGTCTGTGGTAACTCACCATCAGCAGAGATTGGCATATAGTGTTCCCGAATTGCGGTCGCTACGGCTGGTTTTTCACCTTGTAGTAAGGCATACTTTTCACCCATAACCCCTTGTAATTCAGGGAATTCGCCAACCATCCCCGTCATCAAGTCAAACTTATAGATCTCACTAGCTCGTTGTAGATCAGCTAATTCAGTGCTAGTCAAACCTAAGTTTTTCCCTAACAGCTGACCAATTAATTGCACACGTTGCATCTTCTCGTACATTGTCCCAATTTTTTCATGGAAAGTCACTTTTTTCAAACGCTCAACATAGGCCGCAATTGTTTGTTGTTGATCTTCATTATAGAAAAATTGAGCATCTTCTAAGCGTGCGGTCAATACTTTTTCATTGCCGCTGATCACGTTATCTAAATAGTCACGGTTACCATTACGAACTGAAATGAAGATTGGTAACAGCTTGCCGGCTTGGTTGCGTGCATAGAAGAAACGTTGATGATCCTTCATAGAAGTGATCAACACTTCATCAGGCATCTGTAAATATTTTTCCTTAAAACTACCCGCAAAAGCCGTTGGGTATTCAACTAGATTATTAACTTCTTCCAACAAGTCGGCATCTAATTCAACGACCCAATTATTTGCTTGGGCTAAGTCAGTGATCTGTTGCTTGATCTCCGCCTTACGTTTAGTTGGATCAACGATCACAAATTGAGCAGCCAAAGCTGACTCATAGTCAGTTGCTTGGGCTAAATCAACCGATTTGCCCAAGAAGCGATGGCCCCGAGTTGTGCGACCACTCTTAATATCTAAGACCTTTAAAGGTACGATGGCTTGATCCAACAGGGCAACCAACCAGTGAATTGGCCGAATATATTCAAAATCATAACTGCCCCAATGCATGTTTGTTGGGAACGTCATACTAGTGATCACTTTATCCATGCCACTTAAAACTTCAGTTGCGGATTTACCAGGAATAAATTTATTAACGAAGACATAATCTTCACCCTTTTGTTGCTTAAAGGTGATATCGTCGGTCGTTAAGCCTTGGCCGCGAACAAAGCCTTGCGCTGCCTTAGTCCAGTTGCCATCAGCATCCTGCGCGATCCGTTTGGCTGGGCCACGTAGTTCTTCCTTGATATCAGCTTGTTTAGCCGCAACCTCTGTCACCATAATTGCTAAGCGTCGTGGTGTAGCAAAAGATTTGATTTCACCATAATCTAATCGTTCTTCTTTTAAGAAATCAGCGGCACGCTTAACTAATTGTTGCCGACTTGGTGTAACCACATGTGCAGGGATTTCTTCTAATCCGATCTCTAATAAAAATGTCTGGCTCATAATTATGCCTCCTCCTTTTTAGCTGCTTCTTTTAACAATGGGAAGCCTAATTTCTCCCGCTCAGCAACAAATGCACGCGCAACCGAACGCGCCATATTCCGGATTCGTGCTAAGTAGCCAGCCCGTTCCGTCACACTGACAGCGCCACGTGCATCCAATAAATTAAAGGTATGGCTGCATTTAAGAATGTAGTCATAAGCTGGATGAACTAAACCATTTTTGATCTGCTTCTTTGCTTCTTTTTCGTACATATCAAATAACTGTAACAGCATTTCTTGATTACTTTCTTCGAAAGAGTATTTAGAATGCTCATACTCTGGTTCTTTAAAGATTTCACCGTATTTAACGCCATCGCCCCATTCCAAGTCAAAAACATTGTTGACATCTTGGATGTATGACGCTAAGCGTTCAATCCCGTAAGTAATTTCAGAAGTGACTGGTTTAACGTTTAAGCCCCCAACAACTTGGAAATAAGTGAATTGAGTAACTTCCATTCCGTCAAGCCAAACTTCCCAACCAACACCGGCACAGCCCATTGATGGGTTTTCCCAATTATCTTCAACAAAACGAATATCGTGTTCTAGCGGTTCGATACCCAATTCACGCAAACTACCTAAATAAAGTTCCTGAATATTAGCAGGTGATGGCTTCATCACGACCTGGAATTGATGATGTTGGTACAAGCGGTTAGGATTTTCACCATAACGACCATCCGCTGGACGCCGCGAAGGTTCAACGTAGGCTGCATTCCATGGTTCAGGACCGATTGCCCGCAAGAAAGTGTACGGACTCATGGTGCCGGCGCCTTTTTCTGTATCGTATGCTTCCATCAGCATACAACCTTGTTTACCCCAGTAACGTTGCAAGGTCAAAATCATATCTTGAATATTCAACTTCTGATTCATAAGAAATCCTCCAATTTTTATTTATGTTGGTGACTGTCACTAGTAGTACAGTCGGACTTTAATGAACGACAGCAAAAAGTCCCTATGTCGCCAAAAAGCACGACATAGGGACGCAGCTGCGCGGTTCCACCCTAGTTCTAACGGATCGCTCCGTTAACACTTAATTATATTTCAATTCGAACTCGAGAGTGCCACGCTAAGTCATGACCTACCTGTCTTCCACTACCACAGGCTCGCTTGAGGCTTCCTTAACACCGTTCCGTCTTCATTCACTGATACAGATTCTACGGCTTTTCCTAAAAGTTGTCAATCATGGTTTTAGTAAATCGTCCCACTTTGCCATTTCATCAATAAAATGTTTGCTCTTCAATGACAGACCAACACTATCTTGATAAATACGATCTAGCATCCGCCGTAATTCCTGCTTAGTCGCAGCTTTGACCGTAATCGAATTTAGTTTACGCAAGTCAATCACTGAAAATAGCCGTAACAAGTAGATCGCCCGGGCACTAGCATGGAAGCGATAGGGATCTAAAGACCAATGCTGCTGACACAACAAGCCACCATAACTCTGTGAATAGTCCAGAGGTAGGTCCGTCCGTTGGCAAACAACGCAACTTTCTAACCGCGGAGCAACCCCAAAAATCTGTAGCAATTGTACTTCCATGATATTAGTAATGATTTGTGGATCGAAACCATCGTCAATATAACGTAGTGCCAAGTCAGTTTGTTCATACCACCGTTCCAACGGCTGACCATCCGGAAATGCCGCATCCACCAAGCTTAAAATATAAGTTGCGTAGGCATTCAAAGTGATATCTTGACTGATGGTTTGCCACTGGCGGTATTCCTTAGCTGTATTAATAAACGACAGCCCTTCGTCACGAATATTACCCACAAAAGTCCCGTGAGTAAACGGTAAAATTGCCGCTGCCAAGCGAAACCCCTTTTTGCGTGCACCACGAATAAAGAACATTTTCTTGCCAAACCGATCAGTTAAAATCTTAACCAACATGTCGCGTTCGCGATAATCTTTACGTAACATCACGATGCCATTAAAGTCAGTAATTTCTCGTTGTGCCACCGCAACCTCCTATGACTAATTCCGATAGCGTTAACCGCAATACCAGCTGACGATTGCGCTCAAGATAACCTATCTAATAGTTTTTCTTCTGATAACCTAATTCATTTAGATAGCGCTGATTGTCACGCCAGTTCTTGTCAATTTTAACCCATAACTGCAAGTAAACTTTGTCACCTAACAAGTGCTCAATGTCACGTCGTGCCCGAGTACCGATCTCTTTGAGCATTTTACCACCTTTACCGATGATAATGCCCTTCTGACCATCACGTTCGACAATGATCGTTGCTTCGATCTTAAGTTTATCTTGATCATTACGCCGCATCCGTTCGACATTAACCGCAACCGAATGAGGCACTTCATCACGTGTTAGCTCCAAGATCTTTTCGCGGATCAATTCAGAAACCACAAAGTACTCCGGATGATCAGTGATTTGATCGTCCGGATAATATTGCGGACCTTCCGGTAAATTCTGATTCAATGTCGCCAGCAATTCATCAACATTGTTACCCTGCAAGGCTGAGATAGGGAAAACTTGGGCAAAGTCCAATTCAGCTTGGTACTGTTCAACGAATGGTGCTAGATCATTGGGGTGAACTGTATCAATTTTATTAACGATCAAATAAACCGGCTGCTTCACTTTTTTTAATTGATCAATAATAAAGGTATCGCCGGCGCCCATGCGATCTTTAGCACTGACCATAAATAAAACTGCATCGACTTCATTTAACGCCGAAGTTGCTGAGTTCATCATGAACTCATCTAGTTTATTTTGTGGCTTATGAATACCCGGTGTATCAATAAATACAATCTGGCTATGCTCAGTGGTATAAATACCTTGAATCTTGTTTCGTGTTGTCTGCGCCTTATTCGACATAATAGCAACTTTTTGGCCGACAACTCGATTCAAGAATGTCGACTTTCCAACGTTTGGCCGACCAACAATGGCGACAAAACCGGAATGAAATGCTGTTTCACTCATATTTTAATACTCCTCTATCTCACAATTAAGGTTAATTTATTAGCAAAAAACACTAATAAATTCCTGATGTTCGTGGCGATGTCCATTCTTGTGGCAAAAATCGTACCGCAAGAAGCATGGCTCTATCTCACAATTAAGGTTAATTTATTAGCAAAAAACACTAATAAATTCCTGATGTTCGTGGCGATGTCCATTCTTGTGGCAAAAATCGTACCGCAAGAAACATGGCTCTATCTCACAATTAAGGTCAATTTATTAGCAAAAAACACTAATAAATTCCTGATGTTCGTGGTACTGTGTCCCAAACCTGTTGTACTAACTCATAATTAAATTAGCCATAATAATTTAGGTAAAAAGATAATTAGACCAACAACGATCGCAAAAATGGCGGCAACCAAAACCGCAGCAGCAGCCATATCTTTTGCATACTTAGCTGCCAATGCATAGTGTTGATCCGTTAACAGATCAACCACATTCTCCACTACTGTATTGGCCAGCTCACTTTGGATCACTAGAAAAATTGCTAAAATCAACCACAACCATTCACTGCGATCAACCTGTAGCCACCAACCACCAACTAGTACCAAGATACTAGCTAACAAATGCCATCGCATGTTACGTTCCAAATGAGCGACCGCAATCAAGCCAGCAAATGCATGGCGCATACTTTGGCCTAAATTATGGTTTTTCGTCGTCTGTTTATCTTTTAAGCCCATAAGCATCCAAGATTTCCCGTTGTAGACTAAACATTATTTTCTCATCTTCTGGTGAGCGCATATGGTCATAACCGTTTAAATGTAAGAAACCGTGGACCACTAAAAAGCCTAATTCACGTTCAAAAGAATGACCATAATCATCAGCTTGTTCTTGGGCTTTATCCACCGAAACCATTAAATCACCGATATTCCGTGGTACATGAACATTATCCGGCAAAATGATCACATCTTGATCGTCAGGATCTTCTTCGATTGCAAAACTGATCACGTCAGTTGCCCGATCAGTATTACGGTACTCCTTATTGATTTGGTGAATTTCATCATTATGCATTAAAGTAACTGACATTTCTGTATCTTCTGGCAACTTCATGTAGTTACCAGCAAATTCTAAAACATCCTGAATTAATTTTAGATGTTCTGGTGATGCTGCTTCCGTATGGTCAAATATTTCTAAATCCACACAACTTCCTACCCTTCAAAAATAATATTATGCTTGGCGACTTTGTTCATCATAAGCTGCAATAATGCTAGCTACAACTGGGTGCCGAACCACATCAGCGGCACTAAAGCTAACAAAACTAATATGTGCAATATCTTGCAAGATGCGTTGAGCCTGAACCAGACCGCTGTTGGCATTGCGCGGCAAATCGATCTGCGTCGCATCCCCATTGACGATCATTTTGGACCCAAAGCCCAGCCGCGTCAAAAACATTTTCATCTGTGCTGGCGTGGTGTTCTGCGCTTCATCCAAAATAACAAAAGCATTATCTAAGGTCCGTCCACGCATATAAGCCAGTGGTGCGATTTCAATCACGCCTCGATCCATCAATCGCGTGGTATGCTCTGCACCGAGAATATCGTACAAGGCATCATAGATTGGCCGCAAATAAGGGTCAACCTTTTCCTTTAGATCACCTGGCAAAAAGCCAAGACTTTCACCAGCCTCCACTGCAGGTCGCGTTAAAATGATTTTCTCCACGGAACCACTTTTTAACGCTGCAACCGCCATGACCACTGCTAAATAAGTTTTCCCAGTACCAGCCGGACCAATACCAAAGGTCACATCATTGTGCTGGACAGCCTGAACGTATTGACGCTGACCAAAGTTTTTGACCCGAACCGGCTTGCCACGTCGATCTTTGATCAATTCAGTGGCATAAAGATCCTGAAAATAGTCTAAAGTACCTCGGGTGGCCATTTTAATCGCACTCACAACATCTTCACTACCGATGGCGATCCCTTGACCTAGCAAATGGAGCAAATTAGTCAAAACTGCATAAGCCTGACTAGCCGCTTCACTAGACCCAGTAATTTTGATTTCATTACCAAACGCATTTAAGGTGACTTTCAAGCCATCTTCTAACAAACTCAGGTTTTTATCTTGCGTGCCCATCAAGCTCACAGCTTGTTCTGGACTACTGACACGAAATACTTTAACGACTTGTTCTTCTGCCAAAAGCGTACTCCTTCTACTCCACAATAGTGGTTAATTTTTGTATCAAAAATTTCTGATGTTACGGTCGATAGCCATTCTTGTGGCAAAGATCATACCGCAAGAAACATGGTTCTACTCCACAATAGTGGTTAATTTTTGTATCAAAAATTTCTGATGTTACGGTCGATAGCCATTCTTGTGGCAAAGATCATACCGCAAGAAACATGGTTCTACTCCACAATAGTGGTTAATTTTTGTATCAAAAATTTCTGATGTTACGGTCGATAGCCATTCTTGTGGCAAAAACCGTACCGCAAGCAACATGGCGCTTAATCAAATTTATAGTCATTGCTTATTTTCTTAAAATCATTAACGTAATTATCATTAAAAATGATAGCACAACCGCACCAAAAAAGCATCTGCCAGTATTTTAAGCCAAAAAAATAGCCGAACTTTCGCTCGACTATTTTTGCTGACTATTTGGTTAACGCTGATTTAACTAATCGATTAACTAAAGCGCCATCCGCTCTGCCCTTAACTTGGGGCATCAACGTTTGCATCACTTTACCAAAATCTTTCGTCGACGTTGCATTAAGCTTCGCGACGGTTGTTGTGACTAAGTCACTAACTTCCGCTTCGGTCAGCTGTTGCGGCAAATAATGTTCCACTATCTTAATTTCACCTTGCAAAGGTGTAACGAGATCGTCACGCCCTGCCTTTTGAAATTCATCCAGTGACTCTTTGCGTTGCTTCAGTTCAGTGGCAAGTACCGCTAGCCCTTCTTGCTCATTTAATTCATGACCAAGCTTGATTTGTTCATTCGTAACGGCGGCCTTCAACATCCGCACAACAGCTAAAGTTGCTTTGTCGCGTGCTTTCATTGCGGTCTTTAAGTCAGCATTTAACGTATCGATCAGACTCATGGATACTCATCCCTTAGTAGGCAAGTAAACTAGAACTTCTTGCGTTTTCTTGCTGCTTCTGATTTTAATTTACGTTTAACACTTGGCTTTTCGTAGAATTCACGTTTACGGTATTCTTGCAATGTACCATTTCTGGACACAGTGCGTCTGAAGCGCCGAAGAGCATCATCAAGAGATTCGTTTTTACGAACGACTGTCTTTGCCATTATGATATCCCTCCCTCCGAGCTCAAAAATGGAACCGTTTTGCAAGATTGCTCTCATAAAATTCGATTCGTTTTTTATTATAACCAACGGTTGCTGCCCCGTCAATAAGAAAGCGGCTTGCAAACGATAATATTTGCTGGTTTTTTAATTTACTACAACTCGATCCACATTTTATGCTATCATGAAAACAATTACAAAAACGTGAGTTTCGCGCGCTTGCTTCCGCGACCACTCTAACTATTTCAGATAAAGGAGCCTTCCTCTCATGCCAAGTAAAACCGAAATTAAATTTTTTATTATCTCTGATTCTGTTGGTGAAACGGCCTTAAACATGGTTCGTGCCGCTTTAGCACAATTTACAAAAGTTGATCCGATCTACTATCGTTTTCCCTTTACCAACTCAGACAGCCGTCTTGATAGCGTCCTCAAGCAAGCGGAAACTGAGCGGCCAATCATCATTCAAACATTGGTCACCGGTGATCTGTCCAAACGAGTCAATCAATTTGCGGCAGCGCAGAATTTAACTTGCTATGATCTACTGAGTCCCATCATGCAAAAAATTAGTCAACTTTCTGGCGAAACCCCACGCGGCGAAGCAGGTGCGATCCATCGCCTCAATGACCGTTACTTTGATCGCATCTCGGCCATGGAATTTGCTGTAATGTACGATGATGGTAAAGATCCCAAAGGCTTTTTAGAAGCGGATATTGTATTGCTTGGTGTCTCCCGGACATCCAAAACCCCGCTCTCGCTTTTTCTGGCTAACCGCAACCTTAAAGTTGCCAACTTACCATTAGTTCCTTCTGCTCATATTCCGGAACAAATCTGGCAAGTCGATCCGAAAAAAATTATTGGTCTCACCACCGATGTTGCCGTACTCAATAATTTCCGTCGTGAGCGCATGATTGCTTACGGCTTAAATCCTGATACGGCTTATTCTGACATGAATCAGATCACCGCTGAATTAGATTTTGCGCGGCAACTTTATGATAAAATTGGCTGCTACGTGATCAATACAGCTCATCGTTCGATCGAAGAAACGGCGACCTTGATCCTAGAACATATGGGATTAGATCACTACGGTAATAAAGATGAGTAAGCAAAAAGCTTGCGATTTAATCTCGCAAGCTTTTTTATTTTATCCAACGTTCTGACTGAATGGTTGTTGTGCCACAATATCCGCCATCAAAGTGGGATTCATTTTTTGCGCAGTCAACATGGCGATCTCATAACCATAAGGCGCAAAGCTTTCTCCCGTATCAGTTTTGACCCACGGTGTTTCCATGATCTTCGGTACTTTCGCTAACTCAGGGAGATGGGCCATTTCATTTAATGCTGCAAAGCCTATCGTTCCCAAACCAAGATTTTGGTGCCGGTCCTTATGACTGCCTTGGGGATTTTTTGAATCATTTAAATGCACGACCTGTAGCCGTTCTAAACCAATAATTTGATCAAATTCAGTCAGCACACCGGAAAGATCTTCCTTAACGTTATAGCCAGCATCGTTGGTATGACAAGTATCAAAGCAAACACTTAATTTATCATTTAAATGCACACCCGCAATGATCTCAGCTAGTTCAGCAAAGCTACGACCAACTTCCGTTCCTTTACCGGCCATAGTCTCTAGGGCAATCTGAACCGTTTGTTGTGGCTGTAGAACTTCATTCAGACCCTTAACAATATTCGCAATGCCAGCCGCAGCTCCCGCCCCAACGTGCGCACCTGGATGCAAAACGATCTGTTTAGCCCCTAAGGCTTCAGCTCGTTGCACTTCGACCTGCAAAAATTTTACCGCAAAATCAAAATGATCAAGCTTGATCGTATTAGCTAGATTAATAATGTAAGGCGCATGGATCACAACACTTTGCAGTTCATGTTGCTGCATATATGCTTGACCAGCTGGAATATTCAACTCCGCGATCGGTTTGCGTCGCGTATTTTGCGGTGCTCCAGTATAAATGCTAAAAGTAGTGGCGTGATAACTAGCCGCTTCTTTAGCTGAACCTAAAAACATTTCTTTACCCCGCATGGCAACGTGAGAACCAATTAATAGCATTATGTAACCTTCCTTTTACTTTTATTCTAAAATTAGGTAATCTAATAAGGTCGATATAAACTAAGCGCTGTTTAAAATAAGCTTTGAACTATTTCTGTAATGAAGTTCGCGTAATTTTTAAACAGATATTAGTTTTATTTAAACATAATCCATTGTGCAAAATCAATCTCATGTGCGCCTGCTGGTTCTACACACAAAATTAGCATTATTTAGTGGCACTACTAGTAACATCCTTAATTAGTGGCTTTGTTAATCACTACCTTAAGAATGAGTTAGAGGAGGAAATAATCTATGCAGCATCGCTTAACCAAGCGCGAATACCTTTATATCGGTTCAATGTTATTCGGTCTTTTCTTTGGCGCCGGTAATTTAATTTTTCCCGTTTTTCTTGGTCAAAGTAGCGGACACAATGTTTGGACGGCTAATTTAGGCTTTCTTATCACCGGTATTGGCCTACCGTTGTTAGGGGTTGTCGCGATCGGCTTGTCTCAAAGCAAGGGCGTCTTTGAACTTGCTGAACACGTTGGCCGCCCCTACGCCTATATTTTTACGATCTTACTATATTTAACGATCGGCCCGTTCTTTGCACTACCGCGATTAGCCACAACTTCGTTTCAAATCGGAATCATTCCTTTTTTGAAAAGTAACCAACAAACTAGCGCTTTGATTATCTTTTCAATTATTTTCTTTGCCGTCACTTGGTGGTTCGCCCGGCGACCATCACAATTAATTGCGGTTGTCGGCAAATATTTAACCCCCGCCTTCTTGATCGTATTGGGGCTGTTATTACTAACGGCGCTGATCAAACCGCTGGGCAGTATCAACCATGCTGCAGTAGCTAGTGCTTACACGCAGCAGCCGTTTTTTGTCGGTTTCACCGAAGGCTATAACACAATGGACGCACTTGCTGCATTGGCTTTTGGCGTAATCGTTACCGATACGATTCGTAAACTAGGCGTGACTAAGCCAACGACCATTGCCATGGATACCATGAAATCTGGCTTGATCAGTATCGTTTTAATGGGCGTAATTTACACATTATTAGCTATGATGGGAACCATGAGCCTGGGTCAATTTAAACCGGCAGCCAATGGTGGAATTGCTTTAGCCGCGATTGCCAAATATTACTTTGGTGGTTTTGGTAGCTTGCTCTTAGCACTATTAGTCATTCTAGCGTGTATCAAAACAGCGATCGGTTTAGTCTCAGCTTTTGGCGAAACTTTCCAAGAACTTTTTCCAAAAGGTCATTATCTGTGGTACATCACTGGTGCCAGTATTTTACCTGGTATTTTCGCCAATATCGGGTTAACTGCCATTATTGCTTACTCGACCCCAGTTTTGATGTTCATTTATCCGCTGGCGATTACATTGATGCTACTCGGAATTAGCGGTTCGCTATTCAAACAACGCCGTGTCGTTTACGTAACCACCACTATTTTTACGTTGATCGCCGCAATCGCTGACGGTGTGCATACGGCACCAGCAATCATTGCTCAAACCACAGTCGCTAAAACGATCGTGGCTCTGGCACAACAATATCTGCCCTTTTTCAGCATTGGTATGGGCTGGTTGATTCCCGCCTTAAGCGGCTTTATCATCGGCTTGATTCTTACTAAAATTTTACCAGCTAAAAATATGTAAATTAAAACAGTAACACCGCAATTTGTTATAACTTTGCGGTGTCACTGTTTTTTTAAATCATCGGTTCATAAAAATGGCCCAGGATCTTAACTGTATCCGAAATACTAACAAATGCCTTAGGATCAGAATCGCGCATGGCCGCTTGAAGATCATGCATTTCGTATCGCGAAATAACAGTGAATAGAATCGTTTTTTCATCGTGTTGGTAAGCACCTTCAGCATCATGAACGATCGTGATCCCACGCCGCATCCGGTTCTGAATGTGGTCGATCACTTTCCGTGGCTTATCGGTCACGATCATGACTTGCATTTTTTGCTGGCGGGTATAAACCATATCCATGACTTTTCCGTTAACAAAAATACTCAATGCACTATAAAAGGCGTACGGCCAACCAAAAACAAAACCTGCCGCGATGACAATAAAGGCGTTAAAACTGATATTGATCGTACCAATACTTTTACCAGTTCGCTTACCAATCACCAAGCCGATAATGTCTAGACCACCAGTTGAGATTCCATTTTTCAAAGCTAACCCGGTACCAAAACCATTGACTACCCCACCAAAAATCGCACAAATAATTGGATCAAACGTGATCTGTGTGATCGGGATCATTTTCATCATCACACTGGAAAATACAACCGCGATAAACGTGAAAATCGTGAAGCGATGACTGATCTGTCGCCAAGCTAAAACAAATAAGGGCAGGTTAAGTAAAAATAGCAAAATCGGAATTGAAATGCTGACCGAAAAAATACGCCCACTTAAGGTGGACAGTAATTGGGCAAAACCGGTAATCCCGGATGCATAGATGTTACCTGGCTGCCAAAAAAAGTTCATTGCGATTGAAACACAAATCGAGTACAAAAAAGCCGTGGAAACTTTAGCGGTATATTGATGGCGCCGCATAACGCGCTGTAAATCATCCATGTTGTCTTTATCTAACCTCTTTTAATTAATTCTGGGTCACCCCACCGAAGTACTTGTTGATTGCATTATAACATATCCCTGTATTTAAACGACCTTTACGCTAATAAATCTAATTTTTATCAGCAATAATTACCGCACTTTTTCAAAAAAGGATTATACTAGAAGGTGAACTAAGAGATTAGTCCGTTAACTAAATCTAGGAGGTAAGCATTATGGCAGAAGTCACAGAAGCACATATTCTTAACGAAAAAATGAGCGAGGCATTTGACTGGAGCGATAGCGACACAGTGGTACGCGATGCGATTTGGGATTATTTCATGGAAAAAAATAATCACGACACCGATAAAACTGTTGTCGACGTTAAGCCTTACACCAGCGATAAAAGTGAGGACGAAATCAAGCAGTTCATCGAAGCTAATTTGAAAAAATAACTTCGGTCTTGCTAAATAGCCGCGGAAAAAATCAGTTAACGAATTGATTTTTTCCGCGGCTATTTTTCTAATTTTATCTAAGATTCATTTAATGATTACTGTTCGTTAATAATAATGGTTCTATACTTTTTCCTGTTGATAGCTTACTTAACATGGTAATCTATTAGCAGGATTTTTTAGTGCAAAATAAAAAAGGCCCATAAGCCTCGCACCTAAAAAATCCACCCACTACAGCATCTTTTTTAAAGGACGTGAAAACTTATGGACCCTGTAGATAATAATATAAAATTTGCGCTCAGTATTAAAGACCCAAATGTAGTTTTTTACAAATATAACTATCAAGTGATTAAAGCTAAGCGCGCAAAAGTATATATAGCCACGGTTAAGTTCGACCAGAAACATTGCGCTAACTGTGGCTTTTGCGAGCTAAGTCATAATGGACACTACGTATCACGCGTGACCTATCTGGCAGCGAATGCGAGTGAACCAGTTTATTTAGAACTCCATAAAGAACGCGTCATTTGTCGTAATTGTAAAGCGTCGTTTATGGCTACTTCTGATGTGGTAGACAAGTACTGTTGTATCTCCCGAGCCACGCGTCAGAAAGTGTTTATGAGTCTACAAGACGACCGCACTCAAGCTAGCATTGCGATCGATGCCGGCATATCAGCTAGCACTGTCTGTCGTTACTTAGACAACTATGATGACTTATTTCGCAGAAATCTTAACTATCTACCGGTTCATCTCGCCATGGATGAATTTAGAGGAATTGGTGGTCGGCTCCATTTCATCTGTATTAATGGCGCTGGTGAGCATGAAATTCAACAAATTCTGCCAGACCGATTCAAGCAAAGTATTACTGATTATTTTAAACAATTTCCAGCAAGTGTTCGAGCACGTGTCAAAACAGTTACCGTAGATCTAAATAGTTACTATCAAGACATTGCCAAGGCAATGTTTCCGCAGGCAAAAATTGTGATCGACCGCTTTCACATCGTTGCAATGATGACTCGAGCTTTTAATCAAACTCGGGTGCAAACCATGAAACAATAAAAGATCCTATGAATATCGCACGTTAAAGTTCGCCTGGCGGCTTTATTTGAAGTATGCCGGAAATCTAGATGAGGAACATGTCTTTTATGACCGACACCTGCGAAAACAACTCACACAACTAGAACGTGTAGAACAAGGACTGACAATTAACGAAGAACTTAAAGCATCGTACGAGTCGATGCAAAGCATCATGGAAAACCTTAAGAATCAAGACAAAGACAAGCTTGTGGAAGATCTATATACAAATCAAAATATAAGTCCCTACATGAAAGCAGTGTTTCAAACGTTCAAAAAGAACTTAGTGGTTGTACTCAACGCCAGTGAATCGGACTATACGAATGGCCCAGTCGAAGGCATGAATCGAATGATTAAACAAATTCAACGCACAGCATTTGGATTCCGTAATTACCATCATATGATTTCACGTATTAAGTTACGGCAAATGAGAACAAAACCAATGAAAAAAACAGAGTTGAAAGTCGCATGACTTTCAACTCTGTAAAAGCTATTCATCAACAGGATTTGACAAAGAGCCATAATAATTATCCGAAAAATACCGCCACCTCAATTGAAGTGACGGTATTTGTCTTATTTATCGTAGACCGTTAAGTCAAGATCTAATAATTGTTTATTTGATACTTTACTTGGTGCATCAGTCAATGGATCGCCGGCTTTTGAGTTCTTCGGAAAGGCGATCACTTCACGAATATTATCCTTACCTGCTAGCAACATTGCAAAACGATCTAAACCGATTGCCAAGCCGCCATGCGGTGGAAAACCGTAAGTTAACGCATCTAATAAGAAACCAAAGCGTTCTTGTGCTTTTTCTGGCGAAATACCTAAGGCCTTCAGCATCTTTTCTTGAATATCGCGATCATGGATACGAATTGAACCACCACCAAGCTCATAACCGTTTAAGACGATATCATAGCTTTGAGCATGTGCTTTATGCGGATCTTCGCCATCATTCAAGTAATGTACATCTTCTTCATTTGGCATCGTGAATGGATGATGTGCCGCCGTCCACCGTTGAATACCTTCATCGTATTCAAATAATGGCCAATCAACAACCCAGATGAAAGCAAATTTACTTTCGTCAATCAAATCAAGCTCTTTAGCAAAGAATTTACGCAAATAGCCTAAGGTGTCAGCAACAACTTTCCGACTATCAGCAACAAATAATAGCAAGTCGCCGGATTTAGCCCCTAAGCGTTCACCAATAACGTCTTCTTGGCCCTTAAAGAACTTAGCGATTGGACCAGTGAAACCATCGTCAGTCAGTTTCAACCAAGCCAAGCCTTTCGCACCGAAACGTTTAACGTAATCTTGAATTTTATCAATATCTTTACGTGAATATTTATCAGCAGCACCAGGTACACAGATTCCTTTGACTTGACCGCCATTTGCAACCGCACCACTGAAAACTTTAAATTCAGTGTCAGCCATTAAGTCAGAAAGGTCTTGTAGTTCCATCCCAAAACGAATATCAGGCTTATCCGAACCAAAACGCGCCATCGCTTCATTCCAAGTGATCTGTGGGATTGGTGTTTCTAAATCGATGCCCTTAGTTGCTTTCATAACGGCCTTCAACAAGCCTTCAGTTAGATCCTGAATTTCTTCAGCACTTAAAAAGCTCGTCTCCAAATCAATTTGTGTAAATTCTGGTTGCCGATCGCCACGCAGATCTTCATCCCGGAAACAACGGGCGATTTGATAATAACGATCCAAGCCAGCACCCATCAATAATTGCTTAAATAATTGGGGTGATTGAGGTAAGGCGTAAAAATGACCAGGATAAACTCGGGATGGGACTAAATAATCGCGAGCCCCTTCCGGCGTTGACTTAGTTAAATCAGGCGTTTCAACGTCGATAAAGCCAGTTTCATCCAAATAACGATGAGCTGCCTGGGTAATCTTGTTGCGGATCAATAACCCTTGCAACATCTCTGGCCGGCGCAGATCCAAGTAACGATATTTCATCCTTAGGTCAGCAGAAACATTGATATTATCTTCAATATAAAATGGCGGTGTCTTCGCTTTATTCAAAACAGTGACGTCATGAATCTCAACTTCAACTTTACCGGTTTTCATATTAGGATTAATGGCATCGTCAGCCCGCTTAGTGACTTTACCCTTAACTTCCAATACATACTCTGAACGAACTTTATCAGCAACGGCCCAAGCATCATGACCAAATTCCTGACTGAAAACCAATTGAACGATACCTTCACGATCACGAAGATCAATGAAGATCAAATTACCTAGGTTGCGGCGTTTTTGGACCCAGCCCATTAATGTGACTTCTTGACCAACGTATTTTTCATCGATCAAACCTGCATAAGTTGTGCGTTTATCCACGTTGTTCTCCCCTTACTTGTGCGAGTACGGTTGCAAAATCTTGTTCGATCTCTGCAAGCGGTACTGTAATTTCATTACCTGTCGCCATGTTCTTCAAATGTGCTGATTGGGTAGCTAATTCACTTTCACCGATCGTGATCACCACTTCAGCATTTAACCGATTAGCCATTTTAAACTGGGCCTTGGGTTTGCGATCTAAATAATCATGTTCAGCCACAAAACCAGCATTACGGATGGCTTGTGTGACTTGAACGACGGTTGGTACTGCTTCAGCGCCGATTCCAACAACGTAAGCCGCTGGCGCTTTAGCAGTCGGCACTTCAATACCATCTGCATCCATTACTAACAACATCCGCTCGATGCCTAAACCAAAGCCGAAACCAGGCGTTGCTGGGCCACCGATTTCTTCAACTAAGCCGTTATAACGACCACCGGCACAAACAGTCATATACTGACCACCAAAAGCTTTAGAGTTGGACATGATCTCAAAAATTGTGTGGTTATAATAGTCCAAACCACGAACCATAGTGGGATCAACTTCATAAGCGATACCTAAATTATCCAACAACGTCTTAACTGTCGTAAAATGAGCAGTCGATTCTTCATCCAAATAATCTAGAATTGAAGGCGCATCAGCCACGATTGCCTGATCCTTTTTGTCTTTACTATCCAAGACACGTAATGGATTTTTGTGCAAACGGACTTGGGAATCCTCGCTTAATTCAGCAAAATGTGGTTCCAAGAAATCGATCAATGCTTGGCGGTAAGCTTGCCGTGAGGCTAAATTACCTAATGTATTGATTACTAACTTCAAACCACCGATGCCGATTTTTTTAAATAACCCAAGGGCCATTGCGATCGTTTCAACATCAACTGTTGGACTAGCACTACCTAAAGCCTCAACACCAATCTGATGAAATTCGCGCATCCGGCCAGATTGGGGCCGTTCATAGCGGAACATCGGGCCCATATAATAAACCTTTACTGGTTTGGGATGTTCAGGGCCAAATAACTTATTTTCAACGTAGGCGCGGACGATGCCGGCAGTACCTTCCGGGCGTAGTACCACGTGGCGCTTCCCTTTATCATAAAAATCATACATTTCTTTAGTGACGATATCCGAAGTATCACCCACTGAACGTGAAAAAACATCAAAACTTTCAAAGATTGGTGTTCGAATCTCTTTAAATTGATAATTGCTAAAAACCTGTCGTGCTGTCTGCTCAACATATTGCCATTTTTCCGATTCACCTGGCAAAATATCTGCAGTCCCTTTTGGTCGTTGATAAACCATGTATAAACTCCCTTTCTACTTCACAATTAAGATAACTAATTAGCCCCGATGTTACGGACGATGCGACTTGGACTTGCCGTATTTAGACACTAGCCCAATCGACATCGGCAAGCAAGCCCCGTTTAGCAGATAAGCACAAATGCTAATACTTACCAACCTATCTTGTTAAGAACGAGCAACAGTGACCATTCTTGTGGCAATTTTAAGGAGCGTAGTTGCAAAGTCCGCAACTGCGTTTCCTCACCTCAAATCGTTTCGGTCACCGCAAGAAACATGGCTCTACTTCACAACTAAGGTAGCTAATTAGTATAAAACACTAATTAACCTTGATGTTACGGACGATGACCATTCTTGTGGCAAAAATCGTACCGCAAGAAGCATGGCTCTACTTCAATCGCGCACAATAAAATAAAAAGCGCCCCTGTCTTCGACAAGGGCGCATTGATTGCACGGTACCACCTTAAATTACTTGACCATTATTAAAAACTTAATTTTGATCACTTATCAGATAACGCTGTTCGCGAAAGCACAAGGCTTTACCTCAAAAGTGTCATGTTGCAGGGGTGTTTACGTCAGTTTCAGCCTAGCTGACGCTCTCTATGAAACACCTTTCCTACAAGCTTACTTTGTCATCGGTCATATTAAGTTCACAATTACGTTACCGAAAATATCGCGAAAAGTCAAGTCAGCATTGCGAAAATTGCTGTTTCGGCACCTAGTATTTGCTATAATGAAATTAATTGATTTTTTGAAGGTGAAGAGTTGTTCAGACCAACTAAAAAACTCATTGGCTTAGTCTTGTTACTAAGTTTAATTTTTGCTGGCAGTAGTCTCGCCCGCCCAACTGTTACCCATGCTCGTCAGGAAACGATCACCGTTACCGCAAATACGGTCAACGTACGTATGGGGCCTGGATTGGCCTATGATACCATGGCCCAACTAAAAAAAGGCGACAAAATCACGGTGATCACGCAAAAAAATAGCTGGTATCAAGTTCGCTTAAGTAGTGACAAGATCGGCTGGGTCGCTAGTTGGCTATTGAAAAACACCGAGATCAGCTCAGCCACCAACACTGAAGGCACGATCAACACTGCCAATGTGCTGGCTAAGGAAAATCCCGCCGACGACAGCGACACACTGGGAACCTTGCAACAAAATGCAACAGTAACAGTAGTTTACGAAAAAACTGGTTGGAGCCAGATCCTTTTCAAAAAAACGGTGGCCTGGGTCAAAAGCGCCTATATCACAGAAAAAAAGACCAGCGATAATACCACTGAAAACATACAACCAACCGTTGATTCTAGCATTAAGAGTTTAACCCTGCATGATGATAACGTTAAATTACGTAGCTCACCTTCAATTGGTGGACATATCAAGGCAACCTTAAGCAAGAAATCGCAACTCACTTATTTGGCGACGGCTGGTGATTGGTATAAAGTGCAAACCAAAGACGGTAAAACCGGCTATGTAGCGAATTGGACGGCTACTCCATCGACTTCAAACAAACCAGTAACAACTAACGCCAATGATTTGGCCGAAGCGACGATCGTTTTAGATGCCGGTCATGGTGGTAATGATTCTGGCGCCTTATCGCAAAAGAAAACTTACGAAAAGACGTTCACTTTGCAGATCGTCAAAAAAGTGGCCGCTAAACTGCGTCAAGGGGGCGCTCACGTCGTTTTAACCCGTAAGTCGGATAAATACGTTGGTTTGTCGCCAAGGCCCGCATTGGCTAAAAAAGTGCACGCTGACGCCTTTATCAGTATTCACCTTGATTCTAGTCCCGAAAATAATCAAGCCAGTGGAACCACAACCTACTATTACGGTAAATCTAAAGACAAACCATTAGCCAACGCCTTAAACAAGCAATTAGATCACTTACCATTAGACAATCGTGGTGTTGAATTCGGTAACTTCCTGGTATTGCGTGACAATAAACAGCCAGCAGTTTTACTTGAACTAGGCTATATCAATGACAGTAACGATTATAAGCATATTCATTCCAGTAGCTATCAAACTGAGATCGCCAATGATATTTACAAGGGTTTGACCCGTTATTTCAAATAGATCCACTTAACGACCACAAATACTGTGGTCGTTTTTTTATTCATTCATGAAAGGTCGATATTGCTGATCCTGCATTTCAAATTCCTTGATCAGCGTAATCTGTTGGTGCACTATTTTAACGATTGAGCAGCCTCTAAACACTGACTCTACACCGTTGTATCGACAACGAAATCGCCACTCAAAGAAATGAACCTGTTGTATTGGATCAAAATAGGTAGCTGAAATCGTCCAAGCTAATACTTTATTTTCTGCCGACCGATGCCAATGTTCAAACCAGCGTTGCGCCTCATCTTTGCCCTGATAGCAAGGCCCATAACATTCGTAGATCACCACATCAGTAGCTAAAGTCGCTAAAAAAACCGGTTCATCTTGATGCAACCAACTAGCTACATAAGTAGCAAATATTTTTTCTGGAGTAGCCATATAAAATTCCCCCATAACAAAAAAGCCATAAACCCTAGGTCAACACCTAAAGTTTACCGCTTTATAACTAGAAAATTAAGGCTAAGCCCATAATTGCGATTAAACCAACAACCACGGTTACCAGCATCGACTTTGTTTTAGCCGCTACTAGGAAGACAAGAATCGTTGAAATGATTTCAGTCAAGTTTTTAGCATTATAAGTATAGTGTGAAGTGACGAAAACGTCTTTAGCGATCAAAGCCGTAAATAATGCCACCGGAATATATTTCATCCATTCATTAAACCAAGCTGGAATTTTGCGCTTTGAAAAATATAGTAATGGAATCACACGCGGGATAAATGCGACCATGGCCGCCAATACAATCAAGATCAGGTAGTCTAGGTTACTCATGGTCGTCGGTCGTCTCCTTTGGTATATCTTTAAAGCTTTCGTGGCGGCGGCGTAAACGTAGTGACCGCAACAGCAATGGATTGGACTTGCCCTCTAAGCCATGTTCTACCATGAAACCAACAAACGAGGCTACCAACGTTGCAACAACCAAACCCATCGTACTCCGCATTGCAATGATCAACCATACGGACAAAACCGCGGATAAACCAGCCACCAAGATCGATAGCAAGTTTTTGACCTGCATCACTAACATATAGCCGAATAACGCCGTCAATGTGAAATTAACTAGGTTCACGTCAAAGTGGATCAAATTACCGATCGTCGAACCTATCATATTACTGACGGTCCAAAATAATAGTGAAAAATGATTGACCATCACGGCCTGATGACCATTCCATTTCTTATCTGTTGCGAATTTTAAATAATTGATCGCATAATTTTCGTCATTCATTGAACTGGAGAAGTAAATCAAAAAAGGTAATGGTTCGTTTTTTAAGTATGGTGATAAACTTGCGGATAATAGTGCGTACCGCATCTCCAAGAAAAAAAGCATCAATAAAACTTGCAAGAGTGGTGCGTGAATTGCCAACATCGACGCAATTAAAAACTGAGCACCACCAGAAAAAACTAAGATCGATAACAAGCCGGTAAACAGAATATTAAAGCCTGCTGAATGTAACAAAATACCGCAAGCTAATCCGATTGGTACGTAACTTATACAAAGTGGCAAGGCAATTTTAAATACGTTAAACCAATTTTTGTCCTCTACTTTCAAAAGTAAGCCTCCAAATCTAGCAAACAAACCTAAGCGATTATAACATACCGGGTCAGTAGATTTATAGCCCCTCTTTTAATTTCTCGCTTGAAAATAAGGCACGATCTCAGGTAACTGATCAATAATGATGTCAGCAGTTGGTGCACTATGGAATTGGTCAACATCAAAGAAACAGCCCTTAACACCAGCATTTTGCCCAGCAACTACATCCAAAGGCCGATCCCCGATCATCACCGTCGTGGCTGGGTCAAGTTGATGCTGCTTAACTAAATAATTTATGGCTTCTGGATCAGGCTTACGTTTAAAGTGTTGCTCACTAGTAACACATTCAGTAAATAGCGGTAAAAAACCCCCGGCTGCCAAAAAGCGCTCTGAACCACGATCACGATGCGTCATTAGAAAGTTCTGCCCACCTTGGTCGATAATTGCTTGACAAGTTGCTAAAGCCCCAGCATAAGGCTGTGGATCACGCTGCGTTGCAAATTCGATTTCATGGTAACGCTTAGACAGTTTTTCTGGTGCAATGGCCAAAGTCTGTCCAAAATTCTGGATCGCCGTTTTAACTGAATCTTCCTTGATCAGGCGGTACAAATCTTGACGGTCAACTTTAAGCCGATACTCATCAGCTAATTGCAACAAAGCCTGCATAATGCCAGCATAAGTATCATAAAGTGTGCCATCAAAATCCCAAATTGCCGCTTGTAACATAAAATAATCCCTTACTTTCTATTTGCCTAAATGGTGAAATGGCTGTTATTTGTTTTCTGTATCAAATAAAATTGTCACTGGTCCATCATTGATCAACGCAACGGCCATATCCGCGCCGAATTCCCCAGTTGCAACTTTGATACCATTAGCCCGTAACTTCTCGTTAAAACGCGCATAATACTGGGCAGCTTTTTCTGGGTGTCCAGCATCAGTGAAGCTCGGCCGATTACCTTTACGGGTGTCCGCATATAACGTAAACTGCGAAACCGACAAAATCTCACCAGCAACCGCAGCCAACGCTAAATTCATTTTGCCTTGTGCATCTTCGAAAACCCGTAAATTAGTAATTTTATGTACGAGATAATCGATGTCAGCCTCGGTATCAGCATCGCGCACAGCAACTAATAATAGATAGCCGCGCTTGATCGCACCGACAACTTGATCATCAATCGTCACGCTAGCCTGTTTGACCCGCTGTAAAACAACTCGCACAACATAGCCTCCTTTTAATGACAGTTTCTTAGCCAGATCTGCTAATAAATTTTGCACTTGCAGTGGTCGATAATCATTCTTCTAGCAAAAACCGTACCGCAAGCAACGTGGCGCCAGACAATTATTCGTTCGACCGCTTAACGCTGTAAACATCCGGTATATTTTTGATACTATCGATCAACCGAGTTAAATGGGCTAAGTTAGTGATGGCCACGGTAACGTGAACAGTTGCCATATTGTCATGATCAACTTTGCCACTAACGGAAGTTAAATTCTTTGTTTGCGCATTCAAAGTCTGCAAAATATCATTTAATAAACCAGAACGATTGTAACCATAAACTTCCAAGTTAGCGTCGTAAGTGGTTCCTTTAGCTGCAGCATCTTCCCATTCAACTTCAATCAAACGATTAGCGGTATCCGCAGCATTTTGGACATTGGGACAATCCGCGCGATGAATCGAGACACCCCGACCTTTAGTAACGTAACCAACAATTTGGTCACCCGGTACAGGATTACAACACTTACTCAAATGAATCAGCAAGTTGTCGACCCCTTGAATGACGACGCCGCCTTCGTGCTTGATCTTTAACTTTTCATTTGGTTCCTTCGGCTTGGTTTTACCCTTACTTTTAGCCGCAGTCGTATCAGTCAAAACATCCCGGGCTTGCTGATCTTGCTCGGCTTTTTCCCGCTGGTGGCGGGCTTTTTCGGTTAACCGATTACTGACCACTAACGGTGATAACTCGCCATAACCAACCGCCGCCAATAGTTCATCACTATTGCTGAAATTAAACCGATTGATTGCTTGGCCTAAAACTTCCTTATTCAAATAATCCTTCGGTAAAAAGCCCATATCGGTAAGCTGCTTTTCAAGCATATCGCGGCCTTTTTCAATATTTTCCGAGCGGTCGGCTTGCTTGAAGAAACGCTTGATTTTATTACGTGCTTTGCTGGTACTGACCAAATTGATCCAATCACGACTAGGTGATGAATTTGGTGAAGTCAAAATATCAACGATATCGCCATTTTTCAATTGATAATTTAGCGGTACGATTTTGCCATTCACTTTGGCCCCTACGGTTTTATTACCGACTTCAGTATGGATCGTGTACGCAAAATCCAATGGTCCTGAACCTTGAGATAATTCGTAAACGTCCCCTTTAGGTGTAAAAACATAAACTCGATCAGAGAAAATATCACCTTTAACGCTTTCCATAAAATCAGCAGCGTTAGTGGTTTCATCGCCTAGTTCCAGAATTTCCCGGAACATGTCGATCTTTTTGCCATTCGAGTCGTATTTGACTTCGTCACGTTTGCCTTCTTTATAGGCCCAATGTGCAGCTACACCATATTCAGCGACTTGATGCATTTCTTCAGTCCGAATTTGGATCTCTAATGGCTGTCCTTTAGGCCCAATCACCGTTGTGTGTAATGATTGGTACATATTGGCTTTAGGCATGGCAATATAGTCTTTGAATCGGCCAGGCATTGGCTTCCATTTGGTATGGATCGCCCCTAAAACGGCATAACAGTCCTTGATCGTATCCACGATCACACGGATCGCCAATAGGTCATAGATTTCCTCAAACTGTTTATGCTTATCACGCATTTTTTTATAAATTGAATAGATATGTTTCGGGCGCCCATAAATTTCGTATTTAATATTAAAATCGGTCATCGAAGCTTTAATCTGTTTGATTGCTTCGTCAATATAGGCTTGGCGCTGTGCCCGCTTTGAATTCATCAAATGAACGATACGGTAATATTGTTGTGGATTTAAATACCGTAACGCAGTATCTTCTAATTCCCATTTGAACTGACTGATACCTAAACGATCAGCTAACGGCGCATAGATCTCCAACGTTTCATTAGCGATCCGCCGCTGTTTTTCTGGACGCAAATGCTTCAAGGTCCGCATATTGTGCAAACGATCAGCTAGCTTGACCATGACCACCCGTAGATCCTTAGCCATCGCTAAAATCATTTTACGGTGATTTTCCGCTAATTCATCCTTATGCGCGACATACTTGATCTTGCTTAACTTAGTCACACCATCAACGATCACCGCTACATCGTGGCCAAACAGCTCTTGAATGTCGCCTAACGTAATATTAGTGTCTTCAACCACATCGTGTAAAAACCCGGACGCTACCGTCGCAGGATCCATTTTTAACTCTGCTAAGATCGCCGCCACCTGGATGGGATGAACAATATAGGGCTCACCAGACTGACGGAACTGTTCCTTGTGCACATAGGTCGCAAAATCAAGTGCCTTTTTTACAAACGCCACATGCTCATCATTCATATAAGTTTCAACTAACTTGATACTTTCGTTAGCGGTGTAAACTTTTTCTTCAGCCATAAACCCCACATCCTTATCTGCTTTGATACAAAAACAGCACGGTAGCTATGCAGCATGCGTGCTTACTTGACCGCATTTTAGCTGAATCAACTGCCAAAATGTAGCTAATAATTTAGATACCGATCATGCAGTAATTGTTGATTTAATTATACCACGTACCGTATGATCCTTAGTCAGCAAATTCACTATGAATTATACCTGAGCCCACCTATTTTGCAACTGTCAGCGCCGTCTTGCGCATACTATAGGCCAGATAACTTAAAATTAAGTACGCACCGGCAAACCAATAACCATAGTGACCATAGCGCAAGTAGATGATTCCGGTAAATAACCCGGGAAAGATCAGTAACCACCAGATAGCAAAATGGCGATTGGCTAAATAAATTCCCAATGCGATCGCCGCGACCATATTGACCACAATAAATAAGACTGTGATTCGAATCACTTTAGCGACTGCCAACCAGTGAAAAATTAAGGGTAACAGCCAAGTAATGATCAAACTAAATAAAATGAGCTGAATCACTGGCTGTTTAAGTAATTGTTTGATTTTCGTCAAAATTAAACCTCCGCGTTTTTTAGAATCGACGCAACGTGTTATCGGTAACACGCGAATCATTTGTTTTGGGGAGCTAATAATTCCCACAACGTTGATAACGCACTTAATAAATATAAAGGCGCCGTTTCCGCACGTAAAATGCGTGGTCCCAAACCCGCCACATTAAAATCAGCTTGTCTTAATTGCTCAACTTCAGTCGGTGCCAAACCACCCTCTGGACCAAATACAGCGATCAGTGTTTGCCCACCAACCAATTGTTGCGCGGTTGCCACTAACGCCGCCGTTTCGCCTTGTTTAGCCGACTCTTCATACGCAACGATTCCAAAGTCTTTAGTAACTTGCGTTAGTTCCGTTAACCCAGCCATGATATCGACTGTCGGAATTTGATCCCGATGCGATTGTCGTGCCGCTTCCAAGGCAATTTTACGTAAGCGCGTCAGCTTCTTGGCTTGACGTGCTGGTTCCCATTTAGCTACCCCGTATTGACTGGAGAAAAAGATAAAGCCACTGGCACCAAGCTCGGTACCTTTTTGGACGATCCAATCAGCCTTGTCTTTTTTAGCGATACTACATGCAATGATCACTTGATTAGGCAGTTCTGGACTTGTCAATGCTGTATCTGCTAAATGGACACTAACGCCATCAGGTTGTAACGCCTCGATTTTACTACGATAAGCGCGGCGATCTCCAGTCACAACCTCAAGCTGATCACCTACTTGCGCGCGCATGACCCGTTGAATATGACGCGCCGACTCGCCAGTGATCGTCACTTGTCCACCAGCAGGCACCTGATCAGAAATAAAATAGCGCTGCATCCTAGTCCTCCCGTTTCTGCGCGATCACGCCGTACCAATCGCCTTCATTTAACACCTGAACAATCGCTAAATCAGCCTTGAGCAACGCCTGTTTGATGCTAGCCAGCTTATCGGCAATGATCCCAGAAAGGATCAAATAACCATTCGGATTCAGTAAGGGTTGCGCTTGCGGAATCAACGGTAAAATAATTTCTGCTAAAATATTGGCCACGATAATATCCGCTGATTGCGTGACATTCGTCAATAAATTATTGGCCGCAACTTTGACCGTAGCAGCAATTGGATTCAACGCTAAGTTGCTCGCTGCAGCTCGAACAGCCACATCATCCAGATCATAAGCATAAACTGACCCAACACCAAGTTGCTTAGCGGCAATACTCAGTACACCAGAGCCTGTCCCAACATCCAATACCGTTTCGCCACCACGAATCGTGGTTTCAAGCGCTTGTAACGCCAATTTAGTAGTTGGATGCGTCCCGGTTCCAAAAGACATCCCTGGATCTAAAATGATCAACTGCTCATCAGCCTGTTGGGGTTGGTATTTTTCCCAACTTGGAACCACCGTCAAATAACGGGTAACACGAACAGGATGATAGTACTTTTTCCATGATGTTGCCCAGGCGCCTTCATCAACAGCTGCTGTTGTCACTTGATTAGCGCCAATAGCTAAACCAAAATCAGTCAACTGAGTCACCCGTTGCTTAATTGTTGGTAAAATCTCAGGTAAAAAAACCGTCTCCGGATAATAAGCCGCAACTTCAGCACCTGATTGAATATGCGGATGCTTACTGGGGTCAAATATTTCGCCAAAAGGGCCCTGTGATTCTGGCTTAAAGTCAGCCGAATCATTGATCTGTACGCCGGTAGCCCCAGCCTCCATTAAAATATTAGCTACAGCTTCAACTGCTTCCGTTGAAGTTGTGACTTTCACTTCAGTCCATTCCATTAAGTTGATCGCCTTTCTACACTACAGTGATTAATTTGGGTAACAAAGCTCATACCACACTGATCAATACCGCGGATACGCTAAATAATCAGTTGCTTTAATTGGGCCCTGCGCCGCTACTTGTTGCTCGAAAACTCGTGGTTGCCATTTTAATTCAAAAGTCGTGACCGTATCTTCGTTTAAAAAGGCCATCAAATCACTTAAACCATCCGCCATTACTTCAGGTAAATACGCAAACAATCCATCGATAGTTTGCTGCGCTAAACCAGTTTTACCCGAAAATGGTAACAAAGCCAAGTAATCTTCAGCCACCGCCGCTGGATCTAAACGCTTTTCATCGTAGATCAAGATTTGATCCTGAAAATCAATTTTATCCTGGGTACTTAATTTACCCGCCACATCGGTCACTTCTTGCCCAGCTTTATTCTGCGCAGTCAAACTTAAAGTTATTTCAAAAACATGCTCTTTTTTATCCCAGTTTAGATCTAACTGACCTTCACCAGCATAGTCAGCAACTTGTGTCGCTAGATAGTCCAACATCGTTATTTTCATGATTGCCACCCATAATTTTCTAGATTCATTGCCCGCTTAGGCATTTTGGAAACAAATGGATTATGCGCCACGTAAAAGCGTAACGGCGCAGCCTTCCAGATACCTTTATCACCAATGCCGATTCGAGGCGCCGCATTAACTGCTAGCGGTCGCTTTTCCATCGTTAAACTCAAAGTTAGCGCACTCGTGGCATAGCTTTGTAAATTCAAACTAAGATCTTGGATGCCTAGTGCAGCCATTAATTTACCAGGGCCGTTGGTCAAATCAAAAACAGAACGTGGTTGTCGCCGATTGAGCTGCATTACTTCCTGACCTAAATTAGGTTGTAAGCCCCGAATCAGTACGCCCTGTGGCACGCCTTCCGGTTGAGTGATCACATTCAGCAAAAACTGTCCATAGATCGTATAAATATAGATCGTACCTCCAGCGTGATATAAAGCCTCATTTTTAGCCGAACGGTGCCCGGCAAATGCGTGCGCTGCCTGATCTTTTTCACCTAAGTAAGCTTCAGTTTCCACAATATAACCGGACAGCAGCCCCGCCGGCCCCTGATAGAATAGCTGTTTGCCCAATAGTTGCTGTGCGATTGTGATGGTGTCGGTTTGTTCAAAATACTCAGTAAATGTCATCGTCATTGCCAATTCCTCTACTCATCTACACGCCTTACCACGCGAAAAACTCGTCAGTATTGCCGACGAGTCCTGACTGCTTAATTAAGATTGCTGACCCCAAAGCATAATATCCAGTGTGCCATTGCCGTAGTCATAGTATTCAATACCTAGTTCCTGACTAGATTGATTAAGTACTTCATAGTACTGTTTGGTATCTAAGCCACCTGGATGAACGACACGAGCATACAAATACTTAGCCATTTCGTGCTGCATTTTTTGACCAACTGCCTGTGGCGCGGTAAAAATAAAGGTCGTGTATAACATCTCTTTAGTCGTATAATCGAACGTCACTTGTTCGATGGGAAAGCCACCGAAATTAGGTTCTTTCTTCAAATCATCGACAAACGTGTGTACCTGTTCAGCCGTGAATCTTTTAGTATAAAACAAAACGTGCCAGGTCTGTTTGATCGCCACATAAATTCCTCCAATTCAGATTTCTGTATATAGATAACTAATTGCGTATTTTTCTGTTTCAATTATGCCATACTCAAACCACCGATACCAGCCCTCTAGCCTTTTTCTGAAAATAGACCTAAAAGATAACTTCATTTAGCTGGGTGCAGTAGTTAAAAGCTGGCCGACCATTTCAATATGGTGCATCAATAACCATTGCTTGACTTTACCTAAACCAGGAAAATGCTGCTCATTCAGACTTTGTGTTAATGCTTGCAAGCCCATTGTTTGCGGCACTTCAGGATGTTCAGCTAACCAAGCCAGCAAATGAACTCCCGAACTGAAATACTTGGCTTTCGGTTGTTTAAAATCAGTAAATTGATCCGAAATGAAATGATGCAACCAGACCTGCTGTCCAGTGGGAAAGCTAAGCGATAAACGCACGTAAGGCAAGGGATAGCCTTTTTCGCTATAACTTGAGCCGGCAATCGCAAAATCACTAAATCCACTTAGCCCATCAGCACCAGCAAACCAAGGTTGATCACTAAAAAAAGTTTGCGGCTGTAACAGATAATCGGCCCCATCCCAACTACGTGGCAGCGGATCAGCCAAGGTAACCTGCGGTGTTAGCGCACGGCGCAAGCGATGACTAGGACCGGCAATTACTAACTGCTGCGGTCGTGGTAAAGGCAGTGTTTCCAGCAATCCAGGTTGCGTATAGATCAGTACTGTAGCGGCATTATAATCACTTAGTGACACTTCAGTACTGACTAATAATCCAGCTTTTAAATTAGGATCTGTCCACCATTTAGTTAGTGGGAAGCGTTGTTGGCGGTGCTGATCATAGGTGCCAACCTGCGGATTAACGATCACGATCAGCGGCCGTTTTGCCACCATGAATTCAGCCACGCAATCCACTAAATGATGCGAATCACGAACTGGCTCAATTATCGGCACCACTGCTGGCGCTAATTTTCCGGCCGCTTGTAGCGCTAATAAAGCCTGTAATTCAAATTGTTTACCACGTAAATAAGGATAGTAATGCAGCATCACAGATTCCCCGCTTTAACTTGATGATAGCGACGCAGTAGCTGCTGGTAGTCGGCTTCAGTGGCA
Source organism: Loigolactobacillus coryniformis subsp. coryniformis KCTC 3167 = DSM 20001 (assembly GCF_002706425.1). Lineage (NCBI taxonomy): Bacteria > Bacillati > Bacillota > Bacilli > Lactobacillales > Lactobacillaceae > Loigolactobacillus > Loigolactobacillus coryniformis. Next base: position 1,450,150 of record NZ_CP017713.1, on the reverse strand, counting down.
ACTAACTCAGCCTTCAACTGCTCAACCGCATCAGCGCGAACATCCTTGATAAATTGCTCATAATAATTAGGGGTCAAACCACTGGGATCATAATGATGACCGCGTTTACGCAACTCCGCATAAAGTCGTTCCGTTGAATAAGCTGCTAAACCAATATTGGCGCGCTTAAACTTGTCCGCTTCCCGGGCCAACGCCAACATAAAATGAGTCGTCAAGGTTGCTGCCGTTGTAGCTAGCTCCTGCCGCCGTGCTGCTTTGGCCACAGTCAAATAACCCGGCAGAGCAACTTCTAGTCCTTTTTTAAATGGGTGAAAAACTAAAACCCCAACGTGAGCTGGAATTTCCGCAGCGACCTGGGCGTACAAGGGTGCCGTTAAAACAAAGTAATTGTAATGCCCTACAAACGACAACCGGGCCGTAGAATGAAAATCAGCCTTGGAAATCTTTAGTTCATAGCAGCGCCATTCTTGTTGCTGTTGTTCGTCCGTGCGCAATGCCAGCATATCAACGATCCCTAAATCATCTGGCAAGGCCACTTCCTCAACTGCCGAATAACCCTTTTCACTACAATACGCATATAAAGTTTGCTCCAGCGCTAATGTTAACTTCGTTTTCACGTTCTAGATCCCTTCACCGATTTTTTAAGTGGCATCACTTAGAATTTCAACAACGATTCAGCCTTAGTGACTGTTAAATGCTCTGCAGTCACGGCTGTGATCACAACTTCGTCACCAAGTTTTAACGGTTCGTTGGCAACAAAATGATAAAAAATACCAAAAAAACTGATCGTGCCCTGCTCATTAGTTTGATCAATGATAAAATGTCGACCTAACAAGCGCGCATCCAAAGATTGATTCATCACCAAAACTCCCCGCCGATTTTATTTGCTTCATATTGTAGCATTTTTCCAGTTTATGTAGTGATAAATTCGTCAGTTATTACTAAATTTTACAGATTATCTACGCCATAGAAAGCAGCTTTTGGCTGCGGACTTTTGTGATAATTTGTGTTACTATATCTGTAAGCGCATACAAAAGGAGAGGTGATCATCATGAGTACCATTGGTAATTACGCAGAAACAGACATTCGTAAAGCTAATCCGATTTTCTCGCAAATTCGTACTACTATTGAGTCCGCTTTTTATGGCAATAATATGGTTGCTGTAAATGATCTCACTACCGCTTATGAATTGACAAAAGCGGCTCCAGAAACGACCGTTACTGACTTGCCGATCATTCATACCGACGAGTTAGGTTTACCAGCCGATGCTGTCATGTTAGTTAACAATCATGGCCGAGTTGTGGGCCGTACAGCCGCAGCACGCCGTCGGATTGGTGACGCAGATGTTGATCAAGCTAAGTTTGCTGGTATTTTGCGTGATGCCATTTTTGCCGGCACACAACAACAGTTTTATAAAACTAGCGTCGTTGTCGGACTTGATGAAGACTTCATGGTTGAAGCCCATTTAGCCGTTCCCGAAGGTTATGAAAACAATCTCTTATCTTATATGCTGAATTTTCAAACACTTAATCAGACCTATCAAGCTCGCTATCAGCAATCCAAGCCTTACCAAGAAGGCGATATTTTCATCTACGCGGATCCAAATTTTCATCATCCTGATTTTCCCGATGGTTTAGCCTTATTTGACGCGCAACATAACGTTGCTGCTATTTTAGGGATGCGCTATTTTGGTGAGCTAAAGAAGTCGACCCTAACGCTAGCTTGGGCCACTGCACATCGTCACGGCTACGTTGCGTGTCATGGTGGCGAAAAAGCTTTTCATTTTAACGATCGTCCAGATCAAGTTTTTGCTATGTTTGGCCTTTCTGGTTCCGGTAAATCGACTTTGACTCACGCCAAGCATGGTGGACGCTTTAAAACCACAGTTTTACATGATGATGCTTTTGTTATTTCACGCGAAAACGGTAGCTCAGTTGCACTAGAACCTGCTTATTTTGACAAAACCAACGACTATCCATCTGGGACTGATGAAACCAAGTATTTCATGACCTTAATGAACGTTGGCGTCACCTTAAATAAAGCAGGGCAAAAAGTGCTTGTCACTGAAGATCTGCGTAATGGTAACGGCCGTACCATTAAATCGCGTTACGCCTCGGCTAATCGGGTAGATAAAGAGGAAGCCCCAATCAACGCAATTTTCTGGATCATGAAAGACGACAGCTTACCACCAGTTGTCCATATTACTGATCCGACCTTAGCTGCAACATTTGGCGCAACCTTAGCAACCAAACGGTCATCAGCCGAAAATTTAGTTGGTAATGTTGACCGTAACGCCCTAGTGATTGAGCCGTTTGCTGATCCATTCCGCGCTTACCCGTTGGCCGAAGATTACGCTGATTTTAAGAGCCTATTTGCGCAGCGTCAAGTTGATTGTTATATCCTCAATACGGGTTATTATAATGGCAAGAAAATCCCTAAGGAAGTAACGTTAGGCATTCTAGAAGATATTGTCAACCAAAAAATGACTTGGCAAGATTTTGGCCCACTGAAACACCTGAGCTATGCCCCATTAAATGATTTTCCAGTTGATTTTACTGATAAGGATTATGTGGCAATGCTACGGACACGGTTACAGATCCGCTTGGATTGGATCACAAGCTACACAGCAACCCATCAACAATATCCCCTACCTGCTGAAATTAGTGCTGGATTGACTGACTTGATTGCTCAACTCAAATAAATGACTAAATACTGCAGCTTTCCAGTTGCAGTATTTTTTTGTTTTCTAAAACGGAATAAAAGTTCTTTTAAAAATAAATAAGACTATCGTATAATTTTTAAAATTAACAAATGTTATTAAATTAGGCATTTATAAAAGAACGTTTAATAATATTGCAGTTCTAAAAACAGTGAAAAAATAAACTAACGGCCATGATGGAAATCACCATCATGACCGTTAGTTTACATAATTTTTATTATGTTACTTATTCATTAGCAGTTAACTTGCTAGGATCGCCCATTTTATAACCCGAATTTTTAGTCAATTTAAAGGTCTTCTTCAAACCGTTGCTGACGTAAACTTTCTTATCTTTAGTTACAAATACTGCCTGAATATTTTTCTGGTGCTTATTGTTGATGTAGGCTAAGCCACCTTTAACGCCTTTATTGAAGGCAGCATTTGATAGCGCATCTCCGTCAACTGATTTCGGTGAAACGATCGTTACCCCTGCTAGACTGTTCTCATACGGGTAGCCAGTTTTCATATTAAACAAATAGATGTAGGTATGGCCGTTAGCCTTCAAATACTTCTCATAGATACCGGCCGTCACGACTGAAAGGTTCTTAGCTGGTAACGTCCCTAAGGCTGTACCACGCGTACCGTAGGGATCTTGGACGCCGACCTGCCATGGCTTGTTCTTACCTGCTGGTGAACTACCCATCACCACTACGTTACCACCAAGATCAATAATCGCCGTATTGACCCCATTTTTCCGGAATACCTCGCGTACTTGATCAGCAATATAGCCTTTGGCAATGCCACCAAAATCTAACCGCATCCCTCTTTTAGTCAAATACACCGTCCGCTTGCTGGCATCCAATTTAACATCATGGTAATCAACTAAAGGCAGTGCTTGATCAATTTCTGATTGTGCCGGGACCCGGGCACCGGGTAAACCAATCTTCCACAAATTAGTGATCGCACCGATCGACATATCGAAGGCCCCATTGGAATTTTTGCTATAATACATAGCTTTTTCCATTAATGGCCACATATCTTTACTGACTTTAACTGGCTTGATCCCCGCATTCGCATTGATTTTATCTAACTCAGAATGAGCTTTAGTTAAGGTTGCTTGCTTTTCCGTTTTAGCAATCCGATCAAACCCCTTCTGTAATACTTTTTTCTTGCCTTTATTATAAATCGACAACGTGCAGATCGTCCCTAGCATAAACTCACTACGTTTATATGGTTCAGAAATGACCGGTGCGGCTTGCTTTTTCGCCGTACAGGCACTTAACACCAAAGGTAATAACAATAGCATCACCGCCATAACAACGGATGATCGTTTTCGTAACATGTTCTATTTCCCCTCCACAATTTGGTTGGTCATTAAGTAATGTTCGTTCTTAGCTATGACCAGCCATTTTTGGTTTCCTATCTAGTTTATCTAAATGAGAACGCTATTACAATAACTCGCGGTTGAATTTAGTAAATTGTCATTTCTTTTCTACTACAAATCCTTTACAATGGTGACGGAAACTAATTGTGAGGTGTTCGGATTGAAACAGGCAAAAATTTTAAGTCAAATTGAAAAAGCCAAGCAGCAACACACGCTGGTGGAAGTCTATGTCAAAAAGCAAACCGGTGAATTCGAAGTCGGCTACCCCATCGTCAGTGATCATCGTTGGCTGATCATCGCGACGGTGAACGCACAGGGACAATTTGCTGGTTATACTTTATTTGCGTTAAAGCGGATCAAACGCGTTCGTAGCACGACGCCTTATTTAAAGATCATTACAACTTATCAGGACTTTTTTAAAGCACACGAGCAATACGATCCATTCCAGCTTAGCGAAAAAGAAACAACGATCAGTCAGTGGTCCAAACAACTACTACCTAAGCTCTTCACCGCTTTGACTAAGGAACGGGCTTATATTACTATCGCTGGTCGGTTTGATATTACACCAGTTGACCAAGTCGTTGCCGCAACCGCCCACCACTTCACTTGCTTACCGTTTGATCCCTTGACTTACCAACATGGCGAGCCTGTGATCTTAGCTTACAAGGACATCTCATTTTTGCAATTCTGGGATAGCGCTGACCTACTTTATCAGCAAACCAGCGAGAAATTAAGTGAAAAAATCTAAAAAAATGGCGCTGATGCATAAGATTTTATGCACCAGCGTCTTCTTTTATAGCTCTTGTTTAAACATCAGCATGTCTATTGCTTGCAGCTTATTTTCATAGATTGGTTGCGGATAGGTCGCAAAGAAATCGTGTTTTATTCGATCCATGCGAAAACCAACGCGCTGATAAAAACGGATGTTAGCAATACTCGAATTGGCCGTTCCCACAATACAAGTCTGATAACCCTGTTCCCGCAATAATTTGAGCAATTGTTGCACAAACCATTTACCATAGCCATGATGCTGTTGCTGCGGCAGTAAGCCTAAGTTTTTCAATTCAACGACCTGCTTATTTTGCGGAATAACCAGCGCTACGCCAATCGTTAGTTTATCTCTTTGTAGCAAATACAACTGGCCTTGATCTAGGTAACTAGCTACCACTTCCGCTGCGTCATCCCCAATTAATAGCAAATTTTGATACGCTGTCCGTGCACCGGTAGCCAGCTTAATTGTTAATTCAGCCACTACTTCACCCTCGTTTATAATATTTTTTATACTGATAAACCACTTTACCAACACCGACGCAAGACAATACCAACCACGAAACAAGCGACAAAATCAGTAGATTAGTGAAGCTGCGCGGCTGTTTAAATTGCAAGATCAATGTATTACGGCCGATTTCTTGCGGAACAACAGGCGCACCGATATTGGTTTCATCGTACTGATAACTATTTAAGCGGTGCCCGTTCAACTGTAAAATAGACTCCTTGTACATGATCAGTGGCACTTGCCGATAATCGCGCCGCTCAGCGTTCCAGGTTAGCTGTAATCGACCACCACTAAGTACTTTATGTTCAAATTCACGATGTCGATCAATGATTTGTTTTTCATATTCATCGGAACGTTTAAAGTTCAAACGTTTAAATTCGCTGGGAATCGGCAAATAATCTGGATGACGCTTTTCTACCAATGTTAATAATTGACCTGGATGTTCAGCGTGTAATGAGCTGCGGATTTGATCAGGCGTGTCTGCTAAAACCGTTACGCCAGTCCAACTATTCAGCACATCCACTGAATGATAAGTCTCCGCCTTTAGCGCCATACTAAGCATATTTGGCGCTAAACACAATAACACGGCGATCAACGCCCCGAAACGATAGTAACCCGTGTGGCGCTCACTGCTTAAACGCAACTGCGTGGCACTGATCGCCGCCCCACAAAACAGTAACGGATAGGCAATGATCGTGAAGCGAACTGGAAATTGCAATGTGCTTTGTAAAAAAGGCAATTGATGTTGTAAGGTCACCCAAGGGAATAAATCAGAAGCAATAAATAGAATCAACGCACCGATCACCGTTACGACTCGATTAACGGTTGTAGCTTGCTTACTGACAAGCACATAAACCAGCTGTGCCGCAAAAAGGATCAAACAAACCGCACCTAACTGATTCCGCTGCCCAAGGATCATCGAAAACTGTAATGCATTTTGCTCTAACGCAAATTTTGCTGGCTCAGCAATACTATTATTCGCAAAAATTGTTAGAAAACTTCCCCAGATGTTGGCCGTTAATAAAATTGTCAATAAAGCCGCTAAAATCGTATCCAGCAGCATCTTTATTTTATCATTTGCCCGCCATAAACCAATCATGAAAAATGGCAATAAAACTAGCGTAAACAGAATTGTACTTAATATATGGATTTCGATGATGATCGCCATGATCAGCGCCAACGGTATTATTTTGATTGGCCGCTGGTGATCACTGATCATCCGTACTGCACAGATCAATACAAATGGGGCTAAAGCAGCGCCCCAGGAATTCAAATTTTGTGACAGGCCCCAGCGTGGCAACCAGCCTACATTCATAAATAATAGCGCCGCAATCAACGCAATCCGCTTAGTCGCCCGCACTTTCGTTGCCAACAAGTACATTCCTATGCCGCCAATCAAATACACTAACAAAGTCGAAACGATCTGGAAATGATACCAACTACGAACCAAAATTAGCAGTACGCCGCTTAAATAAGCAAAGTATGGCCCATATAATGCATTGATGATCCGACCACTTTGTTGAAATCCATAATTGGTTTGAAAATAGCTAAAATTAAAGTTTTGCATCTGCTTAGCTGCATCATAGATTCGATTAAAATGAAAGATCGCGTCGGAACCAACGATCGTACTATGCAAAATTAACTGTGGCAATATCAACAGTACCGCCATCCCCGCGATCGATATATACGGTGCCACATCCCGCCAATAAATCCTTTTAAACACAATATCAAACCCCATCAATCATATTTAGCCCCGCACTAATGTATGTCCAACTATACTACAGTCTTTATGGTTATATAATCATGTTTAGTATTTTTTAAATCAATTTTAGAACAATATTTACTTTATACCGGTTAGCCTGAAAAAAGCAAAAAAAGGCGCACAGCTAAACTGTACGCCGAAAATTTATTTAGATTTTTTTAATTTGCTGTGGTAATACCTTACGTGATAGCCATGGTAACAGTCGCTCATACGCGATCAAGAAGACAACGCTGACCAGCACCCCTTTAATCAAATTAAATGGCACAACCGTTGTGGCCACTAAATTCAGTGTGGTAGCATTGATTTGGATACCAGAAAACTTCATATAAATCGGTAATAACACAAAGAGATTAGCTAAACTCATAAAAATAGTTAAGGAGATGGTCCCCGTCACAAAACCAGCTAACATATTCTTCCGGTTGGCTTTAACGCTGTGATCACGTTTAAAGAAATAATAGACCGGCAGTGTAAAGCACATCGTCGCTAAGAAGTACGCTGCTTCACCGATCAAGCCAGGCAGGCCAGACCCACGCGTGATAAAGTCCAATAAACCCGTGATCAGCGTGGTAAACGCCCCTGCTGCTGGTCCGTAAAGAAACATACTCAAGAAGATCGGTAGGTTACTAAAATCGATCTTAAGGAACGGTGCCGCCGGTAATACCGGGAAGCTGAACAACATCAATAAGTAAGAGACTGCTGCTAGCATGGCGATCATGACTAGCTTTCTGACGCCCATTTTTCCATAATAAATCCTCCTACAAGGATTCACCTCAGGTAAGTGAGTTCATCTTACGCAAAATAAAAACGCTACCAAAATGTCTTTTTAGGGGCATCTCAATAGCGTTAGTCTTATTTTTAAATTACGTAAAATAAGCCTATCTTCTTCTATCTAGACTTTAACTATCGGTATTGGTATCACACCAATTCGGCCACCAATAAATTGATGGGTCGCGGACTATTACCGCCGGTCGGGAATTTCACCCTGCCCTGAAGACGAACCTTTATTAAATTTTTTTACAAACATAGCTTAGCATGAAAGCGGCATAATTACAACTACTTTGTTGTCAGCCCGCTTTCAGTCTACATTATTTATGTTATTATGCTTCTACTCCGATTTTTTCTTATAAGTTTAACGACCTGTTTACTGTTTTTTAAAGCGTTTTCCGTTACAATTAAGATAACCAAATAAAATACAGGGAGTGGCGCCGATGAACGAAATTGTTTTTTTCAATCCTGGTGATGCGATCGCCAGCGGTCACGATTTTAATGAAGCGATGCGCAGTGCAGAAATTTTTCACCGTGATCAAAAACAACATGAACTAATGATCGTTAAGGAAGTCGATGGTGAAACTTACGCGATTTTTAACGCAGCCGATGCGCAGACTGACGACACCGCTGCTAATCGTTACCAAGTTTCCAAGCGTTTAAAATAATGACTAGCAAAAAAGACGAGTGCGCTCGTCTTTTTTTGTCTGCTTAGGCAATTGTGGCTACATCAGCTTCAATACCGCCTGCATATCTACCGGTAATGGACTGGTAAAATGGCGTTCAGTTTGAGTAAATGGATCATAAAAGTTAAGCTCATAGGCATGCAAAGCTTGGCGGGTAATGCCTTGATCCAGCGGACCGCCATATAGCTGATCGCCAAGCAATGGATGGCCTTGATCCGCAAAATGTACACGGATCTGGTGAGTTCGTCCCGTATGCAACTTTACCTCAACTAAAGTGGCACGAGCTAATTTAGTCATTTGCCAGTATTCCGTCTTAGCCGGTTTACCGGTGGCCATGACTCGGCGGCGGATCTCATCACCCTGGCGACCTAAGGGCTGGGTCAAGAAACCATGGGTCGTCGTTAAATGTCCCGCAACGATCGCATAATACCGTTTATCTAAGGTGTGATCAGTCAATTGTCGAGCAATCAGACTATGAGCAAAGCGATGGCGTGCTAATAAAACCAACCCACTCGTAAAGCGATCCAATCGGGTCACAACGTGCGGTACCGTTTCAGTATTATTCTGTTGTTGTAACCAGCCTTGAACCCGATTTAACAACGTATCGGTTTGGTTGGTGGGCCCAGGAATACTTGAGAGATCCGCTGGTTTATCCACCACCAACCAATTTTCATCTGCATAAATCACATTTAGCGGCTGTGTGCTGATAGCAATCTGCTGCGCCGCTTTTTCTGGTGGTAATTGGATCGTTACACGATCATTTTGTTGTAAACGAACGCCGGTTGACGCCGCTAAGCGACCGTTGATCAAAATTTGTCCTTGACCAGTTACCTGCTTAAATAAGCGCCCACTAACCCCATGGTGCTGCAAAAAATAACGTACCTTTTCTTCTTGCTCATCCGTTTTGATCCAACTAAATTCCATTACGTTCTGCTCCTCATCGACCATAATTGGGCTAATTCACTATCTTAATTATACCGGATATTCCCAATAACCACTATATTAGATTATAATTAGAACTAGCCCTATTAATAACGGCAAATTTTAAGTATAATAGATACAATTCATGACAAAGGTGAGTGAGTAAAATGGCAAATGAATTTCCACAAGTAATGACCATTGCTGGTTCCGACAGCGATGGCAGTGCGGGGATGCAAGCAGATCTTTATACCTTTTTTGCCCGCAAAGTCCATGGCGCTGCGGTGATGACGGCGGCCGTGGCTGGTAATTCTTACGGCATCCACGCTAGCATTGCTTTACCAACCGACTTTATCGATCAGGAATTCGCTGATCTTGCGGACGATTACAAAATATTAGCGGCTAAAACTGGGATGTTGGCCGATAGCACCTTGATCAAAAACGTCGTCAAAAATTATAAAAAATACGATTTTGGTCCCCTTGTCGTTGATCCCGTGATCATGACAAAACACGGCGCACAGCTGTTAGAAGAAAGTGCCTTCGCTACCCTACGTAAAGAATTGGTTCCCTTAGCAACCGTGATCACACCTAACTTCTTCGAAGCCGAGAAATTAGCAGAAATGAAGATCACTTCTGATGCTGATATGGAAGCGGCCGCCCGGAAAATCAAAGCAATGGGTGCTAGAAATGTGGTCGTTAAAGGACAGCATCACGACAGCACCCAAGCTGAAGTCCGTGATTTCGTTCTTTTGGAATCCGGCAAGTCTTTCTGGTTGACCGAAACTTACATTGATACGGATCGTGTCAATGGTACCGGTGATTCGCTATCCGCTTGCATCACTGCTGAAATCGCTAAAGGTAGCGATATTGAGTCAGCAATCCGGGCAGCCAAAAAGTTTGTCCACGTTGCAATTGCTAATGAAATTCAAGTTGGCCACAAGTTCGGTCCGATCAATCATTGGGCCTACCAAAACTAATTTCGTCAAAAGCTTGCGTCACTGAAAATTATCTGCTATGATTGCTTTCAGCAAAGTACATAGCGTCTTATTTTTAAAAAAAGTGAGGTCTTCACCGTGTGCCGTAAGTTCTGGCGTAACGTGATCATTAGCGTTATTCTATTCGTATTTATTTTACCAATTCTAGAAATTTCTTGGCAAATTGCCTTGTTTAAAATTATTTTTACTAGCTTATGTGGGTTAGTTCTGGTAACCAGTATCTTCTACTTTGAAGATTGCGCCGGGATGCTGACCGACCAACCAAAAAAAGAGTAAGTGTTCACGGCTGATTGCCGTGCAGCACTTACTCTTTTTTATAACTCACTTAATTGTTGATAGCGTTGCCAGATCTTCAATTGTACTTTAGGTTGGGCCAATTCATTAAAAGCCGCCGGCGCTACGACTCGCCCCGGAAAGTAACTGAGATCAGGAACATGGGCTAACTCAGCGTATAGCAAGGTGATCTGCCATTTTTGATGAGTAAAGGTATGCGTCACCGGTCGGCCGCCAATCAACGCTGGGATCAATTTGATCTGTGTATTAGCGGTAAATTGTTGGCCAGCTAGTGTGACTAACTCGGGTAATAATAATTCCTCTGGTGCAGTGGTCAGATCTGTCCATTTCAGCAACGGAACCGTCCAGAGATCCGCTAACATCCCCGTTCCCGGTCTTTGCTCAAACAAATAGCCCGCCGGCGTTTTGATCACCAAGGCAAAATAATCTACCGGCACTGGCCGTGGTTTTTTCGACTTAACTGGATAGTCTAACTCTTTCCCATCCAAATAAGCTTGATTGAATTCACGCACCGGTGAATGAGCACTATCGGGATTTTTTGCCGTCATGTAACTGGAACCAAGGTCCATGATCGCCTGATTAAAGTCCCCTGGTCGCTCAACCGAAATAACTTCTTTGATCACATCATAAAAGATCTGCCGTGACTGCGGCTTAGCAATATCGGCGTCGATCTCAAATAAGCGGGCAAAAACGCGAAACGCATTCCCATCGATTGCCGGCTCTGGCTGGTTAAACGCGATACTGGCGATCGCGCCGGCGGTATAAGGCCCGATACCAACCAATTGTTCTAATTCAGCCGCCGTTTGTGGCCAGACACCTTGATAATCAGTGACGATCTGTTGTGCCGCTTTTTGCATATTACGCACACGTGAATAATAGCCTAAGCCAGCCCACGCCTGTAGCAGCGCGGCTTCCGGAGCTTGAGCCAAGTCCGTGACCGTCGGAAAAGCAGCCATAAAGCGCTGATAATAAGGGATCACCGTCTGCACTTGCGTCTGTTGCAGCATGATCTCCGAAACCCAAATATGGTAGGGATCATGATCACGCCGCCAAGGTAGATCACGCTTTTCCCGATCGTACCAAGTTAATAACGCCTTTTGAAAGGCTTTGATTTTTGTTTGTGACCATTGTTGCATCAAGTTACGCCACGACCTCACTTTTAAATATTAATTATTTATCCAAATTGACACGTACAGGCTTGCCGGGCATTGATCGAGCTTGGCTTCAGTACATTACACCTGAAACGAATCGAAGCACGTCACTACACTGCTAATAGCCGCTCAGGTCGAGTCATGCAAAAAATTGGCATGCGCCAAGAAGGCATTTTGTGTAACGCCCGGCAATTTAAAGGCCAAACCGTTACCGAAGCTATTTATGCGTTGACGGATGCAGATTTTGCCGCCGCCAAACGATAAGCACCCCCAGCAGCATGACTAAAATACTGCCACCGGCTAAGCTAAACAGCAAGCCATAAGAAAAGAAATCAACTAGTAGACCGCCAATCAAGGGGCCAAACGCACGACCAAGTGAAATGGCCATGTTTAAGTCCCCTTGCAGGCGGCCTTTTTGATCGGCACTCGCTAGCGTATCGACCCATACCGGAATCAGCGGATTACCGAGCATTTCACCGATCGTCAGCACGAGCATCGCCACCACAAAACCGGCGTATGTTTGCGCATAGATCAAGCAAAAAAACGATGCTGCAAACAGTGTCACACCAAGCATCACCACTTTTGGCAAAGCAAATCGCGCACCAAAATGGGTCACCACCGGTTGGCCAAAAACGATCAGTAAGCCATTGATCGTCCACAACAAGCTATAATAGTGAAACGGAATGTGTAAGCTAGTCAAATGAACGGAGACCACACTTTCCCACAGCGCATAACTTGCATAAATAACGAAAGTCAGTCCACATAAAACTAATAACAGCCAGCGTTGGTCTGATTTTAATTTAAGTGGTTGGGTTACTGCCTGGTCACTTTTGGCCTTGATCGGCACGCGAAAAGTCAACGCAATGATCAGTAATAATAGTAAATAACATAATCCGGCGACCGCAAAAACGTAACGAATTCCACTAGCATATAAATAGCCCACCGTTAGCGTGCCGATCACAATACCTAAATTAAGCGCCATATAAATCAAATTAAAAACATAGCGCCGCTCATGACTGGTATCCTGCGCCGCATAAGCGTTGAGCACAGTCATATTGATTCCATCACCAAAACCAACGATGATTAGAAATAGTGCGAAAAATGGCCACCCGTGAAAATTAGGCCAATCAAGGCGGCTAGCGAAATACCTGTACTGATCAAAGCTGTTTCATAAGGCCGCCAACGATCAAACAACTGACCGCCAACAAAATTCCCAACGATCATCAATAACGACATGACCAACAAAACAAGCCCGGCCGTCGTCAAGCTTTCACCAAGATCATCGTGCAAATAAATCGTTGTTAAGGGCCACATAAAGGCGGCGCCGGCATTGATCAACAGATTAGCCAACAATAACCAGCGGAGTTTAATTGACTGCCCGCTCATTTTTTATGTGCCCGCCGTTGTCGTTGAAATTGGGTCAGGCTCACGATCAATAACGCCAAGCCGGCGATCCATAACGGCGTCAATTGCCGAGCGAGCCCTAATAAAAGTAAAATTATGCCAGCCAAAAAAATTGAATAAGTTGTTTTCGATATCAATTGCATTATCCCACTCCTCTATCGTAAAAGTCTGTACAAATCAGGTCGTTGATTGAAATCGACGGCGCCAAATAAGACCAAGCCATATTATACCATGCCACCAACTAAGTCTAATAATTAATTGTCGCTAACAAAAAAACTACGACTTTTTAGCCGTAGTTCCACTGCTCAACACTTATTCAGCTGTCCACCATAACTTGACTAGCGCCTGTGTGCCATCATCACCCAACGCTTTGTCTTCCACCAAACGCCGGTACAACTCTGCAGCAGCCTTAGTCGCAGGCAGATCCAACTGTTGCTTCTGTGCTTCATCTAAAGCGATTCGTAGATCCTTCAGAAAATGCTTTGCAAAAAAGCCAGGTGTATAATCATGGGCTAAAATACGTGGCCCGTAATTAGTCAAGCTCCAGTTAGCAGCACCGCCAGCGCTAAGTGTTTCAATTATGTCCGGTAAGCTTAAGCCAGCCTTTTTAGCGTAGACCAACATTTCGGTCATCCCAGTCATGGTTCCCGCGATCATGATCTGATTGGCCATTTTAGCATGCTGGCCCTTACCTGCACCACCAAACAGATGATAACTTTGCCCGATCACCTTAAATAGCGGCACTAACTGTTCATACGTCGATTGAACGCCACCGGCCATGATCGTCAGCGTACCGTTTTTGGCGCCAATATCACCACCGGATACTGGAGCGTCAACCGCTTGGATATCACGTGTAATTGCCGTTGCGGCAATCCGCTGCGCCAAAGTTGGCGTACTTGTCGTCATATCCACCACAATGCTGCCAGTATTCGCACCAGCAAAAATACCTTCATCCCCATAATAAACCGCTTCAACATCCTGGGGATAGCCGACCATCGTGATCGTAATATCACTGCTAGCGGCTACTTCACAAGGACTATCTGCCCAAGTTGCGCCACTGGCCAATACCGCTGCAGCATGAGCCTTAGTACGATTATAAACTGTGACCGGAAAATTAGCCTTCAATAAATTTTTGATGATACCTGTGCCCATGACGCCAGTACCAATAAAACCAATTTTTTGCATATAATTCACTCCTCTATCGGACTTAACGGATTGTTTTTGCACAATCTACTAACAAATTCCCAGACGCGCGTAGCTTTTATCAGCAATAATAAATACCCAGCATAACAATAAGCTTGCGCCTTTGAACGACGACAAAAATGTTGATAGCAACTAACTACACGCCCCCGCCAGAACTACCTAAATTCTTCATAACTACCTTTATTCTAACATTATTCGCTAGGACTTCACTTGCAAAACCCTTGAAAAATGCTATATTAAGGTCAATCACAGAAATGAAAAAGAGGGCGATTTTTTGAAAAGAAAGTTACGTAATATTTTGCAGGTTGTCGAAGAACATGGTGATCAGATCGAGACGTTGATCAATCCCAGTACGTTACAATTAAAATTTGCCGCCCAACCCGCGTTTGTCGATGATTTGATCGTTGATAGTGAAGTTTTTCAACTACTTAAATTATACGCGCCAGATGAAGCGGTTAGCGTCACGGCACCAATCACCGATCTGCCTAAATTTTTTCAAAAAATGTTCCAGAAAACTAGTGCCGCTGCGGCCAATGATTATAAAAAACATATCACTGAAAATAGTGAGATCACAGTTACAGTTGAGTTGATCACTGATGCTGAGCACCACGACATCGGAACACTCACGATTCAATTCTGGAAATAATCACTTAATTATCGTGTCCGGTACGGCTGGGCAATAATTTTACGACTAATACGGGGGGCTAAACGGTTAAAAGCCGCTAGCCACTGATAAGCCAATGGTAAGCGTAAAATTTGTTGTCCGCGCAACGCACTGGTCACGATTTTTTTGGCCACTTTAGCTGGATCCAATTGACTATGCGCAAGTAATTGGGCAATTAGTGGGTTAGCTTTTAAATACGGGGCTGTTTGTTGCTGAAAATGGTCGGTAGCTAATAAACTTGGTATAACCGTCATTAAATGGATCTGCGTCACTTGTAATTCAAAGCGGCTACCACGAGCAAAGCCGAGCAACGCTGCCTTACTTGCTGAATGGAACGCTGCGTACGGTAACGGTAGTTCGCCACCAGCCGAGGCAAGATTGATCAAATAACTCGGCCGCCGCGTCCAGTAGTGAGCCTGAATAAATAGCTGACTTAAAGTCAATGGCACCGCAGTATTTAATTGCAACACCTTTTGCGCCTCAGCCAATGACAAATCATTAATGGCGCCAAAACCTGGTAATGCAGCATTATTGACTAAAATATCCGGCACACCACAGCGCGCCACACAGCGGCGCCAAGCCGATCGGCCGTTGTCGTTCAATAAATCAGTTGCCAAAATTGCCACTGGGGCAGTGGTTAACCTGGCGGCTTGCCGAGCAACTTTTGCCAAACGTTGGTGATCACGTCCCAGTAAAAGTAAACGCATCTGGCGCCGTGCAAAGGCATAAGCTAATTGCTCACCCAATCCGGCAGAAGCACCGGTGATCATTACTAATTGCGTCATTGTGCCCTCCTCATTTAAAGCGTTTACTTTTAGTATAGCACGCCAATATTCTAGTCTCCCAACTTGCGGCTTTTCACTTTGCAAATTATTAAAAATCACGCGACCCTATCTAATTGTAGAGTTTGCGATAATCCCTTTGTGGTTGTCAGATGAAATACAATAATTCATCTGATGATTATGGAAGGATTTTTGTATGTCCAGATCTAAGTTCACAGTTCTCGAGAAGCTCAATTTAATTGAAGATTATCAGCAGTCGGGGCTCCCTAGGGCTACTTATGAAAGGCGGCATGGAATCGGTAAAGATACACTTAGAAGTTGGTTGATACGTTATCAAAGAGATGGTCTAGAAGGTCTGCAAGAAGCAAAGAAGAATATTCACTATAGTAAGGAGTTGAAGCATACAGTTGTCTTTGCGTACTTAAATGGCGAAGGTACATTTGGTGAGTTGGCGGACAGATATGGTCTGCGTAATGCTACCCAAGCACAAAACTGGGTTACCAAGTATAATGAGGACAAACCTTTGACGGCATCACCGTCCAGAAAGCGGGTCCCCACTATGCCTAAGAAGACAACTTTCGAAGAACGAATTGAAATCGTTGAGTACGTAGTCAAACATAAACATTCATACGCTGAGGCCGCAGAGCACTTTCAAGTCTCCTATCAGCAAGCACGATCTTGGGTGCTTAAGGCCAAGAACGGTGGTTATGAAGCCCTCGTCGATAACCGTGGTCATCACAGGGACGAGTCTGAATTGACTGATCTCGATAAGGCAAATCTTCGTATCCGCCAGCTGGAAGCTGAGCTTAAAGATAAAGAATTGGTGGAACAATTCGCAAAAAAATTGCTGGAACTTCAGCGCAAGGGGTGAATAAACAGCATCAACTGGCCTACGTCGCAATCAAAGAGGTCAGTCAAGGCAAGCGCGGTGCGCTTACCAAGTTATTAGCTGTTGTCGGCGTAAGCCGGCAGGCTTACTACAAAGGCTTAAAGCGTGAAGAAACAGCTTGGGAAGTTCGTGATCGTCAACTCAAGGAACGGATACAATACTGGTTTGATTTCCATCATCAGGGCATCGGTGCTGGGAATCTCTTAGTGAATCTACAGCATGATGAATCGATTACGTTTGAAGTGACCTATAAAATGATTCGGCGTGTGATGCGAGAGCTTGGACTGAGGTGTCAGATTCGAGTCAAGAAACACAGTCGTCAAAAAGCTAGTGAGCAGTACGTCCAAGACAATGTCTTAAACAAAAATTTTGATACGGACGCGCCTAACAAAGTTTGGTTGTCTGACTCGACTGAATTGAGATTCGACCCGAATGGTGAATACAAAATTCGACTGAGTGGCGTTCTTGATCTCTATGGACGCCTTCTCTTGGCACACAACCTCAGCATTACCGAAACCTCAGCTGCGGAAATCGAAGTGTTCCAACGTGCATTTGATCGTGTTGGAGACGTTCATCCATTGATTCATACGGATCGCGGCTCAGCTTATACATCTGGTGCCTTCAACAACTTTCTAGGCCGTTACGATGTGATACGCAGTATGTCTCGTCCAGGTACACCATACGATAACGCGCCGATGGAACGTTGGTGGAATGAGTTTAAATTGCGTTGGATGGAGCGTCATCCGATGCCTAAGACCCTTCAAGAACTCGAGAAGCTGGTTGAAGAAGGTATTGAATACTTTAATCACCACAACCGTTCGGCACAAAGAAACGGCCTCACTCCAGATGAATACTGGAATGAAGCCGCTTAGAAACAGATTCAATTTTTTATTATTTCATCTGTCAACTTGACAGGGCCTAGTGCAGTTTGCGATTTTTAGTTGACTTGTTCGGCAACCGCATCGATCAGCGGCTGCATTTTATCTATATCTTCATCACACTCAAAATAAGCACCGTGATAGATGTGCTGCACCTCAGGGTCAATATCTGGATAACGTTGATCAAAGGCTTTAGCTTGATAACTGCCATCAGGAGCCACAATAAACACCACACACCCCGCCGCGATTTTATATTTATGCGTAAACGTCACCGGCAATGTGAATTGATCAATCCCATTCTTGGCTTGCCGTAATTTAATCGAATGCGCCACATTATTTACGATCGTTTCAAATTTCATTTTTCGACCTCACTTTTTCTCTTGCGTCCTTAAAATTTTAACACAAAATAAGTGTCATTTCTTTACCGACTAAAAGTAAGTTGATATAATACTGCCAACCAATCAACTAAGGGGGCTATTCTTATGGCTAAATTACTCGGTTTACATCACGTAACAGCGATCACTTCCAGTTCACCAAAAATGTTTGCATTTATGACTGGTGTACTTGGTCTACACTTGATCAAAAAAACAGTTAATCAAGATGATGTGCGGACTTATCACCTTTATTTTACTGATGATCGAGGAACTGCCGGCACCGATATTACATTCTTCGATTTTCCTGGGCAATTTCAAGGCACTAAAGGACGTAATAGTATCGATCGCATCGGTTTCCGTGTGCCCAGTGATGCTGCTTTAGATTACTGGCAACAACGCTTTGACGACCACCAAATCGAACATGAAGCGATCGTCACTGAATTTGGCACCAAGACTTTGCGCTTCTATGATTTTGATCATGAACGTTATCAGTTGATCTCCGATGAAATTAATCATGGTGTGCCCGCCGGTACCCCTTATCTGGCCAGTCCAGTACCAAAAGAATTTGCGATCAGTGGCTTAGGACCAATGCGGATCACCGTCAACTATGCAGCAAAAATGGCGCAAGTGCTAACTGAACTACTTGGCTTTGCCAAAGTCGCCACTGAAGGTAATCAAACCTTGTATGAAGTGGCTAATGGCGGTCATGGTGCCCAAGTGATCGTGGCTGATGAACAATTACCAGCCGATGAAGTACAAGCTTATGGTACCGTCCACCACTTGGCCTTTCGTACTGCCGACGAAGCGGATTTACGTGAATGGATCAAAAAAATCTCCGCAGCTCGGTTGGCTCACTCTGGCTTCGTAGATCGTTTCTATTTTAAATCAGAATATTTCCGTCCTGGTCGCGGCGTTTTATTCGAAATCGCCACCGATGGACCTGGTTTCTTAGTTGACGAAACTTATGAAGAAGCTGGCGTACATCTAGAACTACCACCATTTTTAGAAGAACAACGCGCAGATATTGAAGCACACCTAGTTCCCTTCAATACCGATAAGAAAGCGGCCGATTAACCATGACTGAACTCAATTACTATTTTCAAGCAGGTGACCCTGCACAAGCACCACTTTTAATGCTCCATGGTACTGGTGGCTATGAAGATGAATTAGTTCCGCTAGCACAAAAAATAGCACCCAATAGTCCGCTACTAGGTATTCGCGGCCGTTTAGTTGAAAATGGCCGCACCCGTTACTTCTCTCATACCGCAACGGGCGGCTTTGACCTTAACAGCCTAGCACAAGAGACAACTTGGCTGCTGCAAACCATCGACCAATTGGCCGCTAAACATCACTTGGCGGTTAATCGCATGATCGTCCTCGGTTATTCAAACGGCGCTAACATGGCGGCACATGCTTGGCTGACCGGGCAAGCCCAGTTTAAAACGGGCCTATTATTTCACCCTATGCAGTTAACACCGTATAAAACGGTCCAACCATTATCTGACGTAAAAATCTGGGCTTCTCACGGTAGTTTTGATCCAATCGTGTCGGCAACTAACTTTCAAACACTGACCCAAAGCCTGACAACTGCTCAAGCTGATCTCACCGTGTTTGAAGCTGAGCAGTCCCACGCCCTCAGTCCACAAGAAATAACGGCGGCGCAGCAATGGTTACAGCAAAGCCAACGCTTATAAACTAAAAAGAAACCAACGCAAGATCGACTTTTGCGTTGGTTTCTTTTTATAACCGCGGAAATACATTTTCATGTAAGTCCCTATTTCTTATGACTTTCTTCCTCGTCGGTGCGTAAAACAGCCATGAAGGCTTCCTGTGGGACTTCCACTGAACCGATCTGCTTCATCCGTTTCTTCCCGCGCTTTTGTTTCTCTAACAATTTACGCTTACGAGAAATATCACCACCGTAACACTTAGCTAACACGTTTTTACGCAGTGCTTTAATGTTAGTCCGCGCGATGATCTTATTACCAATAGCAGCTTGGATCGGCACTTCAAACTGTTGCCGGGGAATAATTTTTTGCAATTTAGCAACAATATCGCGGCCCCGCTCCATCGCGAAGTCTTGATGCACAATGCTGCTCAATGCGTCGACCGCTTCACCGTTTAATAAAATATCCATTTTGACTAACTTACTTTCGCGATAACCTTCAATATTGTAATCCAATGAGGCGTAACCTTTAGTACTGGATTTTAGTTTATCGAAAAAGTCATAAATAATTTCTGACAACGGTAAATGATAGATCACATTGACTCGGTTATTGTCCAAATACTCCATGGTATCAAACTCGCCACGCTTATTTTGCGACAGCTCCATTACCGCACCAACATAATCATTTGGTACCATGATCGAGGCGTGAACGAAAGGCTCTTCAATTGAACGTACCGCTGCTGGATCGGGCATCTCTGACGGATTAGCCACAACTTTTTGTGTGCCGTCAGTCAAATTAATGTGATAAATTACTGATGGAGCAGTGGTAATTAGATCTAAATCAAATTCACGTTCAAGCCGTTCTTGAATAACATCCATATGCAATAAACCGAGGAAACCACAACGGAACCCAAATCCTAAGGCTTCTGAAGTTTCTGGTTCAAAGCTTAAAGCAGCATCATTCAAGCGTAATTTTTCCAGCGATTCGCGTAATTCATTATATTTTGATGAATCCACCGGATATAGTCCACAATAAACCATCGGCGTCATTTTACGATAACCTTGAATTGCTTCTGTCGCTGGATTATTCGCTAACGTCACTGTATCACCGACTTCAGTATCCTGAATCGTTTTGATACTAGCGGTAATATAACCAACATCCCCGGCCATCAGCATCTCCCGCTGAACAGCCTTTGGTGACATCACGCCGACTTCAGTCACTTCAAAAGTTTTGCCGCTTTGCATTAACTTGATCGTATCGCCTGGCTTGACGACACCTTCAAAAACTCGTGTATTCAGCACAACCCCACGGTAACTATCGTAAACTGAGTCAAAGATCAACGCACGCAATGGTGCCGTTAGATCGCCAGTTGGCGCCGGAACATCACTGACAACTCGTTCTAAAATTTCTTCGATCCCAATTCCTTGCTTAGCACTGGCTAACACGGCATCTTGGGCATCAATGCCAATATCGTCTTCGATCTCCGCCTTAACGCGTTCAGGATCAGCAGCTGGCAAATCAATTTTATTGATCACCGGAATGATCTCTAAGTCATTATCGATGGCCAAGTAAACATTGGCCAAAGTTTGCGCTTCGACCCCCTGTGCGGCATCAACAACCAAAACAGCCCCTTCACAGGCCGCCAAACTACGGGAAACTTCGTAAGAAAAATCCACATGACCGGGCGTATCGATCAAATGAAATGTATAAGTCTGCCCATCTTTAGCTTGATAAGCCAATTCAACGGCATTTAATTTGATCGTGATCCCCCGCTCGCGTTCAAGATCCATCGTATCGAGGATCTGTGCCTCCATATCACGCTTAGCAACTGTATGCGTCAATTCTAAGATTCGATCGGCCAAAGTTGATTTACCGTGATCAATATGGGCAACGATCGAAAAGTTGCGAATATGTTTTTGACGTTCTTGCATCGCTTTAATATCCATTATCTTGCCTACTTTCTCAATGCCCACTCACGTAGGCTATTCCTTTAAATTATAGCAAGCTCGCCGCGTTGGTGCAATTACGATTACCGTACTCGCAAAAAAACAGGTGGCATTTAGCCACCTGTTTGTTGCTACTTCTTGCGTTTACCGAATAACTTATCAAATAAGTTGCCTTCGGTTTCAGTCATGTCTTCACCACTAGCTTTGGCAAAAGTCTTCAAAGCTTCTTTTTGTTCGCCATTTAAATGCTTAGGTGTAACGACTTTAACCTTAACGTGCTGATCACCACGACCATTACCACGCAAACGTGGTGCGCCTTGTCCACGTAAACGGAAAGTGGTGTTGGTCTGTGTGCCAGCCGGAACCTTTAATTTCACTTTACCGCTAACGGTATCAACTTGCAGTTCATCGCCTAAAGCTGCCTGGACAAAACTGATCGGCACTTCTAAATAGATCTCAGCACCGTCACGTTCAAATTTATCACTTGGTGCCACGCGGAAAACAATGAATAGATCGCCGTAAGGGCCACCGTTTTCTCCCGCTTCACCTTGTTCCGACAAACGCATTTGTTGGCCATCTTCAACCCCAGCTGGGACTTTGACTTTAACACTATGGCGTTCTTCTTCGTGACCAGAGCCATGACAAGTTGGGCACTTTTCTTTGATTTCTTTACCGGTACCATGACAAACATCACAGACTTCACGTGATTGCATCCGACCTAATGGCGTTTGCCGTGTGACTTGAATATAGCCAGAGCCATGACATTTATGACAAGTATCAGGTGTTGTCCCTGGTTTAGCGCCAGTCCCATTACAAGTATGGCACATCGCTTCGCGGGTATAAGAGATCGTGGTTTCTTTACCAAAAACCGCTTCTTCAAACTTAAGATCCATCTGGTATTGCAGATCAGATCCTTGCCGTGGTGCGTTTGGATTTGAGCGTTGACCACCGCCACCACCGAAGAACTGACTGAAAATATCGTCAAAACCGCCAAAGCTTTGACCGCCACCAAAACCACCAAAGTCTTGGCCACCACCAAAGCCGCCGAAGCCACCTTGACCTTGTGGACCAGCTGAACCATATTGGTCATACTGCGCACGTTTATCAGCATCACCTAAAACTTCATAAGCTTCCGAAATATCCTTGAATTTCTGTTCAGCATCTGGTGCCTTGTTTAAATCAGGATGATATTTCTTTGAAAGCTTACGGTAGGCGCGTTTTATTTCATCTTGTGAGGCGTCGCGGCTAACCCCTAAAGTCTCATAATAATCTTTATCCGCCATGCGTATTAAGAACCTCCTAGAAATTTACGCAAATTTGACGAAACTTGCCAAAACAAGCGTCAAACTGCACTCCGTTACCATTAAAAACTTCATCAAGCATACCATAGATTAAAACAAAAAGCCAAAAGCCGCGATGGCTTTGGCTTCTTGTTGGAAAAGATATACTGCTCGTTTTGTTAAGCATAAACGTGTTTTATAAGGCAATTTCTTCCATATAACTACGTTTGCAAAACGAGCCACGCTGTGTCTCTTATTAACAAACTAGGTTATATTCCAGAAGCTGACCGCCTTATGGCACACTCTTTATTTTTTATCTTTATCGGGGTCGACTTCTTCAAAGTCACCATCAACGGTGTTGTCATCATCTTTCTTAGCATCACCAGTTGCTTGGTCTGCAGCGTCGCCGCCCTTAGCTTGTTGCTCTTTAGCAGCTTGTTCATACATTTTAACGGATAAATCTTGTACGATCTTATTCAAATCGTCGCGTTTAGCCTTCATGTCGTCCAAGTTGTTTTCTTCTTGAGCCTTCTTCAAAGCATCCTTAGCATCTTCTGCTTTCTTGATTTCGTCATCGGATACTTTGCCTTTCAACTCTTTCAAAGTCTTATCAGTTGTGAAGAGGAGTTGTTCAACGTCATTACGTAAATCAACTTCTTCTTTCTTCTTCTTATCGGCTTCAGCATTTTCTTCGGCTTCTTTTTGCATCCGTTCGATTTCTTCATCAGAAAGACCTGAAGAACTCTTGATCGTGATCTTTTGTTCTTTTTGGGTGCCCATATCTTTGGCCGAAACGTTAACGATACCGTTCTTATCGATATCGAATTTAACTTCGATCTGAGGTACACCACGAGGTGCAGCAGGAATGTCAGTCAATTGGAAACGACCCAAGGTCTTATCGTCAGCTGCCATTGGCCGTTCACCTTGTAAGACATGGATATCAACGGCTGGTTGGTTATCAGCAGCAGTTGAGAAGACCTGTGACTTGCTGGTTGGGATCGTTGTGTTACGATCGATCAACTTAGTGAAGACACCGCCCATAGTTTCAATACCTAATGACAATGGCGTAACGTCAAGTAAAACAACGTCTTTAACATCACCAGTAATAACCCCACCTTGAACAGCAGCGCCTAAGGCAACGGCTTCATCAGGGTTGATTGAACGATCTGGTTCTTTACCAGTCCATTGTTTAACGGCTTCTTGAACAGCTGGGATTCGTGTAGAACCACCGTTTAAGATGACTTTATCAATGTCGCCTAAGCTTAATTTAGCATCGCGCAAAGCATTATCAAATGGTACTTTAGTCCGGGCAACTAAATCGGCAGTCATTTCGTCGAATTTAGCACGAGTCAAAGTTTTCTCCAAATGCAATGGACCTGCGTCACCAGCAGAAATAAATGGCAAGCTGATCTGAGCTTCGTTAACACCAGATAAGTCTTTCTTAGCTTTTTCTGCAGCATCCTTTAAACGTTGTAAGGCCATCTTATCTTTAGAAAGATCGATGCCATTATCTTGTTTGAATTCAGCAACTAACCAATCGATGATCTTTTGGTCAAAGTCGTCACCACCAAGGTGTGTATCACCATTAGTTGAAAGAACTTCGAAGACACCGTCGCCTAATTCAAGTACAGAAACGTCAAATGTACCGCCACCTAAATCGTAAACTAAGATTTTTTCATCAGCATCGCCTTTGTCCAAGCCATAAGCTAAGGCAGAAGCAGTTGGTTCGTTGATGATCCGTTGTACGTTCAAGCCGGCGATCTTACCAGCATCTTTAGTTGCTTGACGCTGGCTATCATTAAAGTATGCCGGTACGGTAATAACCGCATCGTTAACTTCTTCGCCCAAATAGTCTTCAGAGAATTTCTTGATATATTGCAAGATCATTGCTGAGATTTCTTGTGGGGTATAAGATTTGCCATCAACATCAACTTTGTAGCCAGCTTCGCCCATATGACGTTTGATCGAAGCAACTGTATTTGGGTTAGTGATTGCTTGGCGTTTAGCCACTTCACCAACTTGTGTTTCACCATTTTTAAAAGAAACAACGGATGGTGTTGTCCGGTTACCTTCTGGGTTTGTAATGATTTTTGGTTCGTTACCTTCAAGAACGGCAACGGCTGAGTTAGTCGTCCCGAGGTCAATACCAATTACTTTAGCCATAAATTTCTAACCTCTTTTACCAATTTTTATTTTTATTGTGCGACAACGACCATTGCTGGTCGTAAGACGCGGTCTTTGAGCTTATAGCCCTTTTGTAATACCTGTACCACGGTATCAGGTTTTTGATCACCTTCCACAGCAACGGTTTGTACCGCTTGGTGAATGGTCGGATCAAAGGCCTGATCGGCAGCCGCGATCTCAATGATCTGATGATCTTTCAAAGTCCGTTCCAAATGATCATAAACCATTTGGACACCCTTCTTCAATTGTTCACCGTTCTTATCATTGACATCAACTGCTAAGGCGCGTTCCAAGTTATCGATCACTGGTAAAATATCCTTTACCAGATCCTGACCTTCATACTTAAGCAATTGCTCGCGTTCCTTTTTGAAACGTGTATTCATATTCTGAATTTCAGCTTCTGCCCGTAAATACTTGTCTTCCGTCGCGTCAACTTTTTCTTGTAACGTCTTGATCTGCTCAGCTTGTGGATCTGCTGCCGCAGAAGTTGCTTCTGCAGTGGCATCAGTTGCTGAATCCGCGGCTGAATCAGCTGTTGCAGAAGTTGCGCTGGCACTCTTAGGTGCTGTGCTTGCCGTTAAATCCTTCTCTGAAGGAAAATCAGCGTTTTGTGCTAAAGCATCTTCAGCTGCGGCTTGTTCATTTTTAGCCAAACAAATTCACCTCCAATGATCACTCATCCCCGCGATGGGTATAATAATCAGTTATTTTTTTAGCCAATTCTTCGCGGAAAACATCGAGTAAACCGATCATCCGTGAATATGGCATACTTGTGGGACCTAATAATGCGATCATCCCTTTGCCGTGATCGCCCACGTCATAAGTGGCAGTGATCAAACTAAAGTTACGCAGTAAATCGCTAGTTAGTTCGTCACCAAGTCGCACTTCAATGGACCGATCAGGGACACCGATCAATTTAGCTAAATCATCGTTTTGATCGATCAAACTATACAATGATTTCAATTGATCAACATTTTTGACGGTGGCCGGATTGATCAAGTTCATCTTACCGTCCACATAAAAGCGTTCCTGGGCCGCCTTTTTCAAGACGTTACCAAAAATATCCAAAAAGCCAGTTGGCGTGATCAGATATTGGGTCAAAAGCTGGGGAATATCGCTATGCAGACGCTTGATCACGCCAGTCAACGATAAACCGACCAATTGATCATTGATAATTCGAATGGCCTTCTCTAAGCTCTCACTATCCAGCTCCCGGGGAACATTGAAGATTTGATTCTCCACCGCCCCGTTATCAGTGACTAAAATCGCCATAACTTGCTGGTCGCCTAAAGGAACTAGCCGAAAACCAGTTAACCGTGCATCGCGTAACTCAGGGCCTAATGAAATAGCGGTGTAACTCGTCAAACTCGAAAGAATCTTGGCTGACTGCGCAATGATCTGATCAATTTGATGATAGCTTTGATCAAATGACGTTTCGATCACCGCTAAATCGTTGGCATCAACACTACTTGGTTCAACTAAATGATCTAAATAGTAACGATACCCTTTAGTCGATGGTACCCGCCCTGAAGACAAATGCGTTTTTTCAATCAAACCCATATCTTCTAAACGGACCATCTCGTTACGAACGGTTGCTGAACTGACATGCATGGGTAGTTGGTCGAGCAGCTTTTTAGAACCGACAGGCTGACCACTTTCAGTATACAAACGGACGATTTCCTTTAAGATAACCAGTTGTCGCTTGGTCAGCATTCGAACCACCTCTTTTTAGCACTTGATACATTTGAGTGCTAACACAATTATTAATATACCAACTCCACACGTTTAAGTCAAGGCAACAGCTGGTTTTTCCGCTAAATTATCCAAAATCAGTCTTACGACGGAGAAATCGCTCAGCACTAAAAACCCGCTCACTTTCCAGGGTTAAAGTTGCGCTACAAATGGCTAAGTTTCGTCATCCAATAAGAAAGCTTGAAAAACTTCATTCCCCATAAATTCACCACGTCGGGTTAAATGAATATGTTGCTCATCCTCTGCTAACAGCCCACGCGCCACTAATTCAGCGATCGTCGTCCCATAGAGTTCTGCCATCGGTAAACTAAATTTAGCGGCAAAGCGTGCTTTGTCGACACCAGCAACCGTTCTTAACCCAAGAAACATTTCTTCTTCGATTTGTTCACTACGCGGCAAGACATGCCGTTGCAAGACAGGCACGTGTCCCTCATGTAGCGGGGTTAAATATTGTTGGATCGGACCAAAATTTTGGTAACGTTCCTTACCTAAATAACCACTGGCACCGGCACCAAAGCCGAAATAATTGTCATTGCGCCAGTAGGTCAAATTATGTTGTGATTCGTAGCCTGGTCGTGCAAAGTTACTGATCTCATACTGAGGTCGTCCCGCAGCCGCAAATTTTTCCAAAGCCAACTCATACATATCAGCTTCAACATCTTCTGAAGGTAAATGTAATTTACCCTGCCGCATTAAATTATAGAAAACTGTTTTTCGTTCCAGAATCAATGAATAGGTTGAATAGTGTGGTAGATCCAGCGCAATCGCTTTATCCAAACTATCGGTAAAATCAGCCATACTTTGACCCGGTAAGCGAAAAATTAAGTCAATACTGATGTTTTCAAAACCAACTTTACGTGCATTTGCAATCGCCGTATAAACATCAGCGCTACGATGGATTCGCCCAATCTTTTTCAACACGTCATCATTAAATGACTGCACTCCGATACTTAAACGGTTAACACCATGGGCATGCAATACCGCTAGTTTATCCGTAGTTAGTAGATCATTGGGATTGGCTTCAAAAGTGAATTCTTGACCAGTAAAAGGTAAAATCTCCTGCATACCGGTTAGTAGACGATCTAATTGCGCCGGCGTCAAGGTTGTCGGTGTGCCGCCGCCGACATATAACGTATCAATTGTTTTTTCAGGATGAGCGGCCGTAACTAAGCACATTTCTTGTAACAAACAATCCACATAATCATCTACCGGTTGTCCTGCCAAAAAAACTTTGTTGAAATCACAGTAATAGCAAATATGCTCACAAAAAGGAATGTGGATATAGGCACCGGTCATAGTGTCACCTGCCCACTATGCTGAGTAAAATAGTCCTGAGTATGCTGTTTATCTTGCTGTAATTGTTGAACTAAGCCAGTAGCATCCGCAAATTTTATTTCCCCGCGTAGCCGCGAGAACCACGCAACTTGTACCTGTTCCCCGTAGACCATTTGATCAAAGTCTAAAACATAGATCTCAACTGTAACTGCGTTATCATCACCGAAAGTTACATTACGGCCAATCGAAGTCATGCCAGTGTACCAGCGGCCAGCAATGGCTAATTTAACCGCATAAATACCGATCCCCGGCACATGTTGTGCAGGATCGATTGCTAAATTCAGTGTGGGGAAGCCGATCGTTCGCCCACGGGCCACGCCATGTACCACGACGCCCACATTGCGGTAGGGATAACCTAACAGCCGATTTGCTTGATCCACATCGCCAGCCTTAATTGCTGCCCGGATCCGCGTTGAACTGATTTTAGCCGCATTATCTTGCTGCTGAGCGACCTCAACCACATCGAAACGCCCATTGGCATAACGGGGTAAATCTTGCATCGTCGCCTGCTCAGGACCAAAAGTATAGTCAAAACCAGCAACCGCTACTTGAGCGTGCAGTCCAACAATGTATTGATCCACGAAATCAGCGGGTGATAATGCCGCAAACGCAGACGTAAACTCCACAATATATAAAATATCGACACCTAATTGCGCCATCAAATCAGCTTTCATCGCAGGCGTCGTTAAATACTTCATTTGTTCGGCATCCAATTGGTGGAATACCAAGCCAGGATGCTGATTAAAGGTCATCACCGCTAAGGGTATTTGCCGTTGCCGGGCAATGGTCGCGGCCCGTTTGATCACAGTCTGGTGACCACGATGCACCCCATCAAAAAAGCCTAACGCCAAAATCACTGGCGTCGCACTAATTTGATCGACAGTATATGGATGATGAATTCGTACGATCTTCATTAAACCTTGACTCCAATCTAAATAGAATTATTCATTTGCCAGAAACATTTTAACTGGTTGAAATAAGTGCGGGTACTCTGGATGCGGTTGATAAAGGGCCTTGATTTTTTGATCATAAACTAACGCGATCACTTCATCTAATTGTGTCAATTCCGCTCGCGGTAAAAAGGCGCCATTTTGCACCTTTGCCCACTGTTCTGCCGTTAACTCAACTTGTGGATAAGCGCTTAGGGCCGTCTCCATTGGGCGCAAAATCGTTGCCAATTTATCTTCAGCACTTAATTTTGCCACGGTATCCAGATCAATCGTATCGGCTAAAGTAAAGCCACCACTTTGTACCCGAGTCAGTGCTGACATCACCGCCGCAACACCTAGTTTACGGCCAAGATCAACGGCTAAAGTACGCACATATGTCCCTTTAGAACAGCTGACCTCAAAACGAAACTTCTGTGTCCCGGCAACCGCGTCAAATTCTGGTTCATTTAAGCGTTTAAAATCAGTTAGCGTCACTTGCCGTTGTGGCCGTTCGACAGTTTCACCAGCCCGAGCATAGTCATACAGCCGGCGACCTTTAACCTTAACCGCAGAAAACATCGGCGGGATCTGCGTGATCGTTCCAATAAAAGTTTGCATTTGCGCATCGATCTGAGCCGTACTAAAGCCAGCGGTGAGTGGTGTTTTTTCAACCACCTCACCATCCAGATCTTCAGTCGTGGTCGCAAAACCCAACGTTACCTCACCCTGATAAGTTTTGCCGCCGGCCACCAAATAGTCAACGACCTTAGTGGCAGTCCCAATACAGATCGGTAGCACCCCGTCCACATTTGGGTCCAATGTGCCGCCATGACCGACACGACGCGTATGAAATAAGCGCCGCAGTTGGGCATCACAATCGTGGCTGGTCATGCCGCGTGGTTTATATAGTGGTAGAATTCCGTTCATTATTTTCCTCCGCCTTCATGATTCACATGGCTATCTCACCGTAAAAGTCTTAATCTTCATGACTCTTACAAACTAAATCATTATAGCACATTTAGCCTGGTCACTAGTCGGCCAACAAAATAGCGCAAAAAAACAGACCTGAAGCAAAATTGCTCAAGGTCTGCTAAATTTTAACTTAACGCTCTTCCCGATGTAACTGATTGATCAGTTCATCGATTCGATTACCGTACTGAACAGATTCATCCCGAGCAAAAGTCAGTTCAGGAATCTTAAATAAGCGAATCCGTTGGCCTAATTCCATCCGAATTAAGCCGGTAGCCTTCTCTAAGCCGCGCTGTGCTTTTTCACCGTCGCCGGCTTTGTCAGAAAGAATACTGTAGTAGATCGTCGCTTGCTGTAAATCGCCAGTGACGTTAACGCCAGTGATGGTGACGCCTGCGACCCGGGGATCACGCACACGCTTCAATAAAATGTCCGTTGTTTCCTTTTGAATTTCTTGGGAAACACGGCCAATCCGATATTGTGCCATTACGCTACCTCCTATTACACAATTAAGGTGATTTATTAGCCAAATACACTAATAAATTTTGATGTTCCAGTCGGTGACCATTCTTGTGGCAAACTACTCGCCGCAAGAAACATGGCCCTATTACACAATTATGGTCTAAACGTATCTAAAACTATTCGACGGGAACTTCTTCCATGATGAAGACTTCGATTTGGTCGCCTTCCTTGACGTCGTTGTAGTTTTCGATCATTAAGCCACCTTCGAAACCTTGTTTGACTTCTTTAACGTCGTCTTTCAAATGCTTCAAGCTAGCGATCTTACCTTCGTAAACGACAATGCCATCACGAATTAAGCGAACGCCAGAATCACGTTTGACCACACCTGAAGTCACGATAAAGCCAGCAATCGTGCCAACTTTAGAAACTTTGTAGGTTTGCCGTACATCTAACTGACCGATAACCTTCTCGCGGTAAGTTGGTTCGAGCATCCCTTTCATCGCAGTTTCTACTTCATCGATTGCGTTGTAGATAACGTTATGCAAGCGGATATCAACGTCTTCGGTGCTAGCTTGGTCTTTAGCCCGTGGTGTTGGACGAACGTTGAAACCGATGATAACCGCGTTACTTGCAGCAGCTAAGGTGACATCACTTTCATTGATCGCACCAACGGCTTCATGGATGATATTGACCCGCACGCCTTCAACATCGATTTTTTGCAAGCTATTAGCTAAAGCTTCAACTGAACCTTGAACGTCAGCTTTGATAATAATATCGACTTCTTTAAGTTGACCTTCTTGCATGGTTTCAAACAAATTGTCCAATGTGACATGCTTCGTCCGGTTACGTTGAGCCAAAACAGCTTGTTTAGCCCGTTCTTCACCAGCAGCCCGTGCTGTTTTTTCGTCATCAAAGACGATAAACTTATCGGCTGATTCTGGTACATCACTTAAACCAGTGATTTCTACTGGTGTTGATGGCTTAGCTTCTTTGATCCGACGACCACGGTCATTAGTCATAACGCGGACACGACCAAACGTGTTACCGACAACGATTGGATCACCGATGCGTAAAGTCCCTTGTTGAACTAATAACGATGCGACAGCACCCTTACCTTTATCCAAACGCGCTTCGATAACCGTACCGGCACCTTTTTGCTTAGGATTGGCTTTCAATTCCAGCATGTCAGCTTCCAATAAGATCATTTCCAATAATTCATCTAGGTTCTTACCAAACTTAGCTGAAATTGGAACGAAGATCGTATCGCCACCCCAGTCTTCAGGAATCAATTCATATTCAGTCAATTGTTCCATCACATGGTTCGGGTTAGCATTCGGTTTATCGATTTTGTTGACCGCAACGATAATTGGCGCATTAGCTGCTTTCGCATGGTTAATGGCTTCAATCGTTTGTGGCATTACGCCATCATCAGCGGCAACAACTAAAACAATAATATCAGTCACATCAGCGCCACGTGCACGCATATCAGTAAAGGCCGCATGTCCTGGGGTATCCAAGAACGTGATCAAACGATCATTCGACTTAACTTGATAAGCACCGATTGCTTGGGTGATCCCGCCGGCTTCGCCTTCAGTCACACTAGTATGGCGTAACTTATCCAGCAAGGTTGTTTTACCATGATCGACGTGCCCCATGATCGTAACAACTGGTGGCCGCTTTTCTTGATAACTAGTATTCGCTTCTTCAGCAGCAAAGAATTTATCCAAATCAGAAATATCTACTTGAACTTTTTCTTCAGCTTTGATGCCATAATCCGCTGCCAAAACTTCGATCGTATCTTTTTCTAACGACTGGTTTTGGTTAACCATAACGCCCATCATGAATAATTTTTTGATGATTTCGGCTGGTTCACGGTGGATCAACTTAGCGATATCTTGAACGTTCATGCCTTCAGTGTATTGTAATACTTCTGGCAAAGCCCGTTCTTTCCGCGTTGTTGGTGGCGTAACAGAATGGTTCTGGCGTTTGTTACGACGATTGCGCTTCTTGTTGAAACGACCGCCGCCAGCATTGCCACCAAAACGATTGTTACCACCACGGCCGCCACGGTTACTATTATTGTTACCAAAGCGACTGCTACTATTACGATTACCACCAGCAGTGTTGCCGCCAACGGTACCTTGATTACGGTTATTGCTGCTTCTTACCGTAGAATTAGCCGAACTGATTGGTTTTGCTGCATTTACTGGTGCCCGGTTATCAGCGCGATTTTGTGGGTTTGGTGCTACCCGGTTATTGCTAGCTGATACCCGTGGCTTGTTATTGTGGTTGTTATTATGGTTATAACGATCATTACGATTTTGTGAATGATTGTTGTTACCATGCTGGTTTTGATTACTACGTTGGCCTGAGTTGTTGTTACTGTGTTGGCCTTGGTAATTCCGGTTTGGTTGGTTGCGATCACGGTCATTATGTGCAGGTGTATGCGCGTCATGACTGTGTTCGTTACGCGTCGGTTGTTGTGGGCGTGCTGCCTGAGGTGCTGGCGCTGCCTTTTTGGTGTGATCCACCGGCTGAGTATTTGGCGTATTGGCCACCTTTCCGCCACTGATCGCGTTACGCAATACTTTTTCTTGCGCATCGTCAATCGTGGACATATGATTCTTAATATCGATTCCAGCTTTTTTCGCCCGATCAATCACTACTTTTGATTGGACATCTAATTCTTTCGCTAATTCGTAGATACGTTTTTTACCCATATCTTCACGCTCCCTACGTTTTCAGTAAGGCAATAAGTCGGCGGGCAAACCCGGCGTTGGTGATCCCAACGATCGTACGCGGTCGGCCTAGCGCCTGACTCATTGCTTCCTTCGTGAAGGCTGTTATTACTGGTACGTGATAAAAATCGCCTTTAGCGCTAAATTTATCACGTGTTGCCTGACTAGCATCAGCTGCGACCAACACCAACATCACTTTCTGTTGCTGGATCGCTTTTAAAACTAAGCCTTCACCCATTGTCAATGCACCTGCTCGTAAACTTAATCCTAGCAGGTTTAGTGCTTTTTGATTATTTTCCATTTTTATCGCCAAAAAGTTCTTTACGCGCTTTTTGATGTTTCACATAAGCTAATAGTTCGCTATAAAAATCATCGTCAACGGTGGCATTCAAAGCCTTATCTAAGATATGCTTTTTTGCGGCTTCTTCAACGGCAGTGGGTTCAAGTGAAACGTAAGCGCCCCGGCCCGACTTTTTACCAGTCGGATCGATTGCGACTTCGCCTTCTTTGCTGCGAACCACACGGACCATTTCTTTTTTTGGTTTCATTTCATTGCTGACGACATCTTTACGCATCGGGATCTTTCTTGGTTTCATACTCAAGTTTTGCTCCTTTTCCGTTGATTAGTCGTTTAAATCAGCTGCGTCATCAGGGACAGTTGGCGCGTCATCAGTTGCTGGCGCCGTTTCTGGCTCTGCCGCAGAAGCTGCTTCTTCAGCAGGTGCAGCTTCAGTCGTTGACGCAGTATTAGCCAATTCATCAGCCTCAGTTTCTGACTTGATATCAATCTTATAACCCGTTAGCTTGGCAGCTAAACGCGCATTTTGGCCCCGTTTACCGATGGCTAATGATAATTGATAATCAGGCACGATCACCGTAACGGCTTTGTCATTTTCAGGATCAAAAGTGACATCAACGACTTGGGCTGGATTCAATGCATTCGCAATGTATTCAGCTGGATCGTCCACCCATTCAATGATATCCATGTTTTCACCGGATAATTCATTGACGATGGCTTGTACCCGCTGACCACGTGGGCCAACACAGGTCCCAACCGAATCAACGTTGGCGTCATGACTGCGAACAGCCATTTTAGTCCGATCGCCGGCTTCACGAGCGATTGACACAATTTCCACCGTGCCATCATAGATCTCCGGAACTTCTTGTTCAAATAACCGTTTAACTAGATCCGGATGAGTCCGACTAACGTAGACTTGTGGTCCTTTTGGTGTATTTTCAACTTTGGTCACATAAACTTTGATGCGATCATGCGGTTCGTAATGTTCGTTCGGCATTTGGTCACTCTTAGACAAAATAGCTTCGATCTTGCCTAAATTAACGTAGATATACCGACTGTCGCGACGTTCCACGACCCCTTGCATGATCTCATTTTCATACTTGATATATTGATCATAAATAATGCTACGTTCCGCTTCACGAACTCGTTGCATGATGACTTGCTTAGCCGTCTGGGCAGCGATCCGTCCGAAATCTTTTGGTGTGACTTCAAAACGAATATCATCGCCGACTTCGTAAGCTTCGTTGATTGCCAAAGCTTCCTTTAGGCTAACTTCTAAACGTGAATCGAACACTTCGTCCGTTACTTCTTTAACCGCATAAACGTGAATGTCGCCTTTTCTCTGATCAAATTCAACTTCCACATTTTGTGCTTGACCATAATTACGCTTGTAAGCCGAGACTAATGCAGCTTCCAGCGCCTCAATGACAACTTCTTTTTTAACGCCTTTTTCAGACTCAAGGGCATCTAATGCACTTAACATTTCCTTGCTCATGGTAATTGTTCCTTCCCGATTAAAATTCGATGGCTAATCTAGCTTGCGCGATCTGTTTACGCGCAAATGTAAATTCCTTACGCCGAGTTTTAATTTTAACTGACAACGTTAGCTCTTCTGGCGTTACCGCCGTCAAAGTACCTTCATAAATTTTTGTCCCATTAACTGCTTGGTACAATGAAATATGGATGTAACTATTTAAAGCGCGCTGATAATCAGCTTCTTTTTTTAAAGGTCGTTCAGCGCCTGGCGACGAAACTTCTAGATAGTAAGCTTGCGGAATCGGGTCCGGATCCATTGAATCCAGCGTTTCACTAATTTTTTCACTGATCATAGCACAATCTTCAAGGGTAATGCCGGCAGGTTTATCAATGTAAACCCGTAAGTACCAGCTCTTACCTTCTTTAACAAATTCAATATCAACTAATTCAAATTGATGACTGTCCACGATTGGTTGGACAACATCTTGGACTCTTTCAACAACCGAGCTCAAACCATTGCCTCCTTTTCGCAATTTTAGTTTGTTCCGGCAAAATAATTCCCCTAATCTTTTTAAAAAAGCTTAAAAGTCCTATTAAACGTAGAACAATTGCTGCTCAATAATGGTGCATTGTTGCGCTAAATACTGTACTGGCAACGTTTTTGCCTTTGGTAAAACTCACTTTATCCAATAAAAAGAGTGAGCATCGCTGCTCACTCGACCAAAGTCTCTAAATACATTCATTATATTACCACAAATTCGGTTCTGACGCAACTTACACGCTTATTTACATCATATCGAACAGGGATAACTGATTCTCATCTGGTAAATCTTCCAAGACGCGATTTTCAGTCAAGTAATCGATCAATGTTTTCGACACTTTCCCGCGCTTACTTAAATCTTCTTTAGACAAGAATGGTTTTTCTTCGCGCGCCGATACGATCTGCTTGGCGACGTTCATGCCTAAGCTAGGCACTGCGCGGAATGGCGCTAACAACGTTTTGCCGTCGTCCTCAATTAAAAATTCAGCCGCATCAGAACGGGTGATGTCGACCATTTCAAACTTAAAGCCGCGCTCCAACATTTCGTTGGCTAATTCTAACACGGTCAGCAAGTTCTTTTCCTTAGCCGAAGCGTCCATACCTTTATCAGTGATCTCTTTCATCGCTGACTTGACTGCGTCTTTCCCGCGCGACATTGCCACGAGGTCAAAATCATCCGCCCGGACAGTGAAATAGGCCGCGTAGTACAAAATCGGGTAATAAACTTTAAAGTACGCCACCCGTAGCGCCATCAAAATATACGCCGCCGCATGGGCCTTCGGGAACATATACTTGATCTTCAAGCATGAATCGATGTACCAATCGGGCACGTTACCGTTATCGCGCATCGCTTGCTGCCAATCATCGGGGATACCGCGGCCCTTACGCACGTGTTCCATAATATTGAACGCCATCGATGCATCCATCCCATAGTGGATCAGATCCAGCATGATATTATCACGACAACCGATAACGTCTTTCAAAGTGACGATCCCCTTTTGGATCAATTCCTCGGCGTTACCTAACCACACGTCGGTCCCGTGAGATAAACCAGAGATCTGCAGCAATTCAGAGAAGGTCGTCGGATTAGTTTCTTCCAACATGCCCCGAACAAAACGCGTCCCAAATTCAGGAATGCCTAACGTCCCCGTTTTGGAGCCGATCTGCTCTGGTGTGACGCCGAGAACATCGGTACCTGAAAATAACGACATAACTTTGGGGTCAACTGGTGGGATCGATTTTGGTTCGATCCCCGACAGATCCTGAAGTTTACGGATCATCGTTGGATCATCATGGCCCAGAATATCCATTTTCAAAATATTGTCATGGATCGAGTGGAAATCAAAATGACTGGTACGCCACGATGCGTTTTGGTCATCGGCTGGATACTGAATCGGCGTGAAATCATAAATATCCATGTAATCAGGGACGATCAAAATACCCGCGGGATGCTGCCCAGTGGTCCGTTTAACGCCGGTAGTGCCTTTAGCCAAACGGTCAACTTCGGCGCCACGATAAGTTTGGCCGGTATCACGCTCGTAAGCTTTAACGTAACCGTAACCGGTTTTATCGGCCACGGTACCGATCGTCCCGGCACGGAAGACGTTATTCTCGCCAAACAACACTTTCATGTAGTTATGGGCGATCGGCTGGTAGTCACCAGAGAAGTTCAAATCAATATCCGGCACTTTGTTCCCGGTAAAACCTAAGAAAGTTTCGAAAGGAATATCGTGACCGTCTTTTTCCAGCTCAGCGCCGCAATTCGGGCACTTTTTATCCGGTAAATCATAGCCAGAGCCATATTCACCTTTAGTATAAAACTCTGAATAATGACATTGGGCACAGCGATAATGTGGTGGCAAAGCGTTAATCTCAGTGATCCCCGCCAAAAAGGCCACTAAACTTGAACCGACAGATCCCCGGGAACCAACTAAATAACCGTCTTTGTTACTTTTGTACACTAACTTCTGCGCGATCAAATAATGGACCGCAAACCCGTTACCGATAATACTTTTCAATTCTTGGTCGATTCGAGCAGCAACGATCTCCGGCAACTCTTCCCCGTATAATTTATGCGCTAACGTGTAGGTCATATTCTTGATATCATCTTCCGCACCAGGCATTTTCGGCGTGTACAGTTTGTCTTTGACCGGCGAGATCTCATCGATCCGATCAGCCAGCGCATTCGGATTAGTGACGACTAATTGCTGCGCCACTTGATCGCCAAGGAATTGGAATGACTTCAGCATTTCATCGGTCGAACGGAAATGAACGTCCGGCAAATTGATCCGGTTGAGCGGGTTAGCCCCACCTTGCGAATTAATCAAGATCTTACGGTAAATCTTATCTTCTGGGTTTAAATAGTGCGCATCACCAGTCGCCACAACTGGGAGCTGTAATTCCTCGCCAATCTTGACGATATTACGAATAATATCTTCTAAGTCGCCATTGTTGTTGACTAATTCACGCTCCAATAACGGTGCATAGACGGGCTTAGGCATGACTTCAAGGTAGTCATAAAACTTCGCCTTATCCCGCGCTTCATTGTAGCCTTTTTGCATCATGGCGGTAAAAACTTCACCACTAGAACAAGCCGAACCAATCAGAATACCTTCGCGATACTGATTGACCAAACTACGCGGCATCCGTGGAATGCGGTAGAAGTACTTGATCATCGATAGCGAAACTAACTTAAACAAGTTTTTTAAGCCAGCTTGAGTCTGCGCCAATAAAACCGCGTGGAACGGCCGTGCCTGCTTATACGCTTCATTTTCGCCGACACGATCATTTAATTGATCAACAAATTCCATCTGGTAGTGTTGCTTAGCTTCCTTCAAGAAGATATACAACAAATGCCCAGTCGATTCAGCATCGGCATTGGCCCGGTGATGGTGTTCCAAACTGACTTTAAAGCGCTTGGCCAACGAATCCAACTTATGGTTCTTAAACTCAGGATGCAGCATCCGGGCTAATTCCAAAGTATCGATCACCGGTACGTCGATCTGCCCCATATTATGCCGGCCAAAGCCAGCATTTAAAAAGCCCACGTCAAAAGTGACGTTATGCCCGACTAATACAGTGCCCGCGTAAAATTTCTGAAACTTAGCGAATGCTTCTTCTTCGGTATTGGTGCCACGGACCATGTCGTCCGTAATACTGGTCAAATTGATCGTCGTTTCCGACAACGGATGCCCGGGGTCGATAAATTCCTCAAACTCGGCGATCACTTCACCGTTTTTCATTTTAACGGCAGCCAATTCAATGATCGAATCGTAAACCGCTGATAACCCAGTTGTTTCGGTATCAAAAACCACATATTCCGTATCGTCATTTAACGGTGTATGATCCAAGTTATAGGCGATCGGCACACCATCATCAACTAAGTTAGCCTCGACGCCGTACAAAATCTTAACGCCGTTTTTCTTGCCGGCATTGTGGGCTTCGGGAAAAGCCTGCAAGGCAGCATGATCGGTGATGGCGATCGCTTTTTGCCCCCACTTAGCTGCTTGGGCAACGTAATCAGAAATACTATTGGTCGCATCCATCTGACTCATATTCGAATGTAAATGCAATTCGACCCGCTTTTGACCTTCCGGCGCAGTATCTTGGCGGACAGCGTGTTTGACTTCTTGGACGTCACGAGCGTTGACCACCAAATCACGCATAAAGTTGTCTTCTTGAACGCTCCCTTTGACCTTGACCCAGATCCCCTTTTTCATCGCCGCAAACAGTGCTTCGTCCTCATCATTACGGGAGAACTTTTTGACGGTGAATGAGGATGTGTAGTCAGTCATCTTAAAGATCAATAATTGGCGCTTCGAGCGCAACACCCGAATTTCTAGATCAAAGACGTAGCCTTCGATCACTAAGGAATTTTCTTCTTCTTGAATATCGATCATCTGGCGGACAGGTTCATTAGGATTGATCGCGCGACCCATTGTAATCGGGCCACTGATCGTCTTCTCGCTAGCTTGTTGCTGCTGTCGCTGTTGGGCAGCTTGCTGCAATGATGCCGCCGCTTGTTGGGCCATCGCCGCATCCTTTTTCGCTTTAGCTGCTTGAAACGCCTCAATTTTAGCTTGTGATGCTGATTCGTCGATCAGGGCGTGGATCGATAATTTAGGAAAACCCACATCAACATAAGTATCTTCAATTGGCCCTAACGCTTGCGTCGTCAAAAAATTCTTAACGATCTCGTTATCGGCTAACAGCATGACCCGGCCGTCGTCCAAGTACGGTTGCTCTTTTTCACACAGTTCTTGGATCAGCGACGACGTGATCCCACTGGTTTTGACCACATAAGTCCAATAATCGCCTAAATTTTGATCAGTTAATTGCGGCGATCGCGTTTGGATCGTTAATTTTATCTTGGCAATCTCACTAAAGGCTTGTTGCAAGTGCTGACCGAGGTCAATGAACAACGGATAGGGTAAAATATCCGCAAATTCTAAGTGGAATTGCCAAACACGCGAACGCTGATGGACCACCACTTTATTGACTTTAGCATCCGTGAAAAAATGTTCATTTTCAGCAGTGACTTCTAACTTGATCTGCTCGCGCAGTTTATTAAATAATTCAATCTCGTTTAAACTCAACGCAGCCATCCTTCCAAACTTAATAAGAAAAGAGTCGAACGGTGAGGCTCAGCCATTTGCTAAACCGTGGTGCTTACCGTTCCACTCTTATCCGCTTTATTCTAAAGTGTGTTTGAAAAAGTAACTTGCCTTTTCAAACACACTGACGCTAAATTGGCGGTAAAAACTAACTGGTAGTATTTTCCAAACACAATTTAGTTTAACTCAATTTACGTTTAGGTCAACTCGAAGCGACTTGAAATTTTACGCGCGAAACTAGTCCGTTTGCTTGAGTAAAATCTGGATCGTATTGACTAATTCAGATTTCTGCACTTCAATCGTTTCACCGGTTTTACGTAACTTAATTTCAACGATCCCTTCGCTGGCTTTCTTACCAACGGTTACCCGCACTGGTAGCCCAATCAAATCGGACTCCGCAAACTTAACGCCAGCGCGTTCTTTACGATCATCAACCAATACACTGTAACCCGCTTCTTCCAACAAAGCTTCAGCTTCACTGGCCAAAGTAACTTGTTCTTTGTTCTTCACGTTAACTGGGATCACGTGGATCGTGTATGGCGCAATATTTTCGGGCCAAACCAAGCCGTTGTCATCGGACTGTTGTTCAGCGATCGCCGTCAGTAAGCGGCTGACCCCGATACCATATGAGCCCATGATCAATGGTTGGCTGCGACCATTTTCATCCAAGAAATTAGCGTTCATTACTTTAGAATAACGCGTACCTAATTTAAAGACATGGCCGATCTCGATTCCTTTAGTGAATTTCAAGACGCCTTCACCATCAGGCGATACTTCGCCTTCCTTAACGAAACGCAAGTCAGCATAAGCTTCTGGCGTATAATCACGGTCGGCATTCACGTTTAAATAATGGTAGCCATCTTCACTGGCACCAACGACAATATTAGCTAAGTTTTGTACACTGAAATCAGCTAGCAAGCGCACATCAGCGGCTAAATTAACGGGGCCTAATGAGCCAAAATTGGCACCCATATATTGAACCGCTTGTTCATCCGTAGCCATTTCTAAACTATCCGCTTCCAAATAATTCTTTAGCTTAACGGGGTTGATCTCATAATCACCGCGAACTAAAACTAAAACGGGCTTTTCGTCAGCGATGAATAACATGCTTTTTGCCGTTTTTTCAACCTCAACGTTCAATAATTCAGCGACTTCAGCGATTGTTTTGGCTCCAGGCGTCGCTACTTTTTCCAACTCAGCTGGTGCTTCAGTCGTCTTCTTATTCAAAGTCAGGCTTGTAGCCATTTCCAAATTAGCGGCATAGTCGCCGGCATCCGAATAAACGATCGTATCTTCACCAATAGCGGCGGGCGCGGAAAATTCAACGGAATCTTTACCGCCCATTGCCCCAGCGTCACCAATAATTGCCCGATAATCCAAGCCACAGCGATCAAAAATCGCCCGATAAGCGGCTTCCATTTGGCGGAAAATTTTATCCAGATCAGCCACATTTGCTGTAAATGAATACGCATCCTTCATGATAAATTCACGACCACGTAACAAGCCAGCCCGAGGACGCTTTTCATCCCGATATTTTGGCTGAATTTGATAAAGCACTTGTGGTAACTTCTTGTATGAATTTAAGTTATCGCGCACCAAATCGGTAAATGATTCTTCGTGCGTTGGTCCCAAGATAAAATCACGTTCATGGCGATCACGCAATTTAAACAATTCAGGCCCGTACGTGTCATAACGGCCAGATTCTTGCCATAATTCAGCAGGGATCACTTCAGGCATCAGCATTTCAACGGCATCGATTTTTTCCATTTCTTCTTCGATGATCCGATTGATCTTCTGCAGTACTTTGTAAGCTAATGGTAAATAACTGTAAATGCCGGCGCTCATTTGGCGAATATAGCCGGCGCGCAGCATCATTTGATGTGACTTGGAGTCAGCATCATTAGGCGTTTCTTTTAACGTAGGGATAAAAACTTTTGACTGTTTCATGGATAAATTGCTCCTTTTTAGAGCGTAGCGCAACATGGTACGCTACGTTTTACTTCTTAATTAATTTTAAATCCGCTCAGCGCATGAAAAAGCGTTGAAAATCGTTCCAGGTAACGGCAATGATCAATAATAACATCAACGCGAAACCGATCAAGGTAATGATGCCCTCTTTTTCTGGGTCCATCGGTTTACGCCGGATTGCTTCAATGATGTTCAACAATAATTTACCACCATCCAAAGCCGGTATGGGTAGTAAATTCATGATCGCGATACTGATCGACAATAAGCCCATTAAATTCAAGATCGTGGTAAAGCCCATCTTAGTGGCTTGTGATGTCATCGAGTACATCGCCACTGGGCCGCCAAAATTATTGATATTAAAGCCATGGACAAACATGCCACCTAGTGTGCTTAGCGTATTCGTTAGAATTTGCCAAGTGTAGGTAAAGCCGTACGTGACTTTGGCGCCTAGCGAATGATCCTGCGCCACGGCCACCCCGATCACACCGACCTTTTCACCATTACTAGTGGTTGCTTTCGGCGTTAGTTTGACCGTACTCGTCTTACCGTCACGAACCACGGTCAAACTGATCCGTTTATTCGGATATTGATTGATTTGTTCAGCAACGTCAATAAAAGTCGCCGTTTTCTTATTGTTGACCGCAGTGACTTGATCACCGCTTTTTAAGCCAGCTTTTTGCGCAACTGAATCTGGCTGGATCGCACCTAACTGATTGGAGTCCGAACGGGCGACACCACCAGCTAAAAAGGCCACCAACATAAAGGTCAAGATCCCGAGAATAAAATTATTCATCACCCCAGCAATATTGATCATCATGCGTCGTAAAATCGACACCGACTGAAACTGGACATCAATGGGGGCAATTTGTACCTCAGTGCCGCCTTTTTCAATGATCGTGGCGTCATGATCGACTGGATACCGTTTTAAGTTATCCTCATCACCATTTTCATAACCGCTAACAAATAAGTCCTTTTGCAGATCACTTTGGGCAATTTCAAAGGGGATCCCGTCATTTAGTAAAACTTTTTGACTGGCGTTGATCCGAGTGGCTTTTTGATCAGCGTTCAACGTTAATGTCACCGGTGTCCCTGGTTGTAGCTCATCATCTTCGTCATCCTGCATGCCCGCCATCCGCACATAACCGCCCAAGGGCAGTAAACGTAGTGTATAGGTTGTGCCATTATAACGTTTGGCTAAGAGTTTAGGCCCCATGCCGATTGAAAATTCGCGCACCAAGACGCCGGCCCGCTTGGCAAAGTAGAAATGGCCAAATTCGTGTACGATCACGATCGCACCGAATATCAGTATAAATACAATTAAGGTCTCCACAGAATTGCCCCTTTCTCTGACTAGAGTGTGCTAGAAAGCCGAGCACTCTAGATCAAGGTAAACAGATGTACGATCGGCAAAACGAACAATAGACTATCAAAACGATCTAAAATACCACCATGTCCTGGTAAAATCTTACCGGAATCCTTAACACCGTAATGCCGTTTGTAAGATGATTCCACTAAGTCGCCTAACTGGCCGCAAATCGAAAAGATCAATGTGAACAGGATCATGGTTGGTAGTGAATACAGTTGGATCTCAGGTACAAAGGCCACGAAGATGCCGCCGATGATCACCGCACAAAGCGTCCCACCGATAGACCCTTCCCAAGTTTTATTGGGACTAACTTGTGGGGCTAACTTGTGTTTGCCTAACTTGCGCCCAATTTGGTAAGCACCAATATCAGTTGCCCAAATTGTGAACAAAATATAAAACAGCATCATTAAACTTTCCTGCCGTGCGGCAATGAAATAATGAAAGCCAAGTCCAATATAAACGGCCGCCAAGCTAGTCACACCAACGTCATCAAAGTTGACCCGGTTTTTAGAAAATACCATGTTGACTAACATTAGCATAACGATCAGGTAAAAGATAAATAAACGATTGGTGCCGGCTGGTAACCATGAATTAGGTATCATGATTGCTAACACCGCT
Source organism: Loigolactobacillus coryniformis subsp. coryniformis KCTC 3167 = DSM 20001 (assembly GCF_002706425.1). Lineage (NCBI taxonomy): Bacteria > Bacillati > Bacillota > Bacilli > Lactobacillales > Lactobacillaceae > Loigolactobacillus > Loigolactobacillus coryniformis. The sequence goes on along the minus strand of NZ_CP017713.1, from coordinate 1,405,885 downwards.
AGACCGCCAAGTAAGGCCTCCAGTGAGACGATGATTTTCTTACGCATAATGAAGATCTCGGACATTGCAACTAAGCCTAGGACAATGGCCATGATATCATAAGTGACCCCACCGAGTAACACGATCGGGATAAAAATAATTAATGCAATAACTGCAGTTATAACACGTTGTCGCATTCAGGTAACACTCCTTTTTCCACTAAATAATTAATTTTTACTTTTTAATGCCGCCAAAACGCCGATCACGCCGTTGATAGGCTAGAATCGCTGCCTCAAGTTCTTGATCATCAAAATCTGGCCACAGTGCATCGGTGAATACCAATTCACTGTAAGCAATCTGCCACAATAAAAAGTTAGAGATTCGCTCTTCACCGCTAGTGCGGATCAATAGATCAGGATCGGCGTATTCACCTAAATTGGCTGTCATCAATGCTTGAGCGACTTTTTGTTCGTCGATCGTTGCTGGATCAAGCTCACCAGTCGCCGCTTGGGCTGCTAATTTTTGAACAGCGGTGACGATCTCCGCCCGGCTACCGTAATTTAAAGCAAAATTAAGCACCATACCAGTATTTTGTGCCGTGTCGACCATCGCCGCGCGCACTGCTTTTTGCGTTTTCGCCGGTAATTGATCCACGTATCCCATCACGTTGACCCGAACATTTTGTTTGATCAGATCAGGGACAAAAGTATCAAAGAAATCAACCGGTAACTGCATCAAATAATTCACTTCGTCATCGGGTCGTTTCCAATTTTCAGTTGAGAAAGCGTACAACGTCAGGACTTTAACACCTAAGTCGCTAGCATGCCGAGTGATCCGCTTAACGGTTTCCATACCTTCACGATGACCAAAGACGCGGGGCCGGTGCTTTTGTTGAGCCCAGCGGCCGTTACCATCCATGATGATCGCAATATGCGCGGGAATTCGATTAGGATCTAGCGTTACGGGCGTGGTTTGCTGTTTTTTTCCAAATGAGAACAAAGATTAGCGCCTGCTTTCTAAATTTTCAAACTAATCTTAATTGTATCAAAAAAGCGCTGGGCTGACCATTAATTCCCAATTAAATCAGTCATACGCCAACAAAAAAGCCGCGACATTTTGCCGCGGCCATCAATGTGTCTAGTCAGTCAAAATTTCTTTTTCTTTAGTAGCAGCAATTTCATCAAGTTTCTTAGTTGCTGCATTGGTGATCTTTTGTGTTTCTTCTTCTAATTCGTGCAGATCATCTTCGGTTAATTCGTTATTCTTTTCCCGGCGACGCATGTTTTCAATCGCATCACGACGAATATTCCGAATCGCAATTTTAGCTTCTTCCGTCTGTTTTTTGACATCTTTAGCTAATTCTTCACGCCGATCTTGAGTTAATTGTGGGATCACTAAACGAATAACCGTCCCATCATTAGCTGGTGACAAACCAAGATCAGAAGCCAAAATTGCCCGTTCGATCTCTTTCAAAGTTGATTTATCGTATGGTGTGATCATCAAAACCCGTGCTTCAGGAATCGTGATCGTTGCCAACTGATTAACTGGTGTTGGTGCACCATAATAATCAACGGTGACCCGATTCAAAATGCTGGCGTTAGCGCGGCCGGCACGGATCTGACCTAATTCACGTTGCAAAGCTTCTTCAGCCTTGACCATTTTTTGTTGTGCTTCTGCAATTGCTGGATCTTGAGCCATATTATTTCTCCCCTTTAATTGTTGTGCCGATCTGTTCACCTTCAACGACGCGCTTAATGTTGCCCGATTCGTTTAAGTTAAAGACGACCAACGGAATATCATTGTCCATTGACAAGGTGCTTGCCGTGGAATCCATGACGTTTAACCCTTTGTCGATAATATCCAAATGTGTTAACTGCTCAAACTTAGTTGCACTCGCATCCTTGTTTGGATCAGCTGAGTAAACACCGTCTACATTGTTCTTTGCCATTAAAATAACATCGGCATCGATTTCAGCAGCACGTAAAGCAGCAGTTGTATCGGTTGAGAAATAAGGGTTACCAGTACCAGCAGCAAAAATAACGACCCGGTCTTTCTCCAAATGACGAATCGCCTTCCGCCGAATATAAGGTTCAGCGATTTGGCGCATCTCGATTGAAGTTTGTACCCGTGTTGGGACATCAAGTTGTTCTAAGTTATCCTGTAGCGCCAATGCGTTCATTACTGTGGCTAGCATCCCCATGTAATCAGCTTGTGCACGTTCCATGCCCATTTCAGCGCCTGTTTGTCCACGCCAAATGTTGCCACCGCCAACGACGATCGCGATTTGTACACCTAGGGCGTAAACTTCCTTGATTTCCTTAGCAACATCCTTAATGATCGGTGGGTTGATCCCGAAACCTTTGTCGCCGGCGAGTGCTTCACCACTGACTTTAAGGACCACCCGTTTATACTTGATTTTCGTCATGAACTGCTTCCTCCTGCTTCACCATTAATTGTTTATCTGACTGTAAGAGTTTCCTATTCCATTCTAGCATATCTAAGCCCGTTTGACCTTAAAAAAAGGGAGCGCAGGGGTCTGCGTTCCCTAAAATTACGAATGCTTACTTGTTTAATTCAGCTTGAATTTCGGCCGCAAAGTCTTTTTCAACTTTTTCGATGCCTTCGCCGACTTCATAACGAACAAAGTTGACAACTTTGCCGCCTTTTGATTTAGCGAATTGATCAACGGTTTGATCAGAATCCTTAACGAATTCTTGATCGTCTAAGCTGATTTCAGCCAAGAATTTGTTCAAACGACCTTCAACGATCTTTTCAACGATTTTTTCTGGCTTGCCTTCTTGTAAAGCTTCTTCTTTTAATTTTGCTTTTTCAGCAGTCATAATGTCTGCTGGTACGTCTTCGCGTGAAACGTAACGTGGGTTGATGGCAGCAACGTGCATTGCAACGTCTTTAGCTGCTTCGTCATCAGCACCTTCTAAAAGAGTTAAAGCAGCGATCTTACCACCCATATGACGGTATGAACCGAAATGACCATTAGCTGTTTTAGTTAATAAAGCAAAACGACGGAAGCTGATCTTTTCACCGATCGTAGCAGTAGCGTTGATGACTGCTTCAGCAACGGTCTTGCCATCAGCCATTTTAGCTGCATTGGCAGCATCCATGTCAGCTGGTTGGTTAGCAGCGATCGTGTCAGCGATTGCTTGAACTAAGCTTTGGAAATCTTTGTTGCCGGCAACGAAGTCAGTTTCAGCATTGACTTCAACGATGGCTGCAACATCACCGTTAACGGCAACATCAGCTAAACCTTCAGCAGCCACACGGCCACTCTTCTTAGCTGCAGTTGCTACGCCTTTTTCACGTAAAGCTTCCATTGCTTTTTCAACGTCACCGTCAGCAGCAACTAAGGCTTTCTTAGCTGCCATCATGCCGGCGCCGGATTTTTCACGTAATTCCTTAACTTGTGCCGCTGTAATCTTTGTTGCCATTGTGTACAACCTCCTATTTAATAACTGCTTATTTTGAACGCTTTTGGGGCTTGAGTGAGCGCGAACGTGTTTGGAAAAGCAGATTATTGCATGAGTCAAACGAGCCATTTCATGTCTCTTATTGCCTAACTAGGCTACACTCCATAATCTAAACGCTTTTCCAAAACACTCCACAAAAAAGGGCCGCCTCGTAAATAAGGCTTGCAGATTGTGCCTAACCTTTGAGACAGCCCTAAATCACTCAATTTAAAATTGATTTTATGCTATTTGTTTGCGTTTTTGCCTTCGACAGCTTTTTGTAGATCTTGTAAGCTCTCTTTGCTTGGTGCTTCATCATCAGCTGCTGCTGATTCTGCTGGTGCTTCGCTTGCAGCTGCTGCTTGTTGTGCAGCGGCTTCTGCTTCTTCACCTTGACGGCCTTCAACGATAGCGTCAGCCATCTTAGAAGTTAACAGACGTACGGCACGGATAGCATCATCGTTTGATGGGATGATAACATCGATGTCATCTGGATCACTGTTAGTATCAACCATAGCAACGATCGGAATGTTCAATTTTTGTGCTTCTTGAACGGCGATCTTTTCTTTGCGAGGGTCAACAATGAACAAGACGTCTGGGATACGAGGCATATCTTCGATACCGCCTAAGAATTTTTCAAGTTTTTCACGTTGTTTGTTCAACTGTGAAACTTCCTTCTTAGGTAACTTATCAAATGTGCCATCTTCGCCCATTTGTTTGATTTCCTTTAGGCGTGCGATCCGTTTTTGGATGGTTTGCCAGTTAGTCAAAGTCCCACCTAACCAACGATGGTTAACGTAGAATTGGCCAGCACGAGTTGCTTCTTCAGCGATTGAATCTTGTGCTTGCTTCTTTGTACCAACAAAAAGGACGATACCGCCATCAGCAGCCGTGTTCTTCATGAAGTCATAAGCGTTATCAACTAATTTCAAAGTCTTTTGCAAGTCAATGATGTAGATACCGTTTCTTTCAGTGAAGATGTAAGGCTTCATTTTTGGATTCCAACGACGTGTTTGATGACCGAAATGAACGCCGGCTTCAAGCAATTGTTTCATACTAATAACAGACATATTTGTTTCCTCCTAGGTTTTTTCCTCCCCTGCGGTCAATTAACAAGTGAACTTGCACTGCAAGCACCACGCTTATTATCGCGCAAGGTGTGAATTGTGATGCCTTAAAGCACCGAGTAATAGTTTACCGTAAAACCAGTTGTGACGCAACTACTTTTTATGTTTTTGCCAAAATGACGCTTAGAAACAAAAAAATCCGCTCCCGAGGGAACGAATTTTTGTTAGTAAACGTTAAATTAGAATTTAACTTCGTTACGGCTTTCGCCTTTTTCGATCATGCTCTTAGCAGAATCTAAGGCAACGTCGACCATGTTACGTACGGCTGTTTCCGTGTAGAAAGCAACGTGTGGTGTAACCAAGATGTCGCGTTGTTTCATTAATTCAACTAAAGTTGCATCTGGCACTTTTTTGCCAGTAAAGTCGCTGTTGAAGATACCAACTTCGTTTTCGTAAACGTCAAGTACGGCACCACCGATTTTACCTGACTTGTAGCCAGCTAATAAGTCTTTAGATTCGATCAATTCACCGCGGGCAGTGTTGATGATGATGACACCATCTTTCATCTTAGCAATGGAATCTTTGTTGATCATATGATGATTTTCTTTAACGGCTGGTACGTGCAATGTGATGACATCAGCTTGGGCGTATAATTCGTCCAATGTGTCAACGTACATACCTTCTGCTTCAAGTTCTGGGTTACGGAATACATCGTAGCCGATAACTTTAGCGCCAAAACCTTTGTAGATGTTGATGCCGGCACGGCCAATACGACCTGTACCAACGACACCGACGGTCATTGTGTGTAATTCACGGGCAATATCTGGTTCCCAAGTGAAGTCACCTTTAGCGAGTTTTTCGTTGAATTCTGGTGTCCGACGAAGTAACTGCATCAAACCAGTGATTGCCAATTCAGCAATGGCACTTGGTGAGTAGCTAGGTACGTTCGTAATGCGAACCCCGTTTGCTTTAGCTGCATCAGTAGGAATGTTATCAACACCGACGTTACGGATTGATAAATCTTTAATACCGTATTCTTTCATAGTAGTAAAGATTTCTTTGTCATAAGGCAATTGTTGATAAGCAATGATTGCGTCGTAGCCTTTAGCTAACTTAACTGTTTCTTTATTTAATAAATCAGCAACAAGCTTAACGTCGATCTTGTTTTCCTTTGACCAGTTATGTGCATAACCTTCTTCGTCTTTACGAACACCATAAACAATAAACTTCATAATATGTGATTGCTCCCTTCATAGTCCTTTTACATTATAAGCATTTACTGAAAATAGGTAAAGCTAAATTTACTGATTTCAGAAAATTTTATCGTAACCTTACCTGAACGCCATGCTTTTGTAAGAATTCTAGCTTATCTTCCCGTGGCTGATGTTTAAAGTGCCATTCAGCCTGTAATGCCGCGGTTTTTGTGGTAAATTCTTCGTGAAAAAGCAATTTCACCGGTCGCCGCGTTTTTGGTTTGGTATACTTGGCACCTTTAGCAGCGTTATGGGTGGCAACCCGTTTTGTAACGTCAGTGGTAAATCCACCATATAAAGTGTTGTCAGCACAGAGTAAAACGTAAAAATAAAATTTTTTAGTTGTCGCCATATAATAATCGCCTGACTTCTGGTAAGTATTGATTATTTTGATCATAAACCGTTAATGGCGGTAAAAAGCGCTGGCCACCGGGGCGACCATCCTTGATCAGCTCGATCAGCACCATATTGGCTTCGCGGTCGGCTTTGGGATGGATGAAACGGACACGTTTAGTTTGTAAACGCCACGCTGCTGCTTTAGTGATAAATTCATTAAAGCGATCAGGCCGGTAAACAAAAAAAGCTTTGCCATTCATTTTCAGTAAGCCGCTGGTTATTTTCAATATTGCTTCCAGTGAGGTGGTGATCTCGTGACGAGCAATTGCCAAATACGGATTGGGATTTTTCTTGCTCGTGGCTAGTGGTGGGAAGTATGGCGGGTTACACGTGACCACATCAACGCTATCCTTGGCGATCTGACTAAAGGTGTCCTTAAGATCCAGTTGGTGGACCGTGATTTGGTCAGTTAATTGATTCAACGCCACCGAGCGCTGGGCCATATCCGCCAGCCGTGGTTGTAATTCCACTGCCGCGATTGGCCCCGCGGTTTTACGGCTCAGAAATAAGCTGACTGCGCCATTGCCTGCACAAAGATCAACGCTGCGACTGCGCGGCTTGACCACCGCAAAATCCGCCAGTAGCACCGCATCTAGCGAAAAGGAAAAAACACTGGGGCTTTGAATGATTTTGATATCTTGACTGTAAAGTTGATCGATCCGTTCATCGGCTTTTAACACGATTACGCCTCGCTTTCTTTGACCAGATTAGCGAAACTCAAATGAAAAAACAAGTCAATTTGCAATTTTTTGGTATAATGAAATAAATTAAGCACGGAAAGGAACCAAATTATGTTTTATACTTTTATTCGCGCCGTTGTTCGCGGCCTGGTTTGGCTGATCAACGGTAACGCTCATTATGAAAATAAAGAAGTGCTGCCAAAAGGCGCTTATATCCTAGTCGGTCCGCATCGAACTTGGTTTGATCCGATCTACTACGCCCTAGCTGGCAGCCCGAAAAAATTCTCCTTCATGGCCAAGGAAGAACTATTTAAAAATCCGATCATTCGCTTTATCCTGGTGCACGCCAACGCTTTTCCAGTTAACCGCGCTCACCCTGGTCCCTCGGCGATCAAGACACCGGTGAAAATTTTGAAAAAAGGTGACTTATCGCTGATCATGTTTCCTTCTGGCACCCGCCACTCGGCTGAATTAAAAGGTGGTGCGTTAGTGATCGCCCGCATGAGTGGCGTACCGCTGGTGCCCACGGTTTATCAAGGGCCGCTAACCTTTAAACGTCTTTTCACGCGCAAACGGATCACGGTGCGCTTTGGCGAACCGATCTACATTGACCGTAAGCAAAAAATGGATAAAGACGGCATGGCAGCGATCGATGATCAAATGCAAGCTGCCTTTAAACAGCTCGATGCGGAGATCGATCCTAACTTTAAATACATTCCCAAATAAAAAGCGACCGCCTAATTACTTAGGCGATCGTTTTTTTATTTACCTGCTTTACGCGATTGAGCTTTCATTGAAGCCATCATTTGGTTCAACTTCTTTTCAGAAGGTTTTTGGCCCATTTGCATCATCATTGTCCGCATCATATCTTCAGAGATTGGCGGATTGTCTTGCAAATATTTCTTCATATACTGCCGTGCGCCAAAGAAACCGCCGATGACACCGAGTGCAGCACCGATCACAAAAATCAGAATGTACATTCCCACGTTGTTTTCCCCTTTCAAAACGATCTCATTTATTTATTTTACACAATTATTAGGCAAATTAAAAGGCAGGAACCAAACAGCACTTTACAGCTTTTTAAAAAAATTTGGATATAAAAAGGCACGAATGCCTATTCTTTGCTAAAATGAGTTCGACAAAAAACCATTTAGAAAGAAGGATTCGTGTTGAACTCATTTTATCAAAAATCATCACTTTTAACCACCCTCCACGCCTATTTTTCTGATTTAAAAGCGGCTGGCTTGTCTAAGCCAATGGGCCTTAACTATTTTTGGTTGTGTCTAGCGTTGTTAGTGATCGGTGACCGCCACTCGATCCGCCACTTATTTGAACAATTTCTGGGCCGGGTGACGAAGCATTCTTTGAACACGTTTTATCGGGCTTTGGCAGTGATCGGTAACCACTTGCCACAGTTAGAAGTGCGCAACTTGACGTATTTACTGACCTTGATTCCCACTACTTGTCAGGACTTGCCCTTATTATTGGTTCTGGATGACACGGTCCAACCCAAGTTCGGCCACAAATTTACCGGCGTCAAATATCTATTCGATCACGCCGCACATACGGGTAAGCGGCTCGTCAATGCCCATGATTTCGTTACTTTAGGTCTGATGATCCCAACACAGCGGGACCAAGATGACCAGCCAGTTTATACGTTCTTGCCGTTAGCCACGCACCTTTATCAGGCGGAACAGGCGACCAAATACCAGCAAGCGGCGCAAATGATCAAGACGACTTTGAAATCGATCGCCAGCGACCAACAAGTGTTCCTACTGTGTGACAGTTGGTATCCCAAAGCTGAGATCAACCAACTGGTCATGACGCAACCTAATCTAGCTATGATCGCCAATGTGCGTAAAGATACCGCCATGTTTGGCTTACCCAAACGCACCGGTAAGCGCGGTCGGCCGCGGAAATATGGTGACCAGATCCATTTGGGAAATATTGCATTAAATCTTTGTTCGGCCGGAGATCAGATCGGTATAGTGCGGTGTCTGACACGCTTGATGCCCCAGCCAGTTTACATGATCCGCGTACAACGCAAGACGACTTGTCGTCTGTTCATGGCGACGAGCGCGCCCGAAGAATTAGCGGCGATCACAACCGAAACCCTAGCCGTTGATCCGACCCAGCTCACCTATCGGACGCCGGAGACCAGCGCCCCTGCGCCAGCGCTACGAGCGTTGGCCTACTATCAAAAACGTTGGGCGATCGAGACCTATTTTTATGAAATGAAAACATTCTGGCACTTCGGTGATTACGCCGTGCGTTCAGTAGCCAAGATTGAAGCCGATCATCATTTATTGAATACGGCGTATACCTTGATGATCGTATTGCCATTGACCCAACCTAGTTTAGCTTTTTTGGTAACCAAAAGTTTGCGTGAACGCAAACTCTGGTTAAGTCGGCAAATTCAAGCGGCGCTGTTTTTGGCTAGTTTAGCGCGGCAAGTGCAAAGGCGGTTAAAAACAACACCGGCCAAAGTGGTGATTCAGTGGTTGGCTTCTTGTTGGTCGGGGGTCAGTGAAAAGCTGTAAAGTGCTGAACCAAATTAAAGCGCAGGCTAAAAGGTGGTTTGACCTTTCAAGTCTCGCCTAGATCCATTGAAAAAAGAAATAGGTTACAGCAAATTGACTTAGTCCTTACGCCAGCCATTTTTACGTTGAATCTCTTGGACCTTTTTGGGCGTGGTTTCTTGGCCTTTTTTGTTGAAGATCTGCGTTTGTTCGATCTGTTGGCGCAGTCCTTCGCGGAATTCCTTGACGTAGGCCTGGCGCAGACGCTTTTGCTCTGCCTGTTCATCGGCATTTAATCCGTCCGCTTTAGCTTTACGGGCTAATTCGTTGATTCGTTTGAGATATTTATTTTCCATTATTAAAGTCACCTTTCACAATATCAGCTCAATTTGACATCAAATACGGCGTGAAAACTGATTAAACCAACAATCACAGGCCGAACATTTGTTTGAAATGAGTGAATGAGTATGCTACACTAAAATTAATAAAATATGACTGAGGTGTCAACCATGATCAAAACGCATGAACCCAAACAAATAGAAGTCTTACGTTTCATTCATGAATGCGTGGCTGAGAAAGGATATCCGCCAACGGTGCGCGAAATTGGCGCCGCGGTCTCCCTATCATCAACATCCACCGTTCACGGACATTTAGCTCGTTTAGAAAAAAAAGGCTTACTCCAAAAAGACCCTACTAAACCGCGGGCAATCGAATTGACTGACGCTGGTTTGAAAGCCTTAAAAATTGCCCCCGCCCGTATTCCAGTTTTAGGAACGGTCACGGCCGGTGAACCGATTTTGGCGGTTGAAGAAGCCACTGACTTTTTCCCGATCCCACCTGATCTTGACGATACCGAACAAGATCTGTTCATGCTGACCATTCGTGGTGAAAGTATGATCAACGCTGGCATCTTAGATGGCGATCAAGTCATTGTGCGCAAACAAGCTACCGCCGACAACGGCGATATTGTCATTGCCATGACGGCCGAAAACGAAGCCACGTGCAAGCGGCTCTTCCGCGAAAGTGATCATATTCGCTTACAGCCGGAAAATGATACTTTTGCGCCCATTATCTTACAGCAAGTCACGATCCTTGGTAAAGTGGTTGGCTTATACCGTAATCATATGTAACCTAATCAGTCTTGGCATTTAGTGCCAAGGCTTTTTTTAACCTTGAATTAAGCTAACGGAATTTTGTGGTACAGGTAATGCCCAGTTGTCAATGAGTGGCGCTCAAATGGCGTCGCGGTCAACAACGCCACGATTTCCTGCGCCCGCTTTTCACTACGGTAGGCGCGCAATACTTCAAAGGCCGGCGCCGCTGCCGTTGAATTCTGATAACAGACCACATAGATCCATTGATTCACCCCACTCACCTCCGTTTTATAATTTATCACCAGCCAAGTATTGTATCAATAAATCAGCTAGAAGTAAATCCTATTCTTAAAGCCACTCCGCTCAGAGGGGCGACTGACGGGCTAATCCAGTGACTAAAAAAAGAAGAACGCCACATTTAATTGTGCGTTCTTCTTTGATCTTATTTAGTTAAACGGAGAAAAATACCCGCGTCGGCTAGATCTTGGGCAAATTCAGATGAAGTGTCATGCCGATTCCAATCTCGTTGTAGCTCACAAGCTAATTGCGCGATACTTGTCGGCTGTGCGCCCGCCCGTTCGATCCGCCGTAAAGCTGCCTCATGTGCGACTACTGAAGTGCCACCAACGGCATCGACCACTGGGAAAACATTATAGCCTTCACGTAGTGCATCCAGCGCCGGAAAAGTCAAACAAGCTTCGGTCCAAAGTGCGGCAATAATCAAATTTTTACGGCCAGTTTTTTTAACTGCGGCGTAAAATTCTTGATCTTCCCAAGCGTTGATTGTTGTGCGATCATAACTAGGTACACCAGGCAATAACTTTTTGATTGCTGGAATCGTTTCTTGATTCATGGTCGTAGCCACGTTGACGGTCGATAAAACCGTCGGAATTTTAAACGTATTGATCAATTTAACGGTACTGATCGCGTTACGGATCAACTCCGCACGGTTGATCGAGTTGATCGAATTGATCTGCGTTGGTTGATAATCAATTAACAAAAAAGCCGAATTTTCTGGGGTCAACAATTCATCCTTAAGTGGATCACGGCGTGGTTCACTGGTCATATTGCGTCACTCCTTAGTTAAATAACGTTGTAAGAACAGTAAAATATTTGCTTTCACTTCATCAAAATACGCTTTACCGTGGCGACTACCGGTTAAGCTGATCGTTTCTACTGGCACTTTGACCTGGGTTAACCGCTGACTCAAGCGCACTACCCCAGTGATCGGCACAAATTCATCCAGCGAGTTGATCAACAACATTGGGCCACTGGCAGAACTAACGTGCTGGTAGGGAGTTGCCGCCCGTGACTGTTCATCAGTGACATAATTGGTGATAAACCACTTATAAAAGCTTTCATCGGTCCCAGCCTGATTAATGACCGCACTGTCTAATTTATCCAATAAATCAGCAGTTTGCCGCGGTTTAGCGACTACAGCGGGATGCGTTGTCAACCAATGGGCAATGTCCAAAATTCCTGACAATGAGACCGCCGGAATACCGTAGTTCAAACCCAACTCCACAGCTAAATTACCACCAGCTGAGGCCCCAATTGCTGCCAGCGGTACTTGGGGTGCATTTTGTTGCAACCAGTTAAATAAGCGATTCATGTCCAACAGTGGTGCCGGGAATTTATAGCTCGGTGCTAACCGATAATTTGGTACCACTACTAAATAACCCTGTTCAGCTAACCATTGCGCAACGTCAGCGTCTTTAGCCTTATCACCTTGAAACCAACCACCACCATGAATGGCAATCAATAATCCTTTCAATGATTGCCCTTGCGGCTGATACCAGTCTAAAGCTAAACCAGCTGCGTATTGAATATCTTTTTTAATTGTTAGCGTCAAATTGCATTCACCTCATTTAGAATCTCTAAGTTTATTGTAACACCTCCTTGCGCTACTACTGTAAAATATTTATGTAAGCGAATGCAACTATTTTGTCCCGCAATAGATTAGTCATTTCCCTTATTCAGTTCACCTAGTAAGCTATGCTAAGCTATAACTAATGTGATACATAGGAGGAAACTGAATTGACACAACCAACCGTTGAGTTAGCAACTGGCAGTTTGCGTTTAGAGCAGCTCAATGCCATTTTTGCCACGATCGACCAAGAATTTGATTTTATCGACGAAAACGATATCGTCCGCTGGTACTCCAACAACAGCCACCGCTTATTTAAACGCGATCCTAGCAAGTTAAATCATCACGTGTTAGACGTTCATCCAGCGCATAGTGCTGGCCGCGTTAAACAAGTGCTGGCGGAAATGCACGACGGCGCCACCGGTAAAGTTGCGATGACTGTCCCAATTCGCGGCAAACAAGTGCACATGGCCTTTTACGCCCTACATAACCCTGCTGGCGAGTACGTCGGCTGTATTGAAGTCACCGAAGATGTGACTGAATATACTAAAACCACTTGGATCGGTAATTTATTGAAACTAATGAAGCTGACCAAAAAATATAAATAAAAAATGAGTTGTCCGGCAATTTGCTGGGACAACTCATTTTTTGTATTACGCGATCACCGTGGCGCGCGCGGTATATGCCGCCTGCTTCGTTTGTAGCAGGACTTTTTGCTTAAGCTCGTCACTGGCAAATAGCAAGTGCTCGTAGTCATTTTGCAGCAGGTAAAAAGCCGCCATGTGTGAGAAATAAACGAAGCTTAACATATTCAAATATTCGGGCACATTGGTGATCTTAAGGAGTTTACGGACAAAAAAGTTGATCAAGTGATCGCCGAATTTAACGTAGCCTGGAACTTTGATGTAATGAACCTCGTGACCAGCAACTTGTACCGTGTGGTCACGGGTGCCAGGCAGATAAACTACCGTCTCGGCGGGCAACTTAGCGATCATAGGTGAATCGAAAATAAATGCTGCTTGCATATAATATCATCCCTTAGTTAAATTTAATTTCATAACAAAAATCAAGTTTTTTATAGTAATCTAACTCCACCAAATCAGTTGGTTTCACGTTGCCATCGGCTTTGGTAAAGTAGGCCAAGCCGCTGAGGCGTAACATTTGGTAGACAAACTGTGAACAGAACATAATATTGGGCCGCAATGAGCGTTTGACCACCAAGCCAATAATGTTATAGGCGCTACCGGTCTGGTTGATCTGCTTGATCTTTGCGGCGATCTGTTGCTTTTGCGCCAACGTGGTCGCCAAGCGATAAACTAGCACCGAGGCGTCACTTTTTTGATGGAACGCAGCGACCATTTCTGGGTTCAAACCCGGTGGATACACATTTTCGCCACCATTATAACTAATGATCGTCTGCAAGTCACGGTCAAAACTCAGCGACGCGTGATTGTACTGTTTTTGGGTGAACAACGAGATCAATTCACTGGCATTGCTGCCGGTGTTAGAGATAACGATGTAAATGTACGGATCGGCCATTGTTGCCGCCACCGAGTCAAAATAGCTTTGAGTCAGCGAACCGTCATTGATGTAGCGCATCGAGCTGTGGCGCTTCAAATCGGTAAACAGCGGCATCAACTTATCCACCGCCAGTGCTTGCTTAACCTTGCCCAAGCTCTGCACTGAATGGATAACGGCGTCTTTTTGTGCATTGAACTCAGAAAAACTCAGCGTCGCTGCTTCCTTGATCGACGGTAAATAAAAATCAGTATCCTGGCGAATGATCAGCATCCGCTCAGCCAATAATGGCGCTAATACTAGCAATGTGCCGAATACACGGCTGAAAAAGCCGGCGCCTAAGTAAATATGTTGGCGGAAGATCACCGCACTGCTAAAGGTGATCTGCAGCACCATGATCAATAAGTACACTAGCGAAGTCGTGATCTTCACCCGGCGTAACGCCCGCCCCAGCCAAGTGCGCATGATCATCAACATCGCCAAAAAGACGTAAACTAAGATAAAAATCGGCAACGTGCCAAAAAACGCCATCCCTAACAAAACGACCCAGACGATCATGTTCATGAATTTTCGTTCAGTTACCAAATCCCGCATTATTTTGCCCCACTCTAGCTCACTGTTAATTAGAAGTCCGACCGATTATACCATAATGGTTAAGGGCATCATATCAGACTATAGGTGTATCATCGATCTTCTCTGATCGTACAAACACCACTATCGATCTGTATATAAAAAAAGCGACGTTAGCAGTTTAGCTAACCTCGCGCAAAATAGAATTTATTTAAGGAGAGTACAGGATTTGAACCTGCGCGCCGGTATAAGCCGGTTCGACGGATTTCGAGTCCGTTGCATTACCACTCTGCCAACTCTCCACAACAAAGTATATTATAGCAAAAGACCGCCACGTTGCAAAGTGTTTTTTTATGCAAAAGGTTTAGTAAACATTCAGTTGCCAAAATAGCGAATCACTTAAATCCAGCAACTAACAAATAAAAAAGCAGCGCCGTAAAGCGCTGTTACCGAAAATTAGCGACTATAATTATTCACTACTAAAGGTTGAAAGTATCAAATAGACCGTAACCATTGATGTCAAACGGTTATGGCACGATATATTACTAGTTTCCACTTCATTGAGCATTACCGAGTAGCCTGGCCAGGCTATTCGGTAATGCTTTTATAAATTCGTCAAAAATAATAGTTAATGTTTCAACCGCCATGTCGAGTTTTTCACCTAGACCAGTAATTGTTTGTATCAGCCAATTCAACGCACTTACTAACTTAATATCAGGCAACGGTCGTCCATAATCGAAGAATAAGTCACCCAGCGTCCTGTCGTCCGTATTTTCACGTTGCGCCAATGCAAGGACGTCATAGCTTAACATGACCATTGCTAGGTGACCGCAAAGTCCATCATAGCTTTGGACTTGAGTCTGATCAAATTGCAGGTATTGTTTAGCGACTTTAAAATAACATTCGATCTGCCAACGCCGACCGTACATCTGAATGATTGCTTCTGGTCTTAGGTCAGTCATTGTGGTCGCCAACACAAGATATTGATCAGCCTGGCCACGTTTGGTTACGAAGACTAACTTCATTGGGATTTTTTCGCCATCAACTTCAAATGTGACGATTGGACTGTATAGATAGCTATCCTTAATTGGCCATTTACTGCGCCGTAAGTTAGTGTATAAAGTCTTAATATCCATTTCTCGGCCACGATAACGAAAATAGACTTTTTTAGTTTTTTTCAACATACCAATCCCATGACAATGACGTTTTAGCAATGCCGCAAACATACGCGGTGATGCATACCAGCTATCGAATAAGACGTACTTGGCCTTGATGCCGGATTTGATTGCATCATCTACTAATTCTAAAGCGACATCGGTCATTTTACGGGTTGCCTGTGTACGTCGTTTCGCGGCCAGTGATCGTTGATCACTGGACTTAAGGTGCCCAAACCGATTTTTGGCGTGGCTTGATGACATCAAGGCAAAGTTCAGCGGTAAAAAAGTATTGCCGTCACTCCAGCCTAAAGTTAGTGTCCTAAAGCCTTTAAAATACTGCTGTTTGTCGTGGTCAAAAACACGAGCTAATAATTCAGTTTTGCGTGAAAATTCACGTTTAAACAATGAATCATCAATGATCAAGGCTTGTCGCCGTCTTGGATCGGTAAAATGTTGCACGTATTGGATCAAATGGATCGCTAATAGCTGAACCAGCCGTTGCCAATTAATATGTGGATCATTTAGACAATTGCGAACAGTTCGTTTTGAAAAATCGTTAGCCTTTTCTGCTCTAAAAATGGAGTAGCGATTAAAGATGGTGGTCAATAACCATTCAAATAAGCGTTCAGTTTTAATACCGCGCGATTTATGGATATTGACACGACGCAAAATAGCGGAGAGATGGACCAATTTTGAAAAATGAGCAAAAGAATGATGAATATCAGTGTCATTGTATTGTATAGTAGACATAGGCATGAAACTCCTCTGTATGGTTTTTGTTTAGACGCTTTAAGTATACAGATGTGAATGGTTTCATGTCTATTTTTGTAGCAAAAAAGTCCTAACAGATCAGGGCTTAAGTGGAAATATTAACTTTCAACCTTTAGCAGAATAAGCTTGATCATTTCAAAACGGTACGGCGATATGGTGTCATCACTAATGCAATTATCGTTTTGATTCCGACTGCCCTGATCGAGTATTTCTTGATTGCCCCTTCACTCAGATTGTATCTTAATATCTATTTGATAATCGTATTTCTGCTAATGACGCACCACTTCAAGAATAAAGATTTTAAGCGATTGGAGACGCGTTTTTTAGATCAAGTTTGCAAAACACCAACAACCGCAACCGCATTGGTTGATCAAAATGCGCAGATCAGATTAAATGATAAGCTCATAAAACCAGAATTATTATTGCTTGATCCTGATTATTATTATTTATTTTACATTCCAAAACCGACCACACCAGCAACCTATAATATTGCCTTTTTAGAGCGTTCGCCTATGAATAACAATTTAATTCAAACTGATTTATCAGTCGCTATCGATCAGTTTGAACAATCGCTGAAAGATTCTGCCAAAGTTGTGCTGATCAGATAAAAAGTTATTGAACTAAAAACAGCCGCTACCCAACTAACAATCAGTTGCGTGACGGCTATTTTAATTGCGAATCACTAGTCCTTATTTGTATCTACGTCATTACTCAAACCAGCAATTTCACGTTGCTTGCGGTGGGCTTCCCCAGCAACATAACGCAGCACAAACCGATACTCTTTGCGGGTCGCATTTTGCGAAAAGGTGCCAAAATCGCGGTGATATTTAGCCATGATTCGCTCGGCCTCTTCTTTATCAGTCATCTAGATGCGCCTCCAATTCACGCTTTGTATATATCTCTGGTAGAATTAATTGTACCTTTTCTATACCGCTTTTTTCACAAGTGGACTGTTAACTAAAAAACACCTACACAAACAGTCGGCACCCTGTTTGGTAAGTGTTTAGCCAAAAATCAACCATTAAATTCATTTAGTACAAAAAACGCCAAGCCACCGCCGACTACTGCCAGAATGGCCACGCCGGCCAGCAGAAAATTGAAGATAAAGCCTAAGCCGCCGCACAGTAGCAATAAAATAAAAATAAACGGATGCCGGAAACAAAAGCGGATAAAGCCGGCGATCAACTTAAAGAACAAAAGGACAAAAACGACGGCGCCGACCGCGAGCCCAATTTTTGCGTTGGTACTTAAAGCTGCCGCCATTACAAGAGACGTCATTGACACGATCCTTTCTGTCAAACTCAAAATCGTTACCGGAGTTGTGGCATAAGTAATTTACGTCCAACTCCTTCTTTGTACTTCCGAACAATATAGCCAAAACGTGCGATATAAGGCAACTTTTTCCGCTTAGCTACGATCGTCAAATAATCCACTGCGTGAATTATTCGCCGCTCTAGGCTAATGCTCAAAAGCTGGGCGCCTTATGTCACACTCTTGCATTCATTTTAGGTATTCCCGTTAAAAATGTAAAGACAGCCTCAGTCGATTTTCCGTTTATTTAACAAATGCAGTCCGGAAATAACGAATAAATTCGCGCACCACCGGCGACGTTTCCCGTTCACGGCGCCAGGCTAAGACGCAATTGGTCTGCACAGTCGGCGCAAAGGGAATAAATTTCGTGGCACTACCATAGCCAGGCGCCCCTTCGATGCAGACTGCGGCGCCGATCTGGCGTTCAACTAACGAAATAATGTTGAAACTTAAATTAAAATTACCGATAATATTCAGCTCGTCTAGCGGGCGGCCCGCCCAATCCGCGACTAATTGCTGCACGTCGGCGCGGTTGGACACCAACAGCGGCGTACCGATCAGATCAACGGGCTGAATTGCCGCACTTTCCGCCAAAAAGGACTCGTTGGACACCAATAGCCCCCAACGCTCGGTGCGTGGCAGCACGATCTTATGGTATTTTTCCGTGTTGATCGGCTCCAACAAAATCGCCAGATCGATCAGGCCTTTGTCCAAGCGTTCAACGATATCATCACTGGTCTCCGTATAAATATTGAAAGTCACCGCCGGATAATCGGCGATAAATTCCTCCAGCATCAGCGACATCGTATCCGAATTGTCAGCTTCGACACACCCGATACTAATGTGACCACTGAATAACTGCTTTTTACGGTCGAGAAATTCCTGCTGCGTTTGCGCCGTTAATTCAAGAATTTCTTCAGCGCGACTTTTTAAAAATAACCCCGCTTCGGTCAGTTGCAGGCGATTTTTCTGGCGGGTGAACAGTTCGGTATCCAGGTCGGCTTCCAGTTCCTTCAACTGGCGACTCAAGGTTGGTTGCGTGATGTGCAGCACTTGCGCCGCCCGCGAAACCGTCCCTTCCTCAGCGATAGTCACAAAATATTTTAACAGTCGAATTTCCATGCTTGCCTCCCATTATTGACCCACCGCTAAAACATGGTGGTCGTGATTGCGCCGGCGACGATCAAAACCAGTCCCAGCAAGGTAAAGATCAACTCACGGCGACTTTTATGTTCGTGCAGAAACAGCATCCCGCCTAACGTGGATAGTACCACCGACAGCTGTGAGACGACAAACGCCGAGTTGACCCCGTTGGCCCGCACCGACAAAATGTAACTGACTGACGCCACGGAAAAAATCAACCCCGCCAATACACTTTGCCAGCTGGCTTTAGCCCGTAGCACTTGCGGTTGCCGCGTGACCGCCACGTAAGCTAACACCGCCAGCACCATGCCGATCGATTCCGGCAGAAAGATCGCCAAGCCAGACGAACTCATTGCTTTGGGGATCGTGTTAAAAACGAGAAACCCAATCGTCGTCAATACCAGCATGACTAAAGTGCTCTTGCGCCGCGGATTCGGTTCCTGCTGGATTCCACTATCATGCACCGCGGTAAAAATACTGCCGACGATCAAAAGCACGATACCCAGCGCACCAAATAATTTAGCGCTGGTGCTGGCCCATTCGCCAAAAATCAAAACACCGATCAGCGATGTCCCCACTAACTGCAAACCAGTGGAAATCGGCATCGTCTGCGAAACGCCCAGCTCACGGAAGCCAGTGTATTGACCTAACTGACCCATGACCCAAAACGCCCCGGTCACCATCGCTAAAATAAAATTAAGCGTTGAGATCGACGGCCGCATGACTAGAAAAACCACCACGCTAGCCAACAAAGTCCCGACGGCGGTCCCGAAGATTTGATTGATCGGCTGCCCTTTGACCTTGGCCACCGCTAACGGTAAGATCCCCCACGCAATTGCTGGTAGTAACATTAAAAATAGATTCATCGTTTTCATTCCCATTCTTTACTTTCGATTATAAACACAAGAACTAGCTTAACGTATTTTATTGAAAACGGCTAACAAATGGCCCCAGACCTGTAAATTTGCCATAAAAAAGTACTGTCGACCACATAGTCAGCAGTACTAAATTTTAGGGCCAAGCGCTTTTACAAGCCACTAGCTTGCGGATAGGTCCGTACTTTTGGCGGCACGTAGCTGTTCATGAACGGCAAAATTTCCGCCAACGAATCGCTGAAAAGCAATTTCTGCCGGTCGGCTGGGGTTAAAAAGCCCTTCGCCGTCATGTCGTCAAACATTTGCCGCAGCGGATCGTAGTAGCCGGCCACATTATAGAACACACAAGGATTATCGTTGTCGCCGATCCGCGCCCAGGAAAAGGCCTCGATGATCTCTTCTAACGTGCCCGGGCCGCCAGGGAGCGCAATGCAGCCATCGGCCAGCGTCAACATCGTTTGTTTGCGTACCGACATGTTGGCGACAATCTGTAAATCAGTCAGTTTGGTCAACGCCGTACCACGGTCAGCCAGTTCCTTAGGCATCACGCCATGGACTTTGCCACCAGCGGTCAGTACCTCATTGGCCAAGAGCCCCATCAACCCGACGCCACCGCCGCCGTAGACCAGCTCCAATTGATTAGCCACTAACCAGTCCGCCAGCTGGAGCGTGGCCTGCTGGTACGCGGGGTCATTACCCGCTGCGGCGCCGCAATAAACTGCAATTCGCTTCAAGTTCATCCCTCATTTCAATAGCATTACTGTTATTCTATCATTTTCGGCGGTTTAGTGCCGCTAATGAAGCCAAGTTCGCGCTGAAGGATCGTCTGCGCCTGAGCCACGGTACGATAAGTAAACACCCGCTGAAAATACGGAGCGCCGCTGATCATCGCCGAAAGTTTTTGTGGCCCTTGTTGCTGCAAAATAAGTACCGGCTTGCCGATTTTTTCAGCATAAGCCAATTCATAACCCACGCCTAAACTAGGTTGGGTCGTTTCCGCCACCACCACATCGCAGGTGGTTAGCCAGTGAAGATCGCGCTGATAGATTTCCGCATCAGTCAAGGCCGTCTCACCTGTCGCCGTCAAGTCTGTCGCGCCAATATGCTCAGTTAGCACTTGATGTGTCGTCTGCAAAAAAGCGATCAACTGCTGATACCGGGCTGCATCGGTGCGACCACCGCGAATCGCGGCCGCAAAATAAATTTTTAACCGTTTCATCCCAGCACCAACTCATATAGTAAGAAATCAGTCCAACCAGTATCGGCGTAAAATAGCGACAATGTCGCAATATAATTAAAGCCACATTTCAAATAAAGCTTTTGTGGCGGCAAATTAGTCGCTAACGCATCCAAATGAATTGCTCGTTTGTGCATTTTCCGCCCATAAGCAATCGCAAAATTAACCATTTGTTGGGCAATTCCGCGGCCTTGCAGCGCTGGACTGACGCCCAGGGTGTGGATCAGCAAAATATTGTCACCAGTATCCGCCACCGCCCACGCTGCTTGCGCGTAACCATCATTTGCCACGCTGTTCAACACCATCGCACTAACGATTTTGTCGTCCTGCCAATTGACAAATAACTCGCCATGCACAATTGCCGTACGTACATAATTTTCATCGGGATAGACCCCTTTTTGCCAGCCGGACGGAAAGGCGGTCTGCGCCATCGCCACGATCAAATCGTTATAAAACGTCATTAGCGCCGGTAAATCATTTAATTGGGCTACTTTGATCATCATGATCACTCCTTTTTAGCACGCGCTGGGCTCGCAGCGCATAATGCTTATACAAGCCAGCATAACGATTGTGGTAATCTTTTTTCCACGGCTTATCGCGCCCACAGAAATGCAAGATCACCGTATTTGTGATCACCCAATCTAGATTCCACTGACCGCTACTCAAGGCGTAATAAAAGCGACTACGCCGCGCATCAAAATTATATAACTCATCGGGAATTTTTTGGATCTGGTGTCCGTACAAACCGTTCAAAATATCTTGATCTGGCAAAAATAGCGCCATTTTTTTAGTTTGAATGTAATCTGCGATCGCCGCAACTTTGACTTGTGCCCGGACTGCTGGCAAATTATATAGCAGCACACCAGAGTTAAAGTAACTTTCTGCTTCATAGTTGCCCAGTCGCAACTGATTGAATGAATTGCGGCTCAACGCATTATGACTGGCGGCGGCGTACAAATCAGTGCCCAGATCATATTCATATAACGGCGTCAAATCGTTGAGCACCAATATATCCACGTCCAAATATAAGATGCGCGTCACGGATTCCGGCAAATATCGTTGCGCCAGCAAGCGATAATAGATCGTCTCCGGATAACGCTCCGTAACCGGTGCCGTAGCCACAAAAGTAGCCCCCACCACCAACGGCCGATAACGTAGCCCCATTTGCGCACAAAAAGCCTCGATCTGCGGCGTGGCCGATAGCACTTCTTTCTGGATCACGTAAACAGTAAACTGCTTTTGTGGCGTATTGACCACGATTGAATACAACGTCGTCAATAATTGCGCGGTCATGCGGTCATCAATGGCAAATAACAAATTGATCATGCTTCAATTCACCTGCTTTATAACTGAATGAATTTATTATAACAGGAAACGGCGCCCGCATGAAAAGGTGTCCCCGCAGTGATCACGCATCCCGCTTACTCTGCGGCTACCGTCACCACCACTTTACCGTGAGCACGCCCCTGGGCCACATAGTCCAAGGCAGCCTGCGTTTGGGCTAACGGAAAAACGCGGTCGATCTGCGGTTGTAATTTGCCCTGTTCAACTAAGGCCGTCAATTCGGCTAATTCGCGGCCGTTGGCTTGCATGAACAAAAACTGATAGGTCACGTGGTATTTGTGGGCCCACCGAGTTAAATTCAGCGTCGCCAAACTGAACAGCCACGTTTTCCACCAACTATAGTGACGCCGGCGGCCAAATTGCCCGTTCGGTAAGCCACTGACCGACACGATGTTACCACCGGGTTTTAAAATCGTGAACGCTTTGCGCAAATTAACGCCACCTAGGGTATCAAACACCAGATCATAATCGTGCAGCACTTCGTCGAATGACTGCTGATGATAGTCGATCACCAGATCAGCGCCTAATTTTTTGACTAACGGTGCGCTGCTGGCACTAGCAGTGGTCGCCACGTACGCGCCTAAATATTTCGCCAATTGGATCGCGATCGTACCGACACCGCCGGCACCAGCTTGGATCAACACTTTCTGCCCCGGCTTGAGCTGCACCAAATCGATCAACGCCTGATAACTAGTCAACCCCACCAACGGCAACGACGCCGCTTCAACAAAGGATAACGACTGCGGCTTCAAGGCAATATCAGCGACATCCACTGCAATGTATTCCGCAAACGTCCCGATACGTGCATCACGGGGCCGCCCATAAACTTCATCACCAATTTTAAATTGCTGCACGTCGCGACCAACCGCCGCCACCACGCCGGCAAATTCGTGCCCTAGTGTCAACGGCATTTGGTGCGCGACCAACAGTTTTACTTCGCCATCACGGGTCTTAGTATCGATTGGATTGACCCCGGCAGCGCGAATCGCCACTAAAACATCCGTCGCCCCTACCGCTGGCAGCGACACTTGTGTTGCACTAACTGGTACCTGACCATATTGTTTGATTTGCATGGCTTGCATTGTTTTTGTCATTAATTTTCCTCCTGTGCTAAAGCGGTACTGTCAAACGTACCTCGTTTTTGTTATTAATTTCCGAATATTAAAAAACACCCGAACGTCTTTTTCTGGTATTCTTGGTGTGCGAACAACAAGAAAATCCAGAAAGAAGGATTCGAGTGCATACACCATTAATAGCCTATTTAGTTCTAATAATCAAGCTCCAAAGACAAATTATTTTGATCCTTTTAGCTCAGTTGGCTGAGATCTTTGATCATTCACGGCTGCCAAGCGCTGATAAACCGGTATTCAAGCGTTTTAACCAATTTCAGGTCGATGAGAAAGTCCCACTACTTCAAGCTGATATCGGTTCTGAAGCCCTCGACTACCAGCAGTTGATCGCTGAGTCGCTTGAAAAGAACGGTAAGCCGATACTGCCAGTCAGGCGGCGTAAACCAATCAGCTTTGCGGCGCAAGACTGTCCGCGGTGCTCGGCACCACAGGACTATCTTTACGCCAATAACGGTGCTGGCGGTCAGCTACGGTGCAAGGTCTGTCAGTTCAAGTTTCAAGATGGTCACGCCGAGAAGAATAAGACGGTCGCTTTACGTTGTCCTTATTGCCAGAATCGCCTGAGTATTCACAACCGTCGGACCAAGTTCGACGTCTGGTGTTGTTACAACGATAAGTGCGCTTTTCGCCTTGGTGCGATCGCCGCAATGTCACCGGCTGAAGTCGCTGACTTCAACGTCCATCCAACTGCCCACAAGGTGCGCTACACTTGGCGAACCTACAACTTTGAACTTAAAGGCATTGCGCCAGAATCGCCGATCCAAGCACCGGTAGACCTCGATCGGATTCAAGCCAGCCCTGAAGTGCTGGGCTTGGTGCTGACCTATCACATCAACTATGGTCTGTCAGCGCGGCGAACCGCGGCGATCATGTACGATATCCATGGCGTTAAAATCTCACACCAGACAATCCATAACTACGAAATGGCGGTAGCCGCTGTTGTCCGGCCTTTCTGGGCGAATTATCCTTACGCACTGTCCGATCAGATTGTTGGTGACGAGACTTACGTGCGCGTGAAAGACAAGTGGCACTATATCTTCTACTTCTACGACGCCAAGTGTAAGCTCATTCTCGCCGACTACGTGACCCCTAATCGCACAACCGAATCAGCGGTCATTGCGATCAACCAAGTCCTCCAAAAGATGCCTCAGATCCCTGAGAAGCTTAACTTCGTCGTTGACGCGAATCCGATCTACCAAGTTGCCCAGATCTATTTTGCACAACAGGGCATCAAGTTTGGCATTCACCAGGTTGTTGGTCTTGAAAACAAAGATGAGATCAGTCGTGAGTACCGCTTCTTAAAGCAAACCATTGAGCGCTTGAATCGTTCCTACAAAGAAAATTATCGTTCCAGTACCGGCTTTGGCTCTGCCACAGGTTCAGCGAGTTACACGGCACTTTATTCAGCGGCCTATAACTTCTTGCGGCCTCATGAAGCACTGCATTACCGCATTCCTGTTGAGTTACCACAACTCAAACCGTTTGAACGAATGCCGGACAAATGGCTGGCGCTAATTGAACTAGCGCAGTCTCAATTACCAACAGCAGCCTAGATATTCTGAAAAATCAGACTAACTAAGGCTTAATTTGTGTACCCTAGAACACATAAAATAGGCAAGATCCAGTGAGAAGCAACGCTTGAATTAAGTTCGTTTCATCCGTGGACAGTGATGCCGTACAATAAACATCATCCCCTCCCTGAACATCCGGTTTTGAACTTGGGTTTCATGGAACTTTAGACGTTACCGCTAAAGCTTGGATCATAGCTGTTGTTGATTGGATCACCGCGAAGTTGCCGTTGGGATTCACCGCATAATAATGCTTGGTCCCTTCTTTGCGTAACGTCACCAAGTCAGCGTCCTTCAATATTTTTAAATGATGCGACACCGCCGGCCGTGATAAATGCGTCTGCGCCGTCAGTGCCCCGACCCGCGCGCCATCACAGCCAAAACGCAATAAGGCAATAATGAGCAACTGCCGATTTTCATCCCCTAAAGCCAATAACAGGCTTTGCGATTGCACAAACCCCTGCGTGATTGCCGCTAAAGTTGCTTGCTTGTCCATTGTCATTCACCACCTCCGTTCATAAGTTTAAACGCATGCTCCTAGTCTAACCGCTTAGCCGCCAAAAAACCACATTGAGAAAGCAAATCGAGACGGAGCTGCCTATGCGTTATTTTTGCTTATCAACTTCATCCGGCTTATCTTATAGATATGACAAAAATGAAGGAGCTTACAAAATGGTCAAAACACTAACGCTACTGCTGCACTCCGGCGAACAATTAATTTTAGAACAAGTCCACAACGTTCAAGTAATCACCGATGACGCCGTGATCAACACCACCGCCCGCAACTTTTTCAACATCGGCGCGGCCGAACAATACATCATCACCTCCAGCTGCGGCCACACCAAACTGCACCGCAACGACATCGCCAGCGTGGTCGTTAATTAGTGTGCTAATATGTTACCTTTAAGCTTGATAATTCGTAATTTTAGAATCAAGCAAATTATTTCTAAACAAAATACCAGTAAAAACAGATTTAACTGTTTCTACTGGTATTTTTGCGTACAGCTTGAACTATTTTGAATTGTGTAATGACAATTGACGGCAATACAATTAAGTCTGACATGTGCCACTGCGGCCAGATGGAGTGGAAGCGCAAGTGGACCAGATGTGTCGATAGTTGTTAATGGTGGGTTTTACCATTTACAACTATGCGGTATTGGCGAGATCCACTTTTCCACCCGCTTTTGCTTTGAACTGGAAAAGTTAGCTCGCCAAACCGCCACTCGTTCCGTCCACTTGCGCTGGAATGAAATCTAACCAATTCTGTTTCACCCTAACCACACTTCAGAAAGAGTCTCACACATTAAGCAGACTTTTCATGATTTCTTACTGATCTCCTTCGCTCACCGCCCCTTGATCATCATCAAGCTGTTTTTTTGAAGCGAGAATATTTTCAATATTAGCCTGGCTATAAAATGGATCACGCGCATCAAAAGGTAAGCCACCTTCCGCAATTGACTTTTTTAAAAACATTTGAAAAGCAGTTGACAAATTCAAGCCTAGATTTTTGTAAATTTCGGTCGCCAATTCTTTATCATGTTGATCGACTTTAAATGAAATTGCGATTTTTTTTGTTTTAGCTTCGTGCACCAGAACTTCCTCCTCACGTATTTAGATTCTAAGTATAGAATACGTGTGGTGCTAGTTTGTAACATTTAGAAATTTAACAAAAAAGTCCAACCCAGTTAGACTCATAAGTGACAAAACTTAAAAGGAGTAATAACTGTGTTGAACCACCTCAAGTTTAAGCAAAATCGTCACGAATTACAAGTTAGTTTCCATTACTTTTACCAGTTATGTTCATTGCTTTATCAGCGTTATTGTCCGCGTAGCGTCATTGAGCGGCGCAACGTTGAACATACTAAAATTACTGATATTAAACTTTTAGCTTTACTGTGCTTACAAGTCACACTGGGAATTCAATCGCAACGCCGCTTCTATTATCTGATGGCAGCGTTTATGCCGCGGCAAATGGTGGTATCACGTTCACGTTTCAACCGCCGCGCGCAACAATTACTGGCAGTAGTCAATACCATTCGCTCAGGTATCACTAAGGATTATGCTCATTCGGGCGACCTAGCGATTATCGACAGTTTACCCAACCCACTATGTGCCAAAGTTCGTAATTTCAGAGTTAGAATTTTTGCTGGGAAGGCCAACATTGGCTATAATGCCACCAAGAAAATGCCATTTTATGGGTTTAAAACCCACATGGTCGTCACGGCTAATGGCTATATTCTGAATTATGTGATCACGGCAGCCTCAGTTCATGATGCTAAGGTAGCGCCTGAGCTAATTAGCGGTTGTCCTTGTCCCAATATTTTGGCCGATGTTGGTTATGTTGGGAAAAAACTCAAGACCAGTTTTAGGGCCCTAGGCTATAACTTATGGACGCCTTATCGTTCTAATATGAAAGGTGCTAAATAGCATAATAAGCGTCAACTCAAGGCGTTACGGCGGACAATAGAGTCACGCTTTTCAATTTTAGCCCAGCAATTTGGGATTGAAACCAATCTCACCCGTAGTCTATTTGGTTTTCAATTAAAGATTGAATTGACGATATTGGTATACAATTTAGGCTTTTTTGATTTTATGACGAACTAGCACCACGCGTGTATAGAATAGATCAAAGTACATCCATTGTATATTAATTAACTATACAATTTCCCGATACACCTGTTGATAAGCCGCCAAAGTAGTGGGATCAAAGCACACCAGCGTCACCGTTTTGACCACTGTATTTGTCGCCAAAAAATCACGGATCGTGGTCAGCGCAATTTTAGCGGCCTGCGCCAACGGATAACGGTAAACGCCGGTACTGATCGACGGAAAGGCCACCGTTTGACAATCATGGGCCGCTGCTAACGCCAGACTATTGACGTAAGAATTATGCAGCAATTGTGCTTCACTTTGGGTGCCATCACGCCAAATCGGTCCCGGCGTGTGGATCACAAATTTAGCCGGCAAACGAAACCCCGCAGTGATCTTAGCCTCACCGGTGGCACAGCCATGCAACTGGCGACACGCCGCCAACAACTCCGGCCCCGCGGCACGATGGATCGCACCATCAACACCGCCACCACCCAGTAACGTGGTGTTAGCCGCATTCACGATCGCATCCACTTGCATCTGCGTAATATCCCCTTGAATAATTTGGATCATCGAATTTCCCTCCATCTTTGTATGAACGTGATAAAAAAAGCCCCACCACTCAGCTAACACACTGAGTTGGTGGGGCAACGCGTTACGCGAGCTTACTTAATTGATCAAAATCGGCGTCTTCTAACTCGATTTCTTGTGCCGCAATATTTTGCTTAACGTGTTCTTCTGAGCTGGTGCCCGGAATTGGCAAGATCACGTCGGAACGTTTAAGCAACCACGCCAAAGCGATCTGTGCTGGCGTAGCGTCATACTTTTCTGCCAATGAAGACAAGGTATTGCCTTTAGTCAACTTACCAGTCGCCAAGGGGAACCACGGGATAAACGCCATGTGCTGTTGTTCGGCGTAGTTCAACACGTCTTCATCCGCGCGATCGATCAAATTATACCGATTTTGTACGGATACGATCGGCGCCACCTTTTGCGCAGCTTTGATCTGTTCCACCGAAACTTGGCTCAAGCCGATATGCTTGATCTTACCTTCTTGTTGCAATTTGGCCAATTCACCGACTTGTTCCTCGATCGAGAAATTTGGGTCAATGCGGTGCAGCTGCAACAAGTCAATGTGATCCAAGCCTAAACTAAACAAGTTCAATTCAACTTGTTGGCGCAAATAAGCAGGATTGCCTACCGCGGTCCACTGATTAGGGCCTTGGCGCGTGAAACCGACCTTAGTTGCCACCATCACTTTGCTATTAGGCCGTTGTTGCAGCGCGTCCTTTAAATACAAGTTCGCGAAAAACGGCCCGTAAGAATCAGCCGTATCGATAAAATTAACCCCGTTGTCAATTGCCGTCGTGATAACCGCGGCAGCTTTTTTAGCATCGGCGGCAGGGCCCCAAACGCCTTTACCAGGTAATTGCATCGTGCCATAGCCTAACCGATCGACCGTTAAATCAGAATCAAAGGTAAACTTCTTTTGCATCTTAAAATCGCGACCTTTCCGAAATCATTCGTTCTATTTCATTATAGCCTACTTGGCCGCCAAATGTCGGCGGTTTGACTTTTAGAATAAGCGAATCAGTGCCACGCCGGCGATCATCACGATCAAACCGAGCAATTGGGCTAAGGTCAGTGGATTACGTTGCGATTCGAGCCACCCGAATTGATCGATCAACAAACTGCCGATCATCAAGCCAACTAAAACGATCACCACTGCCAAGCCGGTTCCAATTTGTGGTACTAGGAATGCATTGCCGAGCACAAATAATGCACCAACAATGCCGCCCAGCCACATCCACCACGGCGCCGTAGCCCGCTTTTGCGCGGTTAACTGCCATTTAGGCCGCAGCGCCAACACCACCAGGACCAAGCCTAAAGTCCCCACCAAAAAGGAGACCAAAGCCGCGGCCACCGCTGAATGCAACACCTGACCTAAATGACCATTGATCGCAGTCTGAACGGCACTTAACATCCCTGCTAAAACGCCAAACGCGCGCCACAACCACAGTTCACCTGAATTAGTTTTCGGCGCAGCGTCCAACCGATCATGCCGCCGCTCCAACCAGCCATCAAGCGCCACCACGCCGAGTACGCCTAGCAGCACCAATACTGCACCCAATACCCGGGTCAGCGATAATGGCTTTTGTGGCGATGAGAACCAACCGAAATTATCGATCAATAAGCCGGCTAGGATCTGGCCTAACACCGGCATGATCACCGTTTGCACACTACCTAATTTAGGGAATAAGAGAATATTCCCGGTTAAATAAATGACACCAAGAATACCACCGATCCACAACCACCACGGCTGACTGGTAAATAAAGACCAGCTAAATAACAAACTATGCCGCATGAGCCACGTCATAACCAGCAAAAATAGCGTCCCGATCGCAAATGAGATCAGTGAGGCTAAATAAGGCGACCCAATTGCACGACGTAAGCGCGAATTAATACTTGTCTGCATCGGTAACCCGATCCCAATGGCTAAACCTACAATAATTGCTAACATATCCGCATCTCCGATCAGCAAAATATAAAAAGCATTGACCAACAAACGGTCAGGTAAACTTTATTGCCGTTATTCTAATCTTTTTAAGCATTTTCAGCTATCATTTTGCTTCACTTTTGACCACTAATTGACGATACAACCAGTAACCGATCAAAAACGTCACGACGTCAGCAACTGGTTGGGCCATGATCACACCTTGGAAACCAAACAATCGCGCCAGGAGCACGATCACAATCGCAAAAACGATCCCTTGACGAGTGATCGCCATGATCAAGGCCCCACTGGCTTTACCGATCGATTGAAATAAGGTGGTAAATACTAGGATCGCGCCAATAAACGGTGCCGTCGCCAGCAACAGCCGCAACATTTTGGTACCCATAGTAACAATCGCTGGTTTATCCATAAATAACGCCACTAACTGCGGCGCAAAGATCATCAAGATCACCGCGCAGATCAAAGCGTAGACCACCTCGACCATAAAATCAAAACGGACGATTGCCCGAAAGCGGGCTTTATTAGCGGCACCATAGTTGTAGCCGATCAACGGTTGCGCCCCAAAGGCAAAGCCGACCATGATCAGCATCACCACCATGTAAATTTTCAACACGATGCCCATTGCCGCGATCGCCACCGCCCCGTAAAGCGCCAGATAATTGTTCAACAACATGACGCCAAAACTTTGCATAAAGTTAGTCAACGACGCCGGAATCCCAATATTTAAAATCGTCCGCACGTCGGCCCAGCTGACCCGCCATAATTTTGGCGATAACGATAGGATCTGGCAATCTTTGACCATAAAATAAACCAACATCGTCGTATTGACCGCGTAACCAAGCACGTTAGCTAAGCCAACGCCAGCCGCACCCCAATCCAAGACAAACAAAAAAATCGGATCGAGCACGATCGCCAACAACGTCCCCGTCAGCGTGGCGATCATTGATTTAGTTGCCAACCCCTCGGTGCGAATAATATTCCCTGGCACCAATGAGACGATAATAAAAGTCGACCCCAGCGCCATCATCCGGTAAAAGCCAGCCGCATACTGATAAGTCGCCGCCGTTACCCCGAGCATGCCTAAAATTGGCCGCTCAAACACCAGCATCAAAACCGTCAGCACTAAACTAAAAGCGATCGCCGCGTAAAAACAAAAACTACTTAAGTGAGCACTGGCCTGATGCGCCTTTTGCCCCAACAGGCGTGAGATCGCCGCGCTACCGCCAAGGCCAAAAATATCACCGACTGCCAGCATAAATGAAAATAGCGGTGTCCCTAACGCGATTCCCGCCACCAGATCCGCATTCCCGGTTTGGGCGACAAAAAATGTATCGGCCAGATTGTAGACCATACTGGCCACCATCCCCAACACCACCGGCAGCGCCAACTGCATATACACTTTGGGAATCGGCGCCCGGGCAAACATCTCATCCATTTTCATCCAAATAAACCGTCCCTTCAAAAAAACACCCCCAGACAACACGGCTAAACACACCGCGCTGCACTGGGGAATGAAATTTCATTTATCTATTATTTTATAAGTTTAGCACTTCATTTAATTGGTGTCTACGCCGGCCAATAATTCAAATGATCGCCACCGCGTGGATCAATAACGCCAAGTACCCGACGATCACAACGAACAAGCCTAACAATAGACCGATCAACACATTGCGCCATAGCCGTTTGGTCATTGCAATCACTTCCTTAACTTTTCTTCCAGCATAACAAGGAAAGCGGCGTAAAGATAATAAAACGCATGTAATTTAATGCCAGAAAAAAGCGTGACCTAATCGATCACGCTTTGACTTTATTATTTTATATAAGCTGCGGCCTGCTCACCTGCCTGTCGACCAAAAATAATTATATCGGCAACAGAATTACCACCAATTCGATTGTAACCATGTAAACCACCAGCCACTTCACCAGCAGCATATAGACCAGGAATAGCCTTACCGGATTTCTTTAATACCTGGGTCTTAGTATTAATCTTCACACCACCCATTGTATAATGAATCCCTGGTGCAATAGGAATCGCATAGTAAGGTCCTTGATTGAGTTGA
The DNA here is from genome assembly GCF_002706425.1 of Loigolactobacillus coryniformis subsp. coryniformis KCTC 3167 = DSM 20001. Classification (NCBI taxonomy): domain Bacteria; kingdom Bacillati; phylum Bacillota; class Bacilli; order Lactobacillales; family Lactobacillaceae; genus Loigolactobacillus; species Loigolactobacillus coryniformis. The sequence goes on along the minus strand of NZ_CP017713.1, from coordinate 1,373,778 downwards.
TGTTCCATGCCGGTTGTCCGTTCAAACTGGCTATCCTTCTTCGCAGCAACATCTTGATTCCATGTCGTTATTGTTTTCTGTAACTCAGCTGCGGGAACATTGATTTTCTTAGCCAAATCTTCAACCGTATCAGCTTGCTTTGTGAATCCTTTTTTAATATATTGATCAACTGCGGCTGAACGTGCCTTAACACCAGCATCGAAAACAACGTAAGCCATTTTACCGCTCTGACCATTAATGGCTGCCGATACCTTATCTCGTGTATTTAACTCATTGGTAAAACGATCACCAGATTTATTAACTAAAATACCGCCTTCACCCCGTGTTGCCTCACCAATCAAATAAGCTGGTTTTTGATAAACAGTTGGGTGAATTTGAATTTGCTTCATATCAACTGTATAGCCGCCGAGTTGCCGGATCATTTTGATTCCATCGCCAGTTGTCCCCGCTGCATTGGTCGTTACGTACTTAGCTAGATCAGGTCGATATTTTTTGATCATTGCTTTGGAAGCCCCATAGCCGCCGGTAGTGACAATAACTGCTTTTGCTTTAACTGTTTTTGTCTTATCTTGATTAATGACAACTTTAACACCAGAAACTTGATCGTCTTTTTCCGTAATTTTTGTGACATCCGCATTAACTATCAATGGAATCTTGTCTTTTTTAATATTACGTAATAAACCAGTAGCTAAATATTGTCCGACTGCTGAACCATCATGTGGACGATGCGTTCGTTTAACGCTCATACCACCGGAAATAGTCAATTTATCTAGTTTCATTCCCATGCTATCCAGCCAATCAATAGCGCTAGCAGAATGGTTGACCATGTAATGCAATAATGCCTTATCATTCTTGTTATGGCCGCCTTTTAGTGTTTCTTGATAGAATTGCTCATTACTATCAACTATCCCATTGGCCTTTTCCACTTTTGTCTCTGAAGCGTTCATTCCCGAAGAAGCTTTTAACGTATTTCCGCCGGCAATCGGCATCTTCTCTAAAATTACCGGTTTTAAACCTTTTTGCTTAGCCGCCAAAGCTGCTGACATCCCTGCACCCCCAGCACCAACAATGATCACATCATATTTTTTCTTTAGATCCTTTGCCGATGTATATTCTGTTTTGGAAGCACTTGTCGTAACATCACTTTTATCCGCAGCTGAAACACCTTGTGCTATCCCTAGCATACTAGATGTCAATAATAGCGCGGCGGAGAAAAACGTCATACCCCTAATTTTCTTCATAATTATTTGTAACCCCCTGTTTTTATATAATGATATTATACAGGTATGTGATTTTTCTTTCAATATCAATTAGAATTTTAAAATAGCCATTGCTAAATAAATCTAATTCAAAGTATATTAAATCACATATAACTAAAATTTTAATCACAAAAATACTCCTAGTGTTTGGCTTTAACACTAGGAGTACCAACTTTATCTTTCTGGTCTTTATTAGCCGGTATACTTACCAACCACGGTTAATTTTGCGAGTACCGATTTTTTGTGTGGGGCTTTCGTGATCACGGTCGAAAGATCTTGCCCTGCCGTTTGTCCATGATGCTTGCCGCCGGCCCAAGGCTTCACGTCAGTCACATCATAAACTAAACCATCAATAGCAACGTACGCTTTTTTGCCATCGCTACCATCATATTGTGCCAATTCTTCCTTAGAAAAAGTTTTTTCTGCCAAACTGATCACTCCTAAATTAGAATTTTTATAACGCTTAATTTCAGTATAACACGACCACGACTGTTTCCGGCCGATAATGCTTACTAAAATTTAGAGCGATCAGGTTAGATGGCCGCCGTTGCTGGTACGCCAGCGTCGGTACCACTAAATCCAATGTCATCAGCCATTACCCCCAATCAGAAATAATCGGGCAGACTGGCTAAAATTGCAGCGAAGAAAATCAAATACAGGATGATCGCCGCAACGCTGACAATAAACGAAACCAACCCGGCACGATTCCACGTTGCCTGCACCCGTTTAAAACTCGCTACATCGGGATAATCGTTGCTTTTCCACGCCCACTCGTTACCTTTGAAGCCACAGACAAAAATCCACACGATATTGAACAGCGGCACTAAACATAATAACGGCAAATAAGTTTTGTTACCGATCCCCCACCAAATATTAAAAACAAACGCGCCCCAGTTCCAACCCTTTACCTCGGCTGGTACCACATTTTGTGCAACCACTTCTTCCATTATTAACCCTCCTTTGGCTTTGAACCACTGATTGATCTAACTGTTCTTAGTCACATCATAGCATGAACTATTTTGTAAGAATAGCGATTTCCCTTAGTAAAAATCTTTCACGATTCTGAATCTCTGCTATACTAATAATAAATTCATCTTTGACCCGAGGTGGCTACCATGAAAATTTCGTTGCTCAAATTACCAGGTTTATATGACACTTTATTTATGTTATTCTTATTGCTTAGCTGTGCGGTGCTGGGCATCGGTCACATCTTGCCGCTATTTCACGTCGACAACTTTATGGCCGCGCGGGCTGCTCTGTTAAGCCATTTAGCCATTTTTACTTGGATCGGTATCGGTTTGCACCTGATCTCGTATTTACGAGCATTCCAAATTCCGGCCATGTTGCTGGCTAATATTGCTGGGATCGGCGCCTTCCTAATTTTCTGGTTGCTCCCCTCAGTTGCCTTGGTGCCTTCACTTTTATTGATCGGCGCGATCCTATTAACGCAAAAAACGGCTAAACACAAAGCCCGCTTGCACCAAGCCAGCCCGCAAGAACAAAATAGCAGCTATTAAAACTAGACCTATGTATATAAGGAGTTCCAACGTAATGAAAATTGGTATTGACCAAATCAGCTTCCACACCAGCCATTATTTTATTGATATGGCTGAGTTAGCGCATGCGCGCAATGAAGATCCCAACAAATACTTGATCGGCATCGGTCAAAAAAAGATGGCGGTGATCCCGCCGACACAAGATAGCGTCACCTTAGCCGCCAATGCAGCCGCCAAGATTCTGACCCCGGAAAATCGCCAACAGATCGACACGGTGATCTTCGCCTCAGAATCTGGCATCGATCAGTCAAAATCCGGCGCCGTTTACCTGCAAAGTTTGCTCGACCTGCCACGGCAAGTCCGCGCTTTTGAAGTCAAGCAAGCCTGCTATTCCGCGACCGCAGCACTACAGTTAGCTCGCGGTTACATCGCCTTACATCCCGACAAAAAAGTCCTGATCACCGCCAGCGACATTGCCCGCTACGGCATCGGTAACGCCGGTGAACCAACCCAAGGCGGCGGTGCGGTGGCGATGATCATCAGCAAGGACCCACGGATCTTGGCCTTAGAAGAAGACAGCACCGTATTGACCGAAAATATCATGGACTTCTGGCGGCCTAACTACGCCACCGAAGCAAAAGTCGACGGCCACTACTCTGGTCACATGTACGTTGATTTCTTCAACGAAGTCTTCGATGCTTACCGCGAACAAAGCGGCATGACCTTAGCTAACTTTGCCGCCCTAGCTTTCCACTTACCCTATACCAAAATGGGCCTCAAAGCCTTGCGCTCGATTTTACCTCAAGCAACAGAAGCTGACCAACAACGGCTGAGCGCCAACTTTGAAGATTCACGCCAATATAATCAGATCGTCGGTAATTTATACACCGGCTCATTATATTTGAGTTTACTGTCGCTGTTGGAAAATACCACCACCTTAAAAGCTGGTGACCGCCTCGGTTTATTCAGCTATGGTTCCGGCGCCGTCAGCGAATTTTTCAGCGGCATTCTGCAGGCCAACTTCAAACAAGCCTTGTTGCCTGAACAACATCAAAAAATGTTTGCCGCACGTCAGCAAGTTGATGTGCCGACCTATGAAAAAATCTTCCAACAACAATTACCGACCGATGGCAGCACCGTTGAACTAGATTTAAGCCATGACCCCGCGCCATACGTTTTGGCCGGAATCAAAGCACACCAACGGCAATATCGTAAACAGTAACAAAAAAAAACCTTGACTATAAGTGATCAGTTTATTCTCTGGTTAGGTTCCATTCCGGCAATAACTGAACATTGAATAATTAATTGGGCTAAATGCTTAGTTAGTATGATTTTGCATTATCTTCAAGCTTAGTCATTCGCAATTTTAAAATCAATCGAATCATTTCTAAACAAAATACCAGTAAAAACAGGTTTAGCTGTTTTTACTGGTATTTTTGCGTACAACTTGTACTATTTTTAGTTATGCAACCATTATTGACGACCACACCACTAAATTTGGTATATGCTTCCGCGGGCCAGATGGAATGGCATCTAACCTGCTCTGTTTCACGCTAACCATATTTCAGAAAAGTCTATGATCTTATGTCACACACTTTTTTAATACTGCAATAAAGCTAACATATCATAATCTTTGATTTTTTCGCGGCCGCCCAGATCCTTTAATTCGATCAAGAAAGCTGTACCAACAACGATTCCGCCGAGATCTTCGACTAATTTGATCGTTGCGGCGATCGTGCCACCAGTTGCCAATAAGTCATCAGTGACTAAGACTTTTTGCCCTGGTTTGATCGCATCCTTGTGCAAATATAAGGTTGATTTACCGTATTCCAACCCATAACTAGCCGAAACCGTTGGCCGCGGCAACTTACCCTTTTTACGCGCGGGGGCAAAACCCAGACCTAATTTGTAGGCCACGGGACAACCAACGATAAAACCACGCGCTTCGGGGCCAACGATCATATCGACACCTTTATCCTTAGCGTAGGCTGCAATTTGATCCGTAGCTTCGTGATAAGCTTCCCCATCAGCCATCAATGGTGAAATATCGCGAAAGATGACCCCTTTTTCCGGAAAATCTGGCACGCTGGCGATATAATCATGTAAATCAACTGACATTGCTTTTCGCTCCTTCATCTGGCACAATATGTGCGTTTAACCAATTTTTAAGTTCTTGATAGTTACTATAAACTAGCACTTGCTCAGCAGTCATTTGCTGCTGACGCTGCTGATAACTGGCGGCGGACTGCAAGTCAGCCTTGGCTGGCTGCGCCACGCCGTCCATGACGCCATCAACTATTTTAACAAAACCCAACTCAGAAAACACTTGAATCATGAAAATCAATAATTCTTTTTTCAAATGTAAGTAATTAGCCAGCGTCGCCAATTGCGTCCGCAGGTTAATGCCGCGATGGGTAGTAGTGAATTTAAATAAGCGCGCAAACTCCGCTCGTGTCGGCATTCCCGCTAAATAAACCGGGTGCGCCATGTAAAAGAAGCTGATCAGCTTGTCATATTCCTGCTGATGCGCTTGTAATAACGTTGCTAAAGCCGCCAAATCAGTCGGCAGATCAACTAATACCAAGGTGTCGCCGACCACGTTAAATGGTTCATGCGCCGAAACTGCCGTTGCGTCGACCGGCAAATAGCCACTAAGCTGTTGCTGTAATTTAGCCGAGAAGAAGACATAGGTGGCCGTGTACTGGAATAAATGGCGGGTCAAATGAGTCGTTCGCTTATCGATGATCTCGATGCCGCTAGTAGCAAAATCGGTTAACTGCAACTGCAGCGTCCGCCGGCCTTGCCAAACATTTTCGCCTAATTCGCCAACCACTGTCACCTGATCGGCAGCGGTAAGATCCTCAGCGTATTGCCCCTTTTGAAAGGCGATCACATCCAGATTAGCATTGGCCGCGGTCAATTTAAATTTCAAATGTGCTTTATCCGCACCGATTGCGCGCACGTCAGTCACCTTTTCTGGTGTAACGGCGATCTGTGGTGCCGGATTGTCGGTACCAAATGGCGCCAACTGCTGACAAGCCTGCAAAAAGTCAGTCGTCACTTCCGGCACCGGTAACTGCAAATCGATTTTCAAAGCATCATGGGCTTGGTGCCGCAGATCAACCGCATCAGCCTGAGCTTCTAGGCCCGCACTTAACGCGGCTAAATTATCCGCCGTGACCGCTAAGCCAGCCGCCATATGGTGACCACCAAAACTGATCATCAAATCACGGTATTGGTCCAAAGCGTTAAATAAATTAAACGCCTGCACACTACGGCCAGAGCCTTTATACGTATGATCTTCGCGTTCCGTCAACACTAAAGTAGGTTTGCCGGTAGCTTCGACGATCCGACTAGCAACGATCCCCAGCACCCCTTCATGCCAATCAGCGTGGGCCAACACCAAGGTTTGCCGCTGCTGATTTTCTGGTGTCTGCGCCATTTCCATTGCGGTTGCGGCAATGTCTTTAACGTATTGCTGGCGGCGCTCATTTTGCGTTTGGACAAATTTAGCCAACTCAGTTGCTTCATCAGGATCAAAGGTGGTCAATAATTTGACACCGTCTTTAGCATCACCTAAGCGGCCCAAGGCATTTAACCGCGGCGCGATCGCAAAACCAATCGATTGTTCATCGATCTTAGCTTGCTCGATCCCCGCGACTTCACAAAGTGCGGTGATCCCTGGGCGCGTTGACTGCTGCAACTGTTGCAAACCTAGGGTAACTAGGGCACGATTTTCATCAGTCAGGGAGACTAGATCCCCGATCGTACCGATGGCGGCCAAATCAAAACTATCGACAGCCGTTTCCTCAAGCAAAGCGCTAGCGACTTTAAAAGCCACGCCAACACCAGAAAGGTCACCAAAAGGATAGTGGCCTTGCGGATGGCGTGGATGAACGATTGCAAATGCCGGCGGTAACTCTGGCGGCAATTCATGATGATCCGTGACGATCACGTCGACACCTTGTGCTTGCGCATAGGCGATTGGCGCGTTGCCACTGATCCCATTGTCGACGGTAACGATCAATTGCGTCCCGGCGTCTAATAATTGTTTAAACGAAGATTCGTGGGGCCCATAACCTTCATTAAAACGGTCCGGGATATAAATATTGACGTTGGCCCCTAAGGATTCCAACGTTTCCAGCATAATACTGGTGCTGGTGACCCCATCAGCGTCGTAATCGCCGTACACTGTGATCAATTGATTAGCTTCAATTGCCTGACGAATACGGTCAACCGCTTTTTGCATGTCAAATAATAAAAGTGGATCATGCAATTGATCCACTCCCGGATTTAAAAATTTTTCAATTGTTGTTTGATCAGTTAGTCCACGATTGATCAGTAACCGGATCACTGCTGGTGCCAATTGACACTTTTCAGCAAGCTCGGTGACTAACGCCGCTCGTGGCTGCGGCAAATACTGCCAAGTATAACGGGATTTCATTTAATACTTCACGCTCCCAACCAAACTATTATATCAAAATTCCAGCTGATTGAAAGTCTTGTTTATTTATCGCTGGGTGCCGCCGCGGATGATGCTTGCTGCTGCAAGGCATTGATCTGATCTTCTTTTTCCGCCAACTGGGTATTCAACTTAGCCGTTGCTTCGGCCACCGCTTGGTCGATCGCGGTTTCTTGCTGCTTTTTCTCTGCGGTCAAGGTTTTAACCTGCCGCCGCAGACCTAACGCACTCATGGTCGACACTAAAACGGTGACCAACGCACCTAACAGTAAGGACACAATGATCACGATGATCAGCGGCCATTTGGCGGTACCAAAACCAAAATGAACCGTAACTGGTGCCACGTTTAACACCGCAAAAATCACGATCACTAACGCTAACAATAAAACAAGAACAAGCCGCCATTGATTTTTCATTTAAACTTCCTCCAAAACATTATCCTGTGCGTTGAAAAAACGCTTAGCGCTGCTTTTTCAGCTACATTCGCACTAAATTATCTCTTATTTACGATCAAATAATGGGCTGGCGATCAATCGATCAGCTATCGCCGGAAATAGCGTCCGTAACCGGGCCGCAATTTCCATGGGCCACGGTGCATTTAATTCGCGACGCTGAGTTTCAATCGCCCGAATGATCCGCGCCGCTAATTGATCGGCGTCCAACGCGATTCCCGCCACCGCCTGAGCATACTGATCGCTGGGATCCGCAATATGGGCAAACTCCGTTTTGATCGGGCCAGGATTGACCGTTAACACTTGAATATTCAACGGCCGCAGCTCCATCCGTAAACCAGTGGAATAAGCAATCACCGCTGCCTTAGCTGCCGCGTAAACGGTCGCCTTCGGGGTCACTAATTTACCGGCTTGGGAGGCAATATTGACGATCATGCCCCGGCGCAGCGCTGCCATCGTCAAGCCAACCTTTTGCGTTAATTGCATCAAACTTAATACATCTAATTGAAATAAATGCTGGACCTTGGCTAACGGTAGATCCAGTGCCTTTTCAAAATAGCCAACGCCGGCGTTATTGATCAACACATCGACGGTGCCAACTTTTTGCTTAAGCACCGTCATTAAACGGTCGAGCTGTGCGGGCTGGGTCAAATCGATCCGCACCGCCAGTACCCGCCTCCCCGACAATGCCCGTGCTTGAGCCGCCACTTGCCGTAAACGCTCGCTGCGGCGTGCGCACAAAACTAACTGGGCCCCTTGCCGTGCCGCCGCGTACGCCAACGCGGCCCCTAAGCCACTCGAAGCGCCGGTGATCAAAACGGTTTTATTTGCTAATTTCATTAAGTTTGCCCCGCTTTCACAAAATTATTTAGCGATTGCCTGTGTTTGTTGCTTCTGCAATGGAATCGTCACCTGATCGAAATCCTTCATCACCCGAGTATGCGGAAAAATCTGTCGCGCCTCGGATTGTAATTCGTGAGCTGCTTTACCGACATACCGCGCGGAAATATGGGTCAGTAGTAACTGCTTAACGTGAGATTTTTTCGCCACTTCCGCCGCTTGGGTACTGGTAGAATGGTAGTAATTATACGCCATCCGGCCATCAGCCTTGCCAAACGTACTTTCGTGGACCAACACATCAGCATTTTCCGCCAAAGTAAAGCAATTAGCCGTTCGCCGCGTATCACCTAAAATGGTCACGATACGCCCTTTTTGCGCTGGGCCGATAAAATCGCTGCTAGGCAATACTTGGCCGTCCGCTAAGGTCACCGGTTGCCCAGCTTTGATCTTACCGTATTCTGGTCCCGGTTTGATACCGGCAGCACGCAATTTATCGACTAATAATTCGCCGGTGTGATCCTTTTCGATCACCCGGTAACCAAAACTAGCGATCCGATGATCTAATTTACGGCATTCGACCTTAAACGTATCATCCTCGAAAACCAGCATATTATCGGTGATCTCCACGTACTTGATCGGGTAAGTCAACCGCGAATCCGATACCCGCAGGCTAGTTTGCACGTAATCGCGCACCCCTTTTGGTCCGTAGATCGTCAACGGCTGATTACCGCCTTGGAAGGAACGACTACTTAAAAATCCAGGCAAACCAAAGATATGATCGCCATGCAAATGCGTGATAAAAATCTTTTCCACTTTACGCGGCCGAATCGCTGTCCGCAAAATTTGTTGCTGCGTGCCCTCACCGACATCAAACAGCCAAACTGAATTGCGTTCATCCAATAATTTCAACGCAATACTAGTGACGTTACGATAACGCGCCGGCGACCCAGCGCCAGTGCCGAGAAATTCTAGTTCCATCAGTTCATTCATCCATTTCTGTAATTTACGCCTTCAGTTAAACGGCCACAACCGCATTTTTAACTTAGCGACGTTTCAATTATATTTTAATTTTACGTGATCCTCAAATATATCTATTTAATCAGTATTTACGACTTTACGCAAATAAAAATCGCCAGAGCGTTTACACAACGCCCAGATTACCGTCTAGCACACCATAGTTATCAATTAATATTAAAATTGAAATTTAGCTGGAAACGAGACTGAGCTGGCTAGATGCCATTCCGATGCGCGAGGACGGAACGCATGGCGGTTTGGCGAGCTAACTTTTATCAGATAAATGCAAAAGATGAGATAAAAGAGGATCTCGCCAATACCGCATATTTCTAAATGGCACAAACCACCATTAAGAACTATCGACACAGCTGGTCCTCGCGCATCTCCATTCCATCAAAATACAGTAGAACATTCATACATTAATTATCGGCAACTTCAATAAAGACCAGCTACAAAGTCGTATACAGGAACACAAACTCATTTTATCGACGTTTATAGTTAACCACGCAATTTAATTGTAAAGTGGCAAACTATTAAACTGTCGTTCACAGTTAATTGTATTAAGCTAGTACGGCAAGCCAAAACCGCACGCGTTCCATACGTCAGCACCAGAATAAAACAGAATCAGGGCTGTGCCAATCACACAAAATAAGCGCGAGCCTATTTGGTACTTGGTCTCGCGCTTAACGCTTTTAATGATGTTCTTTTTTAATGTGTTCGATCGGAAAACTAACGATAAACCGTGAGCCGTGGGGATCGTTGGTGACCACTTTGACAGTGCCTTGATGGCTGTCAATGATCCATTTGGCGATGGCTAAGCCAAGGCCGTTACCGCCGGTTTGCCGGCTACGCGACTTATCTTCGCGGTAAAAACGTTCAAAGATCGCCTGCCGATTTTCTGGCGCAATACCAATACCGGTATCGGCGACCTCCACCTGCCAGTGATTGCCGTGTGCGTAAGCCTTAAATTCAACTTGATCCCCAGTCTGCGTGTATTTCAACGCATTATCTAGCAAGATCACTAATAATTGGTGGATCCGTTTTTGATCGATCATTTGTTGCGTGTTCAGATCGATCTGCGCAGTAAACATTTTGTCCTGACTAGCGGCAATTTCGGAATAGGGTGCGATCACTTGTTTTAAGAACTCAGCCGTATTTGTTGGCTGCCGCGTGATCTGGGTCATATTTGAATCCGACCGTGCCAACATTAACAAATCACGAGTCAACTGATTTAGCCGCCGCGTTTCCGCTAAGGATAACGCGATCGGCTCCATCTGACTGATGATCTTTTCGTTAGGTTTAGTCAGCAATAACTCCATTTTACTCTGAATGATCGTCAGCGGTGTCCGCAACTCATGAGCCGCATTCGCCACAAAATCCTGTTGCTGCTGCCAGGACTTCAGAATTGGCCGCATGTTCCAGCGCGACAACAAGTAGCTAAGTAAGATCGACAATAACCAGAAAAACAGCATCGTCAAAATCAAAACGCGCCGAAAACTTTGGATCGCTTGATCTTCAGAATCGATGTTTTGAATGATCTGCACGTACTTGCCAGCGTATAACTTCGCGTGATTAGTTTTAGGCACTTTGACTAACAAAGAACGGAACTTACTGCCATCATCGGTGGTCAGATTAACGATTTTCCCCCGCTGATCAGGATCGAGCTTGACCCCGGTCAGCAGCGTATAGCGATCACCTAACATTTCGGTATTGATCACTTTACCCTGACTATTATAGATCAAAAAATTGATCCGAAAATCCGGCGGCGGTGTACCTTGCCTTTGCTGCTGCACCGCTTTGCTTTTATCATTAGTCTTGAGCTTCGCCTTATTTTTAAATTGCGCCAGCAACAGCTGACTGCGCTTCATCTCTAGACCTTGATCGACATTACGGTAAATTTCGTGCTGAAACGACAGATAAACGATCGTCCCCAGTGATAAGAAAATCACCGCAAAGCTGATCAACTCAGTGAGAAATAATCTGATTTGTTGCTTACGATTCACAACTTTCATGCGGTCACTTCCACCATATAGCCCACGTTGCGCAACGTTTTGATCATTTTATCCGCCTGATACGGCTTCAATTTTTTACGTAAATTACTCATATAAACTTCCACCACCGTAATGCTGGTCTCGGAGTCAAAGCCCCACAAGCGATCGAAAATTTGTTCCTTGGTGATGATCGTATTTTGGTTCTCGACTAAATAAACTAGCAAGTCAAACTCCTTACCGTTAAGCCGAATTTCATCATCCGCCACCGTAACGCTACGATTTTGCAAATTAATACTTAACTGGCCGATTGTCAGCACGTTTTCTTGATAGAAATGACCGCTGCGCTTCAATAAGGCTTTGATCCGCGCAATCAATTCTTCACGATGAAACGGCTTGGTCAAATAGTCATCAGCGCCAACGTTGAAGCCGTGGAGCTTATCGTCGATCCCATCCTTGGCGGTCAAGATCAGCACCGGCGTCTCCAAGTGTTGCTTGCGCAGCGACTTTAACACGTCGTAGCCGTTTTTCCCAGGTAACATCAAATCCAAAATGATCAGATCATAAATCCCTTGGCTAGCCGCAAACTCGCCCTCTTCGCCATCATAAACTTGATCAACATCCAAGAAGTCCGTGATAAAATCACGCACACTAGCAGATAGCTCAACATCATCTTCAACGAGTAACGCCTTGGCACTTTTAACCATTTTCCCACCTCATTTTATCCCGCATGTTTGAAAAAACGTTCAAGTTATGCGTAATGATCTGCTTCTTCAATCACTTTTTCGCTCACTTTGCGTTATTTTCCAAACACGATCTAATGTCCCCAGTATAAAACGACTAACTTAAATTAACCTTAATGCTTGACCTTGGTTAGGATCTGTTGGGCAATAAAATCAGCGTAGTGCTGTTTCCCCGTTTCATTCGGGTGAACTTGATCCGAGTAGAACCAATTTGGATGGTTGTTGCTTTCCTTGTACCAATCGATCACCGTTAAATTAGGCCACCGTTTCGTAGCTTGTGCCAACGAGTTATTGACTGTATTTTGCCAACTCCGTGTGGGAACGCGGACATTGACCCAGAATACTTGCCGCTGTGCCCCGACTGTGCGCATAACGTCATCCAATTGCTGATCGGTAAACGCCCCGTTAGTGCCTAAGCCGATCAGAACCACGTTAGCCAACACGCCCTTATCCTTGTAATCAGCTAAGATCTGTTGACTGCTGCTGACCTGGCGACCGACGGATGCATCGGCGATCATTAATGGAAAAATCTTTTGCAGCGTGTCCACACCATCAAGCATGACTGAATCGCCGACACCGACGATCGATAGTTGTTGGGCTTGCTGCACTTGTGCACTGGTCAAATTACCAACCGCTGACGCACTGCTGCTGGCGGCACTACTACTAGACACCGCAGACGAACTTGACGCCTGCTTTGCCGCCGCTTTACGTTGCTTAGCTTGTGCGATCACTTTCGCATTATGCTCAGAATTCTTTTTGGCGTTACGCTTAATATTACGCGCTAATGGCGTTTCACCGGTGGTTGCATGGGCCGGCGCTTGCGCAGCGCCAACTAAACCAATCGCAAAAATCGCCAACGCCGGTACTAATAACCAACGCTGCCAGCCAGTTGTCCGCCACGTTCGTGGTTGGTGCCATTGAACGTGACTCAGCGGCTTTTCCACATAACGATAGGAAAGTTCACTTAACCCTAGGATCAGCGCCAATTGAATAAAGTTGTGTAACCACGGCCAATGCGCGATGTTGTGCACTTGATTTTCATAAAAGATCATCACTGGAAATTGATACAGGTAAATGCCATAACTGCGTTTACCGATCCACGTGAACACCGGATTGGTCAGCCAACGATTAACGTGGGCCCCAGGATGAACGGTGGCGGCAACTAATAGCACCACTAGCAGGGAAAATAACACCATCCCGCCGCGATAAACAAAGGCGCTTTGCGAATCGACCAAAAAATACATGCCAATAATCGCCACCAACGTCAACAAACCAATGCCATCGAGCAGACGCTGCTGCGCGTGACCAAGTTTACTTTTCAACTCGGTACTCGGCCAGATAAAAGCCAACACTGCACCGAATAAAACGGCAAACGCCCGGGTATCCGTTCCGTAGTACACCCGGCTCGGATCATGACCTGGCACATATAGCAACGCCATTAACAGCGCCGATAAAATACCTAGACCAAGTAAAATATTAGTGGCTTGATGGCGATGCTTATTAAACAACAACAAGCCAATAATGATCACTGGCCAAATTAAGTAAAACTGACCTTCGATCGATAACGTCCACAAATGCGTGAACGGTGACTCGTTATTGGCAAAGCGATCAAAATAAGATTGACCGTGCAGGATCTGCCACCAATTATAGACATAGAGCAAATTACTCCAGAGAATCCCGCGCAACTGGGCCAGCAATTGGCGCTGAAACAGCGTCATATAGGCCGCAGTAGCAAAAAGCATCGTCACTAGCGCCGGATAAAGTCGCTTGATTCGCCGCTGGTAAAAGGACCGTAACCCAATTTTGCCATTTTGATCCCATTCTTGAATCAAGAGATCGGTAATTAAATAGCCCGTCAACACCAAGAAAATAACGACGCCGAGAAAGCCGCCGGGCACGGTAAATGGGATCAAATGGTACAGGATAACCCCAATGACCGCAATGGCCCGCAAGCCATTGATGCCGGTGATATAGCGGCTGTTTGCCAATCTTTTTTTATGTTCCATAATTTGCCACAACCTATTTTTTTAATTCAAAATTACTCAACAAATTCAAAAGTAAATTCATCAATTTGGACCAAATCACCATTGGTGGCACCTTTTGCCCGTAAAGCTTCATCGATCCCCATACCACGTAATTGGCGGGCAAAGCGCATGACGCTGTCATCGTGATCCAAGTTAGCCATTTGATACAAACGCTCAACTTTTTCACCGGTAATGACAAAGACCCCATCAGGATCACGTTCAATGGTAAAGCCAGGTTGGCTATCCGCAGCGTAGTCATAATGTTTCTCAGCTGCCACTGCTTCTTCCGTGTACATTGGAAAGGCTGGGGTCGCTTCCAACAAGTCAGCCGTTGCAGTTAACAGCTCATTTAACCCTTGATGGGCGATCGCGGCAATTGGGAAGATAGGTGCGTCAACCTTAGCCGCCGCCAATTTAGCCTTAAATGTGGTCAAATTAGCCGCACTATCAGGCATATCCATCTTCGTTGCCACAATGATCTGTGGCCGTTCTAATAGACTAGGATCATATTTAGCTAATTCAGCATTGATCTTTTCGTAATCAGCAAATGGGTCCTGCTCGTCAACACCGCTCATGTCAACTAAATGCAGTAACACGCGGGTCCGTTCGATATGGCGTAAGAACTCGATTCCAAGACCGACACCGTTCGCTGCGCCTTCGATCAAACCAGGCATATCGGCCGCCGCAAAACTCCGCCCATCGGGTAAGCTGACCATCCCTAAATTAGGCACCAACGTCGTAAAATGATAGGCGCCAATTTTAGGCTTAGCACTAGTAATAACCGATAATAACGTTGATTTACCAACTGATGGGAACCCAATCAGACCAACATCCGCCAATAACTTCAGTTCCAAACTGATTTGTACTTCGGCGCCTGGTTCACCATTTTCTGAGATCTCTGGCGCTGGATTACGCGGTGAGGCAAAATGTACGTTCCCACGGCCGCCACGACCACCTTTAGCGACGACTAATTCTTGGCCATCTTCAGTCAAATCGCCGAGCAATTGATCGTCATCGATGCGCCGAACAGTCGTGCCAGGCGGCACACTGATATAAGTATCTTTGGCGCCGCGCCCCGTCATACCTTTGTTCATCCCGTTTTCGCCACTAGCTGCCTTAAAAATGCGCTTGTAACGGAAATCCATCAATGTCCGTAAGCCTTCATCGACTTTCAAAATGATGCTACCGCCACGGCCACCATCGCCGCCAGCTGGTCCACCAAGGGGCACAAATTTTTCCCGCCGGAAAGCAACTAATCCGTCGCCGCCGCGGCCAGCCTTGGCTGTAATTTTAACTTGATCAATAAACAAGTTAGGTTCCTCCTCAAATAATAACTAATTTTAAATTTTCTATAAATATATGATCATGAATTTCAAACGTATTCGCAAAAATCTGCCTACTATAAATTAACGGCAATTATCGTTAAAAATACTCATTATCCATTTGACTACGCTCATCCTAAACTAATCACTAAGTAAAAGTCTAGCCACAGTGTCTGCACGCCGTAAAATAAATTGATTAAAATTCGAACATCTCTCTAATTGTAAAGAAAAAAGTGGGTGCTGTCTATACACTAGACAAACAAATGTGCGCTTAATTTGCGGTGATTTCGACTAGCCCGAAACAAAGTTAGTGCCTTGGATCGATCACGATTAACATCGTGAGCTAATTTTTAGCTCAGTTCCAAGAAGATGCCCATTTCATAACAGCTACGGAAGCCATAAAAATAAGACCCTCGATTCAAAATAAAAGCCAAGTCCCCCACCAAAAAAATTTCACGCTAAAACGTTATCATTACGGCATTTTGAATTTTTCGATTCATGTTTTTGAACGAATTTGAAAGTTTTCTATTGATTTTGAATGGTTTTGGTGGTAAATTAGTTTTTGCGGAGGTGAGGTAAGTGCTTACAGAGGAACGACATCAAATTATTCTTAATCAATTAAAGCAACATGACATTATTAAATTACATGACTTGATCAGTGCAACGCAGGCATCTGAATCAACCATCCGCCGTGATTTACACTTAATGGAAGAAGCCGGCTTGTTAGTCCGGGTGCACGGCGGCGCTAAACGCGTGGCCGCGCTGCAAACCGAATTAGCGGTCAGCGAAAAATCGAACCAGAGTGTCAGCGAAAAAGAAGCCGTCGCCAAATTGGCGGTTTCGTGTTTGACCCCGCAAGACGTGGTTTTCTTAGACGCTGGCACCACGACCTTAGCCATGATTCCTTATTTAAAGGCCACAGCTAATCTGACTGTGGTCACCAACGGCGTTAATCATGCGTCACTTTTGGCCGACTATGACATCCGTTGTTTCCTATTAGGTGGTCGCTTAAAAAATGTAACCAAAGCGATCATTGGCGCCGACAGCTTTGCAGCTTTGCAACAGTATCGCTTCAACAAAGTCTTTCTCGGAACTAATGGGGTGCACCTACATTACGGTTACACCACCCCCGACCCAGACGAAGCCGCGATTAAACGAGCAGCGATCGCTCAGGCGGAAATGACGATCGTCCTAGCCGATCATACTAAATTCGGCCAAGTTTCCTTTACTAAGTTTGGTGACCTAGCGAAAGCCACCATCGTCACCGACCACTTAAGTCAACGTGAACTTGACCAATATCAGCAACATACAGATATTTTGGAGGCGATCAAATGATCTATACGGTAACAGTCAATCCTTCAATTGACTATATCGTACAACTGCCCCAGCTAACTTTGGGCGCAGTCAATCGAATGAGTTATGATACCAAACTACCTGGTGGTAAAGGGATCAACGTATCCCGGATCTTGAACCAATTAGCAGTCAAAAACGCCGCTTGGGGCTTTCTAGGTGGCTTTACCGGCGACTTTATTCAACAACAATTAGCCGCTGAACAAATGACCGCCGACTTTACTAAGATCGACGCCGACACCCGGATCAACGTTAAGATCAAGGCTGGCGAAGAAACTGAGATCAACGGTCAAGGCCCAGCAATTAGTGCAACGGCACTGGCTGCTTTCAAAGCCAAATTTGATCAGCTGCAAGCCGGCGATATCGTCGTCATGTCCGGCAGCTTACCACCAACCCTACCAGAAAGTTTTTATCGTGACTTGATTCCGTTGATCAAAGCCCACGGTGCTGATTTTGTGATCGACACCACCGGCCAAGCGCTTTTGGATACCTTAAGCGCCCAACCATTAGTGATCAAACCAAATCACCACGAACTAGCCGCTTTATTCAACGTTGAATTGACTGGCGACGCGGATATCGTGAAATATGGCCGTAAATTGCTCGACCTTGGCGCCAAGCACGTTTTAGTTTCCATGGCCGGCGACGGTGCCTTCTTGATCACCCCTGACCAAGTTTACAAATCGACTGCACCAAAAGGAACCGTGATCAACTCAGTTGGTGCTGGTGACTCAATGATCGCCGGCTTTGTCGGCACCTTCAGTCAAACCCACGATCCACTGCAGAGTTTTGAAACTGGCTTAGCTTGCGGCAGTGCCACCGCCTTTTCCGAAGACTTGGCTAACCAAGCTAAAATTGCCGAAGTTCGCCAAAGTATTCACATCGATACTTATCACAATTAAATTAATTTTAAAGGAGTGTAACATTCATGGATATTCGTGACCTACTACTCAAAGACGTCATGATCATGGACCTCAAAGCGACCACTAAGGCTGCTGCCATCGATGAGTTAGTCCACCAATACTACGTCAAAGGCATCATCAACGACGAAGAATTGTATAAAAAAGACATCATCAAGCGCGAGGCCGAATCAACGACGGGGATCGGCGATGGCATCGCAATGCCCCACGCCAAAAATAAAGCCGTTACCCGTGCCACGGTCCTGTTTGCTAAAAGTGATGCCGGCGTTGACTTCGATGCTTTAGACGGCCAACCGGTACATTTATTCTTCATGATTGCTGCTCCTGAAGGCGCCAATAATACCCATTTACAGGCCTTGGCCGCCCTCTCCAGTTTATTGATCAACCCTGATTTAGTCGCCGCTTTGAAAAAAGCCCAGACACCCGATGACGTACAGCAATTATTCGCTGACGCCCAGGCAGCTAAGGAAGCAAAAGACGCTGCTGATGAAGCCGCTGAAGCAGCTAAAGCACAAACCGTGGCTGCCCCAACGACCACTGACAATAGCGAACGTCCCTTTATCGTGGCCGTATCCGCTTGTCCAACTGGGATCGCCCACACTTACATGGCCGAGGCCGCTTTGAAAAAGCAAGCTGAAGCAATGAACGTTGACATCAAAGTGGAAACAAATGGTTCCGAAGGCGTGAAACATCGCTTGACCACTGATGATATCAACCGCGCAGTCGGTGTTATCATCACGGCTGATAAGAAAGTCGAAATGGATCGCTTCGATGGCAAGCATTTATTGAACCGCCCCGTTATTGACGGTATCAAAAAGCCCGAAGAATTGATCAACGAGACGTTAGCTGAAAAAGGCTCAATTTTCCACGCTACTGGTGCTGATGGCGCTGCTAGCGAAGACGATGGTGAAAGCAAATCCGCTTGGAGTAAAATCTACGCCAACTTGATGAATGGTATTTCTAATATGTTACCATTCGTCGTTGGTGGTGGGATTTTAATGGCGATTTCCTTCATGGTTGAACAAACCGTGGGTGCGCATTCAACGACCTTTATCTTCTTAAACGGTATTGGTAACTGGGCCTTCAGTTTCTTGATCCCAGTCTTGGCTGCCTACATCGCCGTTTCCATTGGTGATCGACCTGCCTTGATGCCCGGCTTTGTCGGTGGTTTCATGGCCAACACAGCCGCTGCAAGTATCGTTAAAACAACCAGTGTGGCTGGCTTTCTTGGTGGCTTGGCTGCAGGTTTTATTGCCGGTTATGTGATCGTCTTACTGAAGCATTTATTCCGTAACTTACCGAAGTCACTGGACGGTTTGAAACCCATGATCTTCTACCCGATCCTTGGCTTACTGATCGTCGGCTTCCTAATGTACTTCATCGTCGATCCGATTTTTGCCGTGATCAACCATGCTTTGACCACGTTCTTGAAGAGTATGGGTACTGGTAATGCGATTCTGCTCGGCACAGTCCTCGGCGGGATGATGTCGATCGATATGGGTGGTCCCTTTAACAAAGCCGCTTACACCTTTGCCATCGGCGTTTACACCGCAACTGGTGACGGTAAATTAATGGCCGCCGTCATGGTCGGCGGGATGGTCCCACCTTTGGCAACTGCCATTGCAACGACTTTCTGGAAAAACAAATTCACGGCTGACGAACGCAAAGCGGGTATTTCCAACTACGTGCTCGGTATCTCCTTCATTACCGAAGGCGCGATTCCGTTTGCCGCTTCTGACCCCTTGCACGTAATCGTTTCTAGTGTGATCGGTGCGGCATTAGGCGGCGGCTTGACCCAATTATGGCACGTCAGCGTCCCGGCACCCCATGGTGGGTTATGGGTAACTCCACTGGCAACTAACTGGATCTTCTACCTCTTAGCCGTCGTGATCGGTGCTGTCGTTGCCGGTGTGATCCTTGGCATCTGGCGCCCAGCATTAAAAGAAGAAAACTAAAGGTTGAAAGTTAATATTCCCAATTGAGTCCCAATCTGTTGGGGCTTTTTTGTTATAAAAATAGACACGAAACACTCCGTATCTGTATAATTGAGTCGTCTAAAAAACAAACATACAGAGGAGTTTTCGTGCCATGTCTACTATACAACATTCTACCCCTAATATTCACCTAGCAATGCAACATTTTTCTAAATTGGTCCAGTTACCTGACGTTTTACGTCGCGCTAATATCCATAAAACTCGTGGTATTCAGGTGCCAGTCCTGTTTGAATGGCTGATCACCACTATTTTTACGCGCTATTCCATCTTTCGTGCCGAATCTGATCCACATTTTACTAAGAAAACCGCCCGCAACTGTCTCAATAATCGCCATACAAATTGGCAACGTCTAGTTATTTTACTCGCAGTGCGGCTAATTCAATATGTTAAACACTTTACGGATACCCGCCGTGCACAAGCGCTCATCCTAGATGATTCCTTATTCAAGCGTGAGTTCTCGCGTAAAACTGAGTTATTAGCTCGGGTTTTTGATCATAATCACCAGCGCTATTATCATGGCTTTCGTACGTTAACTTTAGGTTGGAGTGATGGGAATACTTTCTTGCCCGTTGATTTTGCGCTGATGTCATCTGGCAAAGCCAAAAATCAATTAGGTCCGATCAACCAATTTGATCCGCGTACATTAGCTGCACAGCGACGAGCACAAGCCAAACGAAAAATGAATGAGGTTGCCTTAGAGCTAGTTGATTCGGCTTTAAGTGCTGGCATTAAAACTAAATACGTTCTGTTTGATAGCTGGTTTGCTTCACCAAGACTATTTTTTGAGTTACTGCAACGCGGTCAGTTTGGTGTAGGTATGCTCAAACGCAGTGAGAAAGTTTATTTTCGTTATCGTGGTCGCCAAATGGATGTTAAATCGTTGTACGAGCGCCTTCGGCGGAGTAAATGGCCTCAGCATCAGAATTATCATTATAGTCCCATTGTCACTTTCGAAGTTGGAGGTCAGCCCATGAAAGTTAAATTAGTTTTCGTTCCTAACCGAACAGATCACAGTCAGTATCTGGTTTTAGGTACAACAAAAACGACCCTAGAACCTGACCAAATCATTCAACTTTATGGTCGTCGCTGGCAGATCGAGGGCTACTTCAAAGTAGCCAAACAATACCTGCGTTTTGATCAAACCCAAGTCCAAAGTTACGATGGACTGTGCGGCCATATGGCCATGGTCATGATGAGTTACGATATTTTAGCGCTGCATCAACGCGAACAAGTTGATGAACGAACGCTTGGCGATTTATTTTATAATTTTGGCCGCCCGTTGCCGGATATTGAGATCGCAGTCGCTTTAGCTTGGTTGATGCGCCAATTAACTGGTCTAGGTGAAAAGTTAGGGCTCACAACAACCATCATTGATGAACTCTTCGATCAATTTATCCGAACACTGCCCAATAATCTGGCCCAATTATTGGGCAATGGCGTGTAATAACTGAATTAACTAATTTTTAGTCTTCAAACTCAGGACTAGCAGGAGTTTGAAGTTATTTGGGTACTTTCAACCTTTAGAAGAAAACTAATATGATCTGAAAAAGAGCGTACCGCTTTGCCGGCACGCTCTTTTTTGTGACCTTAAGTTGCTTTTAAGCTAACCCACTTAAAATACAGTTAAACTTATTAATAAGGACGGTTAACCAATGAACATTCTTACTGCCACTCACTTCTCTACAGCCCAGATCAGTCAATTAGAAAGCTTACCCGACGTCCACGTCATTCGCCAAAATGATTTTCAGCCTAAGCTGGCGCCAACCATCGATGTGATCATGGCTTGGAGCCCACTCGCCGCTAAAATTTTGGCCGGCCCCAATCGAGTTAAATTTATTCAAACCTCCTCAGCAGGAATCGATTATTTACCGCTAGCCGCTTTGGACCAACAAAAGGTGTTAGTCGCCCATGCTGGTGGTATTCACGGCGATGCGATCGCGCAATCAGTACTTGGTTACATTTTGGACTTTGCCCGTTATATCACCCACCCGCAAAACCGCGATCCGCAAAATTTCTGGCAAGGACGTATTCAGCGGCGTGTCCTGTATTCCGTTGTTAACAAGCGAGTGCTGATCTATGGCACCGGCCATGTCGGCCAAGCCGTCAGTCAACTATTGCGACAAATTAGTTTGCAAACGATCGGCGTCAATCACAGCGGTCACCCAGCACCAGAGTTCACCGAAACTATCGCGTTAGCCACTAGCAAGGCCCAGCCACCGGTAGCTGATTTCATCGTGAATACATTGCCGCTGACTAACGCCACCCAGCATTTTTTTGCCGCTGACTTTTTCGCTCGCCAACCGCAACCGCCGATCTTCATTAATGTCGGCCGTGGCCCATCAGTCGATACCACTGCCTTGATCGCTGCTCTAAAAAACGGTCAATTGGCTGGTGCCGCGTTAGATGTTTTTGAGCAAGAACTGTTGCCAACCGATTCACCACTGTGGCAAGCACCGAACTTGCTTATGACGCCACACACTACCGGCACTGTCGATCGTAAGCGGTAAATAATCACCCGTTTTAAAAAGACAACCAAACTTCTCGATTTTGAGAAATCTGGTTGTCTTTTGTTAGGCGGCATTTTTAGCTTGATGCTTGTCCGTTGTTTTTTTATTTTGATGCCGAGCACCTGGATAATGCCATGGTAAATAAACCGCTAACTGCGCCGGATCGGCGAAATCTGGTTGTTGCGGCAGTTCTTTTAACAGATAAGTAATGTAAGCTCGTGGATCAATGCCGTTGGCCTTGGCACTTTCAATTAAAGTTAGCCAAATGGCGGTTGATCTGGCTCCGGCTGGACTCGTACTGAAAAGCCAGTTTTTTCGGCCGATCACAAGACGCTTCATATTGCGTTCAGAAGCATTATTGCTCCAGTCCATCATGCCAATATTGATTAACCGATCTAAGGTCGGCCTTTGATCAACGGCGTAAGTGATTGCCTTGCCTAAACGTGATTTAGGTAGTACCTGTGCCGAAGCGATCCATTTCCAGAAGCGCTTAAGTAGCTTGCGAATCTGACTACGTCGTCTACGCCGCCGCACGCGCGGGGAAAAATGCTGCCATTGTCGTTCATGGGCAAACATCTCATCGATCAATGTCAGGGGGACACTTGCTACTGTTTTACCGTTAACTTGGGCGGCATCGTAAAACTTACGCCGCACATGGGCCCAACAACCGACCCGAGTCACACTGTTTGCTAACAAGTTATAGCCGGCATAACCATCGCACTGTAGGATACCAGTGAAGTTCTGGTATAATTTTTGGGCGAAGGTGCCTGAACGTGTCTTGCTATAAGCATATAAAATAATTTGCTGGGGACATTGTTTGACCGTTCGGGCCACCCACATATAGGATTTTGCGGTTGCGGCTTTACCTGATTCACGTAGTACTTGAATTGGGGTCTCGTCACCTTGCAAATAGCGCTGCGCGCTGATTGCTTGCCACAATAGGTCGTAGATTGGTTCGACCATTTGACTTGATTTAATGATCCAGTTGGTCGCCGTGGCTTCTGAAAGTGCGATACCTAGTCGCTTCCAGTTGGGTAATTGCCGATATAACGGCGTACCTAAGATAAACTTTTGACAGATGATCTCGGCAACCACCGAAGCTGAAGCGAGACTATGCGGAATTAAAGCTGCTGGTGTGTGCGCTTGAATTAAATGCGCAATCCCATCTTCTAGTTCACATTCAAGGCACTTATAGGTGCGCGTATAAATACGCTCACGATAGAGTTTAGCCGGAATAAAATGCAGTTCTTCACGGACAAACTTTTTGCCAACGCTGGTTAGCTTATGACCTTGGTCACACTGTTGGCCAGTTAAATCAATCATTGTTTCTTTAACCGCCAAATGGCGGCTTAAGCTTTCTTGCCGGGTTTTTTTACGCTTTTTCTTTGCCGGTACTTGATCTGTGGCGCTGCTTTGTTGGCCAGTTTGCTCTGGCGCGCTAAAAACACCGTCATTACCTTCCAGTAAAGACAGCTGATTAGGGTCCGTTTGTTCTGATTTTTGACCATAAAGTTTTTTCGTCAAGTATGCGACCATCTCTGTCAATTCGGCCACCTGTTTGCGTAACGCCGCAATTTCTTCTTCTGGGGTCATTAGCCCACCTACTCAGTCCGTATTTTATGAATTGAGTTTACCACGTCTCCTTTAGCTTGAATAGTTATTTTTCATGTCCAGGTGGACATGTTTTATGAATAGTGGCGTCTAACGACCAACCGCTGAGTAATCGCCGCAATTGTTTGGCATTCAGTTTGCGTAACGCATTCTGATTAGTCGGCCACTGTAACCGCCCATTTTCAATTCGTTTGTAAAGTAATAAAAAGCCATCACCGTCCCAGTAGAGCGCCTTAAAGCGGTCTTTCCTAGTACCACAGAATAAATAGAGCGCCTGATTATAAGGATCCAATTCAAATTGATCCTGGACAACGCCGGCTAAACCGTCGATGCCGCGGCGAAGATCCGTTTTACCGCACACTAAATAGACTTGGCGAATTTGCCGTTGATCAATGATCATCGGTGAACACCGCCTTTAAAATTGCTTCTAAAATATAGTTATTGATCCGGTTGTAGACGATTACTGATTTATTTGTCCCAACTTTAATTTGAAGCGCTTTGGTTATTGCGCGTGGTTGTGGTTCAGACTGATCCATTTTAATTTGTACAATATCGGGTTTTGCCAATAAAAATCACCTCACCAATTATTTGATGAGGTAATCATAACTTGAATTTAGTTAGTTTGATAGTCGGTCAGTTATTTGGTGCTTACTGTCGATCATGTTGAAGACGCCTTATTTGCTATTTTTTATCCTAATTTACAGTCCTTTTGCCAAACTGGCAAGTTAAGCGTCAATCAAGCTGATCTCAAATTAGGCTACTAAAAAACGTTAGTCATTCAAAATATGAATGACTAACGTTTTTTAGCCCAAGGCATGCCAACCGATATCGTGGCGGTAATTAAAGTCCGCCAACGGTAACCGATCAAGGGCGGTGTAAATTTTTTGCTGCGCGGTACGGACATCAGCTGCCTGCGTTGCAACTAGGAATACGCGGCCACCAGCGCTGACTAAGTGCTGCTCCCTGACCGCTACGCCGGCATAATAAACCGTTAAATCAGCTGGCAAGTGCGTTAAGTCAGGCAACGGCAATCCTTGTTGATAAGCGCCGGGGTAGCCAGCTGCCGCCACCACCACACCTAAGGTAAGCCGCGGTGTTTGCCAAGTCGGCTGAACTTTTTTACCGGCCAACATATTCTGCAATAACTGATAAAAATCGCTGGTCAGCTGCGGTAGGACGACCTGTGTTTCCGGATCGCCAAAGCGCATGTTGAACTCGATCACTTTAATGCCGCTGGTGGTCAAGATCAAACCAGCATACAAGATGCCATTAAAGGCACGTTGCCGTTGTTGCATCCCGGTGACCGTTGGCCGCAAGACTTGGTCAAACGCCTGTTGGGCTAAGTCAGCCGGCATTTGCGGCAACGGACTATAGGCGCCCATGCCACCAGTATTCGCGCCAGTATCGCCTGCGCCAACAGCCTTGTGATCCTGTGCCAGCGGCAGCGGAACGATCTGATCACCGGCGACAAACGCCATGCAA
This sequence comes from Loigolactobacillus coryniformis subsp. coryniformis KCTC 3167 = DSM 20001, assembly GCF_002706425.1. NCBI lineage: Bacteria > Bacillati > Bacillota > Bacilli > Lactobacillales > Lactobacillaceae > Loigolactobacillus > Loigolactobacillus coryniformis. The sequence goes on along the minus strand of NZ_CP017713.1, from coordinate 1,348,317 downwards.
GAAAATTCTTCACCCACTAGAAATTCCTCAATGATCACGCTGGTGGTTTTAAATTGGTGTTGCTGCAATAAGTCTTGCAACACCTTTTGCCCTTGCGCCAAGCTTTTAACGATGGTGACCCCTTTGCCGGCAGCTAAACCGTTGGCCTTGATCACTTGGGGCAATGTCTGCTGCTGCAAGTAAGTCCAAGCCGCTGCGTAATCAGTGAATTCTTGATAAGCGGCGGTGGCGATCCCTTGTTCTTGCAGCAATGCTTTGGCGAAACTTTTCGAGCTTTCCAATTCGGCTGCTGCTTGGGTTGGGCCAAAAATAAGTAAGTGGCGTGTTTGAAAATAGTCGACGATCCCTTGTTGCAACGGCATCTCCGGGCCGACAAAGGTCAAGTCGATCTGCTGTTGCTGGACAAAGTCTGCGAGCGCCGCAAAAGCAGTGGCCGCTACTAATTGAATGCCATCGGCCACCATGCCCGCGTTGCCAGGGGCACAGTAAACTTGCGTCACCTGCGGACTCAACAAAAATTGCCGGCACAAAGCGTGCTCGCGGCCGCCACTACCGATAACTAAAACTTTAGCCATAATCGCCCTCCTTAGAGTGTGTCTGAAAAAACGCCCAGCTTAATGCCGGAAATGCCGCCGACCACTGAAGACCATCGCCACGCCTAATTCATCTGCCTTAGCAATCGAGTCTTTATCTTTGATACTGCCACCAGGTTGCACGATCGCAGTAATGCCGTGCGCCGCAGCATACGCGACTGAATCATCCATTGGGAAAAAGGCGTCAGAGGCTAAAATGGCATCGGCATAACCTGGTTTATCTTTAGCCGCTTGAATAGCGATCTCTACTGAGCCAACACGATTCATTTGCCCCGCACCGATACCTAACGTTTGTTCCGCGGTAGCAACCACGATGGCATTACTTTTAACGTGTTTGACAATAATCTGACCAAATTCTAAGGCTTTTAGCTGGGCCGCTGTTGGCTGTTTCTTAGTCACCACTTCAAAATCAGCCGCCGTTTCATGGACTTGATCGGCCTCTTGGCGCAACAAACCGCCCAGTACCGAGACACTTTCGAGTTCAGTTTGTTCTGGTGCACTGATATCTAAGGACAATAAACGTAGATTTTTCTTTTGCGCCAAAACAGCAAACGCATCAGGGGTAAAGCTAGGCGCAATGATGATCTCCAAGAACAGCTGATGCATTTTCTCGGCGGTAGCCACATCAACTTCCCGATTCAACACGATGATACCACCAAAAATCGAAGTCGAATCAGCAGCAAACGCACGGTCCCAAGCGGTTTCAATATCAGCAGCTAAGCCGACACCACAAGGATTCATGTGTTTGACTGCGACGACAGCTGGTTGGCTGAACTCACGGCTGATCCGCAGTGCCGCATCACAGTCTTTGATGTTGTTGTAGGAAAGCTCTTTACCGTGTAATTGTTGTGCCTGCGCAATCGAATAAGGTTCCGGAAGCGCCGTCTGATAAAAAGCGGCTTTTTGATGTGAATTTTCACCATAACGCAACGCTTGTTTCTTCTCGTAAGCTAGCGGTAACGTTGCCGGAAATTCTTCCGTGTTCAAATAATCGGCGATCAACGCATCATAACTGGCAGTGTGCTGGAATACTTTAGTCGCCAATTGCCGCCGGAATGCCTGATCAACTTCACCAGCAGCCAATGCAGTCAAGACGGGCTGGTAATCGGCTGGATCAACAAGCGGCAACACTGCGGCAAAGTTTTTTGCCGCGGAGCGTAACATGCTGGGCCCACCAATATCGATCTGTTCGATCGCCGCCGCTTCCGTGACCGCCGGCTGCATGATAGTTTGTTTGAAGGGATACAAATTAACACACACCAGATCGATCGGCGTGATTTTTTGCTGTGCCAACGTTGCCATATGTTCAGGATCATCGCGTTTAGCTAATAATGCTGCATGGATCGCTGGGTGGAGCGTTTTTACCCGACCGTCAAGCATTTCGGGAAAATGGGTAACGTCTTCAACTGGGGTAACGGCAATATTAGCCGCTGCCAATACTTTTTGGGTGCCGCCAGTCGAAAGGATCCGGTAACCTTGTGCGACTAATCCCTGCGCGAATTCAACCAATCCTGTTTTATCCGATACACTAAGTAAAGCTGTTTTCATTAATGATGCGCCCCTTATTCTATCATTTATTTCTCTTCTAATATTTTTACTAGACTTTGCAAATAAAGCCGATGCTCCGTTCGATGAATGCGGCGACTTAAGCTAGCCAGCGTGTCCTGCGATTTAACTGGGACCATAGCCTGCTGAATGATTGGCCCGCTGTCAACGCCAGCATCAACGTAATGAATCGTCACGCCAGTTTCGGTCACGCCAGCGGCAAACGCATCTTCGATTCCATGACGGCCAGGAAATTTAGGCAACAAAGCCGGATGAATATTGATGATCCGCTGCGGATAAGCCTGCAGCAAGGTGGGACCAATGATCCGCATATAACCAGCCAGCAAAATCAATTCCACCTCATGTTGGCGTAATTGAGCCAAGATCGTCGTTTCAAAAGCTGCTTTATCCGCAAATTGCTTAAATTCCGCGGTCCAAACGGGAATCTTTAACCGTTGCGCCCGTTGAATAACCGGCGCAGTCGGCTGATCACACACTAGTAACACCACTTGTGCTGCTAATTTTTGCTGCTGAATGCCGGTTACCAACGCTTCAAAGTTACTACCATTGCCGGAAGCGAAGATCGCTAACTTTTTCATGCGTCGGCCTCCACTAATACCACACCAGTTGCGCCCGCGTGCACCGTACCAATTTGATAAAAAGCTTGCTGCTGAGCGGTCAGAATTTGTTGCACGGCAGCTAGATCAGTTGGATGGATCGCTAAAACCATGCCCAGACCCATGTTAAAAGTCGTGAACGCCTCATTTTGCTGCAACTGACCTAATGCACACAACCAATCAAAAATCGGCTGGCGCGGCCAACTACCTAAGTTGACTTGAGCCGTTAATCCAGCCGGCAACATCCGCGGTACATTTTCCAGCAAGCCACCGCCAGTAATATGCGCCGCACCAGCGATCAACTGTTGCTTAAGCAATGGCAGCAACGCGTCAACATAGATCTGCGTCGGCGTCAACAAGGTATCCAGTAAGTTGGCTCCCCCTAATTCAGCAGGGGTATCAGTAAAACGATAATCGTGTGTTTTGAACAACAATTGGCGCACCAACGAAAAGCCATTGCTATGTAAACCACTGGCAGGTAAGCCCAGCAAAATATCGCCGGCCTGCACCTGCTCCGGCGTCAGCAACGCTGCCTTTTCAGCGATACCAACGGCAAAACCAGCCAGATCATAATGACCAGCAGTGTACATATCTGGCATTTCCGCAGTTTCGCCGCCTAACAAGGCCATCCCGCTTTGTTGGCAGCCGGCCACGATTCCTTGCATCAGCTCAGCCACTTCCTGCGGTTGGGTTTTCGCCACCGCTAAATAATCCAGGAAAAATAAGGGTTGTGCCCCTTGTGCAACGACATCGTTGACGCACATTGCCACTAGATCCTGGCCCACCGTTGTCCGCCGTCCACTTTGGATTGCCAACAACAATTTGGTGCCAACACCATCCGTCCCCGCAACTAAAACCGGCTGCTGCCGCGGTGGCAATTGATACAAGCCACCAAACGCGCCTAACCCCCCTAACACATTTGCCGAATTTAGTTTTTTGATCTGTTGCTGCAAATTAGTGACCACCGCTTCCCCGGCAGCAATATTAACGCCCGCCTTCTCGTAAGCATTCATTTGGTTTCCTCCTAAGCTGTATTTGAAAATTATTTGGCTGGCTCTTACAACTAATTTAGCTCAGTAGTATCCTTCGTTTAGCGATACACTCACTGTTTAATTTTGCCGCCAAACTTCAAGCCATCACTTGCGGCAATTCAAAAGTTGCGGCGTAATCATACAGCGGGGTCGGATAGTCACCATTAAAGTAAGCTACACATAAACCAGAATACGGCGCGCTGCTTTTTAAATTAATCGCCGCGATCAAGCCGGCTACGCTGAGAAAATGTAGTGAATCAGCACCGATCTGCGCCTGCATTTGCGGTAAGGTCAGATTAGCCGCCAACAACTCACGGGTGTTTTCAATGTCGATACCGTAAAAGCAGGGATAGCGCAATGGCGGCGAGGCGATCAGCAAATGAACCGCGGTGGCGCCCGCTTCTTTTAAAAGGCGCACAATATAATTACTAGTCGTCCCCCGCACTAGCGAATCATCGACTAAGGCAACTTTCTTACCTTTGACCACTGCCGTCACCGCTGATAACTTCATCCGCACACCTTGCTCACGTAAGCGCTGGGTTGGCTGAATGAAGGTACGTTGGCTGTATTGATTTTTGATCAAACCCATTTCGTAAGGAATACCACTGGCCGCCGCGTAACCATTAGCCGCCGACAAAGAAGAATTCGGTACCCCGACGACGATATCGGCGTCCACCGGCTGTTCTTTAGCCAAAAGTTGGCCCATACGTTCGCGCGCTTGATGCACATTGACACCATAAATCGTTGAATCAGGCCGGGCAAAATAGATGAATTCCATCGAACAAACGGCTAGCTGTGTGTCGGTGGTATAGGAATTAACGTGGTAACCGTGATCGTCGATTTTGATCAATTCACCTGGTTGCACGTCGCGGATGAAGCGCGCATTGACCGTATCTAAAGCACAAGTTTCGCTCGCCACCACATAAGCTCCAGTTGCTAACTGGCCTAGCGCTAACGGTCGAAAGCCATTGGGATCTAGTGCGGCGTACAAGGCATCGTTGGTCAGGACTAAGTACGCAAAGCCACCTTTGATTTGGCGCAGGCTGGCTTTTAAGCGCTGTTCAAACGTCGCGGCGGTTTGCCGCTGGATCAAATGCATCAACACTTCGGTATCGGAGTTAGCGTGGAAAATGGCGCCGGCTGCCTCTAACGTCGCCCGCAAACTGACCGCGTTAGTCAAATTGCCATTGTGCGCCAAGGCCACTTGTTGCTGGTTAAAATTAAATAATAGTGGCTGGATATTTTCGATCCCGGCACTGCCCGCCGTGGCGTAACGGACATGGCCGATAGCCGCGTTACCAGTTAAATGGGCTAATTTATCCGGATGGTCAAAAACTTCCGTCAACAAACCTAAACCTTTCTCACCGCTTAAATGTCCCTGCTCATTGGCGACGATGCCGGCGCCTTCTTGACCGCGATGTTGCAACGCATGTAAGCCAAAATAAGTGAGCTCGGCCGCTTGCGCATCGCCCCAAATACCAAATACTCCGCATTCTTCATTGAGACTTTTGACCTCACTTACCATGCTAATGCTCCTTCCCACTGCTGTTTGCTGGTGACGATATCCAATGTCAAGGTTTCTGTATTTGTTTTGATAACTAGGTCAGTCGCTGCTGTGACCGTGCCAATCTGTTGTGCCTGTTCGCCGGCCATTTGACTGAAAGCTGCTGCTTGCGCTGCGGGCACGGTGATAATAAAGCGTGACTGCGTTTCGGCAAATAGCCAGCTAGCGGGCATGGCTACGTCAACGCTGGCGCCTAATTGCTGACCAAAGCAGCATTCCGCTAAACCGACCGCTAAGCCACCTTCCGCTAGATCATGCGCACCACTAACGAGACCTGCCCGAATCGCTTGCTGAACCAATTGTTGATGGGCAATTTCCGTGGCTAGATCAAAATCAAATAACGCGCCACTAATATTCCCAGTCAGCATTTTTTGTAATTCACTGCCATTAAAATCAGAATGAGTTTGGCCGACTAAGAAAATCACGTCCCCCGCTTGCTTGAAATCTTGGGTCGTGATCAAAGCAAGGTCTGTGATCAAACCAACCATGCCGACCATCGGCGTTGGGTAGATCGCTGTGCCGTTAGATTCGTTGTACAACGACACGTTACCAGAGATCACCGGCGTTGCTAAAGCTTTGCAGGCCGTGCTCATCCCTTTAGTGGCTTGTGCCAATTCATAAAAACTTTCCGGTTCTTCGGGACTACCGAAATTAAGACAGTCGGTGATACCCAGCGGAACACCGCCACTAGCCACAATATTGCGCGCCGCCTCGCAAACCGCAATTTGGCCGCCGATTTCTGGATTTAAATATAAGTAGCGTCCGTTACCGTCAGTAGTCATTGCCAAAGCTTTACGCCCACCGCGAATTCTAATTACGGCGGCATCCGAGCCTGGTGCCACGACAGTATTGGTTTTAACTTGAGTATCGTAACTGCGATAAATGGCTTGCTTGGAAGCCAGCGTTGGTTGTTGCAACAGCTTTGTCAAAACGGCTGTTGCGCTGGTGAACTGGGGCTGATACTGTTGTGGGTCAGCCGTCAATAACCGTGCAGGGATTCGTTGCGGCCGCTGATAAACTGGCGCCTCATCGACTAACGCTTTGATCGGTACGTCAGCCACTTTTTCACCATGAGCATACAACTGATATTGTTTAGCTGCCGTCACTTCACCGATCTGTACCGCATCCAGTTCATAGCGGGCAAACACTGCTTCGACCACCGCCCCTTGATCTTTAGCAACACAGAGCAACATCCGCTCTTGCGATTCCGACAACATTAATTCATAAGGAATCATACCCGTTTCCCGCTGCGGCACCGCATCTAAATTCAAAGTCATGCCGTAGTCCGCTTTGGCACCCATTTCGGCTGAAGATGAGACCAAGCCAGCAGCGCCCATATCTTGAATGCCGACGACTGCTTCCGGGTGTTCGCGGATCAATTCCAAACAAGCGTCCATTAATCGCTTTTCCATAAAGGGATCGCCAACTTGAACCGCGGAACGATCAGCTTCAACCGCATCATTAAATTCCGCCGAAGCAAAAATTGCCCCTTGAATGCCGTCGCGGCCAGTTTTAGCGCCAACGTAATAAATCAAGTTACTGGCGCCGGCGGCTTGACCTTTTTGCTGCATCGTGGTGTCCAACAACCCAACGCACATTGCGTTCATAACTGGATTGGCCGCATAAGCATCATCAAACGCCAACTCACCGCCAACCGTCGGAATGCCGATACAATTACCATAACCGCCAATACCTGCGACAGTTTCCTGTAGTAAAAAGCGGGTATGCGCATCAGTTAATTCGCCAAAACGCAGACTGTCTAGCAGCGCGATCGGCTGTGCGCCCATTGAAAAAATATCGCGAATAATACCGCCAACACCAGTCGCTGCCCCCTGATAAGGTTCAACGGCTGTGGGGTGGTTATGACTTTCAGCTTTAAAAACCACTGCCTGACCGTCACCAATATCGATGATGCCAGCACCTTCACCGGGGCCCTGCAAAATCCGTTGCCCACTAGTCGGAAATTGTTTCAGTAACGGTTTAGAATTTTTATAGGCACAATGTTCACTCCACATTGCCGCAAACAAGCCAGTTTCAGTGAAATTAGGCAAACGGCCGAGCAATTCTTGGATCCGTTGATATTCAGCACTGGTCAAGCCCCATTGTTCGTATAACCCGCTAGCTTCAATTGCTGTCGCTGTTTGCTCGATCATGCTGGCACCACCTTTTTCGTTAATGTTTGCAACATACTTTGAAAAACACCGCGGCCGTCTTCGCTACCTAAAAGTGCCTCCACCGCCCGTTCGGGATGGGGCATCATGCCTAAAACATTGCCGGCGCGATTGGTGATACCGGCAATATCAGCGACACTGCCATTAGGATTGTCCTGATAAGTAAACACAATTTGCTGGTGTGCTTTGAGCGCCGCCAACGTTGCCGCATCACAGTAGTAATTACCTTCACCGTGAGCAATCGGTAAAGTGATCGGCTGTTGCGGCTGGTAAGCGTTGGTGAAGCTGGTTTGATTGTTGACAACGGTTAAAGCCGCCGGTTGACAGATAAAGTTGGCGCTGTGATTTTGCTGCAAAACGCCTGGCAATAAGCCAGCTTCGGTCAAAATCTGGAAGCCATTGCAGATACCGATCACTAGCCCGCCAGCAGCGGCAAACTCACGCACCGCAGTCATGATTGGGGCAAAACGGGCGATCGCCCCACCACGCAGATAGTCGCCATACGAAAAACCACCAGGTAACAAAACTGCCGCATAATCAGTTAGATCGACGGTTCGATAATCGACTAAAACGGCCTGTTGCTGAAAGACATCGCGTAAAGCGGCTACTAAGTCTTGATCACAATTTGAGCCCGGAAATTGAACCACGGCAAACTTCATTTTTAGCAAGCCTCCAATTCGTAACGATAGCTTTCCATATTCACATTAGCTAGTAACTTTTGACACATCTGTTCCACCGCGGCCGCTGCTTTTTCTTTCGATGTAGCTAAAACTAATTCAAAATATTTACCACAAGTCAGTTGTTGCAATTCAGAAAAATCCAATTGGTGCAAAGCGGTTTTAACTGCTTCGGCCTGAGGATCGAGGATCGAATCTTTATAGGTCACATAAACTTTAGCGCGATACATGAGCCACCTCCGAGTTTTGCAAACGCGTCAACACTTCTTGATAAACCGTGGTCAAATCACCCGTGTGTTTGCGGAAAACGTCCTTATCCAACGAGGCTTGCGTTGTCGCATCGACTAGCCGACACGAATCCGGTGAAATTTCATCTGCCAACACCAATTGACCCTCTAAATAACCGACTTCGATCTTAAAATCAACTAAGGTCAACTCAGCTTGCGCAAACCGCGCTTGCAACAACTGATTGATTCGCAAAGCTAATTGTTTAATCGCAGCTAGTTCATCAGCGGTCGCGATACCTAAAACTTCGGCTTGCGCATCATTCATGAAAGGATCGTCCAGCTGATCCGATTTGTAAAAGAACTCAATCAGCGGCTTAGTTAGCGGCTGTAAATAGTCGGTGGCAAACTTGCGTTGGAAGCTACCAGAAGCCAGATTGCGGACAACGACTTCCAAGGGGATCATTTTAACGGGATGGATCAATTGTTCTGTCGCCGAAACTTGGCGAATAAAATCAGTCGGAATCTGATTGGCCATTAAGTAATCAAAAATTAAACAGTCGATCTGGTTGTTCAGCGCACCTTTAGCAGTAATTTGTTCCTTGCGTTTGCCATTAAGTGCAGTGGCTTGATCTAAGTATTCGACCCACAAAACGGTTGGGTCATCGGTAGTATAAAGTCGTTTGGCCTTGCCGGTTTTCAATTCTTTAAGTTTGCGCATTATTGATCCTCCCAAATATTTTCTTGTTCTAACTGAGCCTGTGTCGCCGCTGGATCATCAGTCAAAATAGTGATGTGGCCCATTTTACGTTGGTAACGGCTTTCTGCTTTACCATAGTCATGGAGATACCACTGCGGCCGTTGTAACCAGCGTTGCCGCGCTGGCTGTAACTGTTGGCCGAGTATGTTGACCATCACCGCTGGTCGCTGTTGGGTGATCGCGGGGATCGGCAGTCCGCAAATACTACGAATATGGGCGGCAAATTGTGATAAATTACAAGCCTCAATGCTAAAATGGCCAGAATTATGCGGTCGTGGCGCCAATTCATTAACCAACAAACGACCATTCGGCAATAAGAAAAATTCGATGCCTAAGACGCCGTACAATTCCAACCCCTGGGCAATTTTAGTGGCGATCGCAACGACTTCAGCCTTAATTGCCGCTGAAACCGGCGCTGGAGCGATCGTTTCATGAAGAATATGCTGATGATGGCTATTTTCGACCACTGGAAATGTGCGCACTTGCTGATCACGATCACGGGTGACCATAATGGCTAATTCTTTGGTAAATGCTTGGCGCCGTTCTAGAATACACTCTCCTGGCAAGAGATCAGTCGCCAAATTGGCCAGCGTATTCACGTCATGCTGCCCATGACCGTCGTAACCACCGGTAGCAGTTTTCAAAATACTGGGCACGCCCACGGTTTGACAAGCTGCCTTTAATTCAGTTGGTGTCGTCACCGCTGCAAACTCAGTCACCGGCACCCCCAGCGATTTAAGAAAGTTTTTCTCCGTCAGTCGATTGCGGGTGATCGCCAACAAATGCGTCCCCTGTGGCAATTCAGCATATTGCTTAGCGGCCTTTAAACTAGCCAGATCAACATTTTCAAATTCATAAGTTAACACATCAGCCCGTTTGGCTAACGCCAGCATGGCTGGTTGATCACGATAGTCGGCAGTGATTTGAAAATCAGCCACCTGAGCCGCAGGACAATCCGGGGTTGGGTCGAGCACACCAACTTTGTAACCCATGCTCTTGGCGGCTAACGTCATCATCTGCCCTAATTGACCGCCGCCGACAATACCGATCGTGGCCGGTGGTAATAATTGCTTAATCAAGTTGCGCCTCACTTTCAATCGCCTTTTGGGTCTGCGCCGCTCGGTAATCTAGTAGCCGCTGTTGCAACTGATCATCTTGCAACGCCAGCATGCTAGCCGCCTGCAACGCCGCATTTTTAGCGCCAGCCACGCCGATCGCCATCGTTGCCACCGGCACACCGGCAGGCATTTGCACGATCGACAATAAGGAATCCAGCCCGTGCAGCGCATGACTTTCAATCGGGACACCGATCACCGGCCGCACGGTATTCGCCGCCAGCATCCCCGGTAAATGTGCGGCACCACCAGCACCAGCGATGATTATATCGATGCCCCGGGTCACCGCCTGCTGACCGAAGTCTTGCAGCTGTGCCGGCATACGATGTGCCGAAATCACGTGCTTACTAAACGGAATCTGCAACTCATTTAAAATAGTGGCGGACGCCTGCATTGTCGGCCAATCTGAAACTGAACCCATCACGATCGCAACTTGCTTCACAAAAATGACCTCCCTATTTCACAATTCCATAATTAAGGTGAATACATCAACCTTTATAAACCGTACATTGAGTATACAAGCATCCATAATCATTCGTCAATACTATAAACGTATATTTTTAATATTTTTATTATAATTGTTCGTGTTTGACACACAGCTTTAATCTATGATCGTGATAAAATACGCCTTATCATTAAAGACCGCTAAAATAACAAAAGGCCCAACCACAAATGTGATTGGACCTAATTCATTCTCTATTTTAATGACAATTTAATCGTTTGCGCAACCGTTTTTGAAACACCGATTTCACGTAATTCAGGGATAGTTGCATTCTTTAATTTATTTAATGAACCAAAATGACGTAGTAATTTTGTTCGTGTTTTTGGACCAACGCCGGGAATTTGATCAAGCTGTGAACTCAAGGAATGCTTGCCCCGTAATTGGCGGTGGAAGGTAATTGCAAAGCGATGGACTTCATCTTGGATGCGTTGCAGTAAATAGAAGCCTTCGCTTTTTGGATCAAGATCAAGCTTTTTATAATCTGGACCATACATTAAGTCAGCAGTCTTATGGTGATTATTCTTGACCATCCCGGCAACGGGAATGTTTAGTCCTAATTCGTCTTCCAAAACTTCCTTAGCCGCGTGCACCTGAATCTCGCCACCATCCATTAAAATCAAGTCAGGCAGCGGCTGTTCTTCCTTCAACAACCGAATATAACGGCGGCGGATAACTTCTTGAGTGTTAGCCGCTTCATTAGCGCCATCGCCGGCTTTAATTTTATATTTCCGATATTCATTTTTGGCGGGCTCCCCATCGATATAGCAAACCATCGCCGAAACTGGGTCCGTTCCTTGAATATTGGAATGATCAAACGCTTCGATTCGGTGGGCGGATGTGATCTGCAACGCATCAACTAATTCCTGCACCGCGCCAACCGTATGCGAATTATCCAATTCCATTAACCGGAATTTTTCTTCTAAAACCAAACGGCTATTTTTATTCGCCATCAGCATCAATGCCCGTTTTTCACCACGTTGCGGCGTGCGGATCGGCACTTGCAAAATATCGGCTAACACTTTTTGGTTGACGCCTTTGGGAACTAGGATCTCCCGCGGCAACACGTTATTTTTGCGCTTATAGAATTGGAGAATAAAACTTTCCAACTCTTCTTCTGGCGTATTAACACACGGAAATAGCCGCTTTTCCCGCTTGATCAGCCGGGCTTGGCGGATAAAGAAGATCTGCACCGACAACCAGCCTTTATCCATATAATAGCCAAAGATATCCCGTGGCGTATGGTCATTAGAGATGATCTTTTGTTTTTCAACGGTGGCCTCAATATAGCGTAATTGGTCGCGTAATTCGGCGGCACGTTCAAAATGTAGATCAGCGGCGGCAGCCTGCATTTTTTCCCGTAACTCCCGCTTAACATCACTCACTTGCCCATTTAAAAAGCGCTTGATCTTACGGATCTGCGCGTCATACTCACTTTTGGGCACCTCGCGGAAGCACGCGCCTAAACATTGGCCCATATGATAATACAAGCAAGGCCGTTTCTGCCGCCCATTACAACGCCGCAGCGGGTATACTTTTTGTAAAAAATGTAGTGTCTCCTCAGCAGCATAAACGTTGGGGTACGGGCCAAAATAGTAGCCGCCGTCTTTTTTAACGTCACCCGTGATCAGCATGCGGAGATCACGTTCGTTAGTGATCTTAATATATGGGTAGCCGGTGCCCTTTTTTAACTTGATATTAAAATGTGGCTGGTGCTTTTGAATCAGCGTGATTTCCAACAAAAAAGCTTCTTTATCGGTTGAAGTAATAATCGTTTCAAAATCACGGATCTCAGAGACTAACCGCGCCGTTTTGCCTTCATGACTGCTCTTAAAGTAAGAACGGACCCGGTTTTTTAAATTTTTAGCCTTGCCGACATAAATAATCTTGCCGTCGCGATTTTTCATCAAATAACAGCCCGGCAGCGGCGGCAGTAGAGCTAGTTTGTGTTCTATATGTTCTGTTGCCACACCAAACAACCTTTCTTAAATAAGCAAAAATTAATCAACGTACACATGTTCGCTGTTATATTTTAACGCGTCCGGCCGGAAAAGCAAGCGTCTAGCTTAAGACAACGCAAAAAGCTGGCCGCAGCCAGCTTTTGTTATTATGCTTCTAGAATTTTTGCCAAGAAATCTTGGGTCCGTTCATTTTGTGGGTGTTCGAAAATTTGTTCTGGTGTCCCTTTTTCAGCAAAGACACCGCCATCCATGAACCACACTTCATCGGCGACGTTTTTAGCGAAGCCCATTTCATGAGTGACCACGACCATGGTCATGCCTTGGTTAGCTAAATCCTGCATAACTTTCAACACTTCGCCGACCATTTCTGGATCAAGCGCAGAGGTTGGTTCGTCAAACAACATCACATCTGGGTTCATTGCCAACGCCCGGGCAATCGCCACCCGCTGCTGCTGTCCACCGGATAAACTAGCCGGATAATTGTCCGCTTTATCAGCCAAACCGACTTGATCCAATAGCTTAATCGCTAATTTCTGGGCGTCAGCGTCAGTCATTTTTTTAACTTTAACTGGGGCCAACTTAACATTTTCCACGACAGTCATATTGGAGAATAGATTGAAGCTCTGGAACACCATCCCCATTTTCTCCCGTAATTGGTTGATCTGGCCTTCATTTAATGAAGTTAAATCAGAATTTTCGAACAAAATTTTACCACTAGTTGGTTGTTCCAACATATTTAAGCAGCGTAAGAACGTACTTTTACCGCCACCAGATGGGCCGATGACACAGATCACTTGGCCTTTTTCAACCTTACCGTTTAAATCTTTTAAAACTTCGGTGTCGCCAAATTTTTTATTGATATTTTCAATCGCAATCATTTCTTCAGGCATCGTGCTTCATCTTCCTCTCATAGTGGTTCAATACTTTCGACAAACTAAAGGTTAGAACGAAATAGATGATCATCGCAACTACGATCGGGATAACCCCTTTATAAGTCGCGGTCTGCACAGCTTTTAATTGATAGATCAAATCGGTAACCCCAATGATCGACACGATCGAACTTTCCTTAATCAAGGAAACAAATTCATTACCCAATGCTGGCCAAATGTTCTTCAAAGCTTGTGGGAAAACGACGCTTTGGAAAGTTTGTTGCCGGCTCAAGCCTAAGCTCCGTGCCGCCTCGGTTTGACCCTTAGCCACTGAATTGATCCCGCCACGAATGATTTCCGCGACGTAGGCAGCAGAGTTCAAAGAAACGGCAATGATACCAGCGATCAACGCCGGAATATTGATAAACAAACCAATGCCAAAGTAAACGAACATTACTTGAATCATCAACGGTGTGCCCCGAACGAATTCGATGTAGGCAACCCCTAAACCATGGATCAACTTCATCTTGCTCAAACGCATCAAAGCGAAGAGAATCCCAAGTAAAATACCAAAGAAGACACTGACAACGGTGATCAGTAAAGTATACTCGACCCCTTTTACGAAGTAACCTGCGTAATGCCACATGCTAGTGTTCTTCGTGTTGGTCTTCATAAACGTCCCAGCATGCTTCAAATAAGTCTTCGTTAAGTTCTTTTGATTGATCTCGTCAACCGACTTATTGACGGCATTGACTAATGAAGTTGACCCCTTCTTAAAGCCAATCGCCGTGTTATTTTCACCGCTACCAAGACTGAATTTACCATCGATCATTGCTAAATCAGGATCATTATCCACATAAGCTTGAGCCGACGGTTCTTCCATGATCACACCTTCGACTTTATGACTCTTCAACGCCAAAATTAAATCGCTGATTTTAGCCAAGCCTTTGACCGTCGAACCTTTGATTTGTTTCTTACCTAAATTATACTGGATACTCCCAGTCTGTGCGCCAACGGCTTTGTTGCGGAAAGAATCTTTATTCTTGTATAACCCTTTATCCGCCTTATTAATGATGATCGATTGGCCACCTTTATAGTAGACCTTGGAAAAATCAACACTCTTTTGCCGTGCCGGCGTTGGTGACATCCCGGAAATAACCATATCGACCTTATTGGTTTCCAAAGCGACCAATAAAGAATCAAAATCCATTTGTTTGATCACTAATTTAACGCCTAAATCTTTGGCGATTTTCTTAGCGATATCCACGTCCATCCCGACAACACAATCTTTACCGCCACGATTGACTAAGAATTCATACGGTGGATAGTCAGGACTTGTCCCCATGACCAACGTCCCTTTTTCCTTAACCCGTGCCAACGAATCATCCGTCGTCGCCGTTGCGGCATGTGACGGTTGCGCAAATCCGCCGAGCAACGCCACACTAACTGTGACGACTAACATTAACCAGCTCATTATTTTCTTCATGTGCTTGCCTACCTATCTAATCTACATTTTTGCGAAATTTTTCGCGGTACCCCAACATACTGACCGCTAAAAAACTCACACTTGATATTCAATAGGTCGATTATACCTGCTAATGATTTTTTATGCAAGTATTTTCGATAAATAATTACATTTATGCATAAATTCAATCGACTATTCAATTAAAAAGCACTCGATCAAACTAAAAGTAGCGTACAAAAACCTATGGTAAGCTAAATTCGTCATTAACCGGTTAAGTTAAACAAATATGCAGGCATTGCTACCAATATACAAAAAGCGCTTACTATAAGCAAAAAAATAACCTGCTCAAATAAATAATTAACGCCTAAACTTAAACAAAAGCGCAATAACTTTAGGTTTTGCTTAAGCTGGAAAAAGGCTAACACTTATCTGAGCAAAGTTGCCACTTTTCTGCTAAAATAGGTACCAAGTAAAGAAAGGATGATGGCAATGGGACTTACCATGAAACAAGACAACACGCTAAACGAATTATTCGATAAATTCGCCTTGGATCCAAAAAAGCCTGTTGAAAAACCAGTTGCAAAAAAACCTAAAGAAGCTAAAGTCACAAAAAAAGACGCATCAAAAAAATAAAACCAACTCAACTCAAGTCAGCGCTGACTTGAGTTTTTTTCTGGCAAAATTTCCCCATAGCGGCTGAGTTTGTTATACTTAATGCTGCAAGTCTGACAATTTGTCAGTGGTGGTTCGTGACCATCCCACCGAAAAAAACTAGGAGGCTATTTATAATGGAAAAAACTAGGATCAAAACCAGTTCACTGACTAAGATTGGCGTGATCGCCGCGCTTTATATTGCAATCACCATGTTGGTGGCACCATGGAGCTTTGGCGCGACTCAGCTACGTTTTTCGGAAATGCTGAATCATTTGGCTATTTTTAACAAACGCTACATCTGGGCGTTAACCATTGGCTGCGCGATCGTCAATTTATTTTCACCCTTGGGGATCATCGATATCATCTTTGGGACTTTAGGCACACTGGTCATGACGACCGTTAGCTACTATCTTAGTCGGCGCTTAAAAAGTGTCGCGGCTAAATTAACCACTAGTACAATTATTTGTACCATCGCGATGTGGAGCGTCGCCTTAGAGTTACACCTCGTCAGCAAAGCCCCTTTTTGGCCAACTTACTTTAGCGTCGCTTTCGGTGAATTGATCTCGTTAATCATCGGCGCAATTTTATTTTATATTTTAGTTAAGCGGATCGACCTAACCGCCTAATTTCCGGGTCGCGTTTACAAGTTAGCGTAATTCGCTAACGCCTAATCTTAATTGTAAAATAGGAGGGATTTAATATGTCTTTTAATGAAGTTTTACCCTTATTAGCAGCTGGCAAAAAAGTCATTCGTAGTGGCTGGGAAGGTAGTGAACAGTACATCTTTCTAGTTAACGATGCAACTTATCATGGTGAAGCAATCAATCCTTACTTTTTGATCAAAACCGACGAAGTACCTAGCTTGTCAATGTTTCAACCAACTAGCTGCGACCTACTCGCCACCGACTGGCAAGTGGTCGAATAATGGCAACCTATCCCGAATTAGCTCACCAGCACGCTTTGATCACTGGTGTGGCTTCTGGTATCGGTCATGCCCAAGCAACGGCTTTTTTAGCTCAAGGTGTCCTTGTCTTCGGTATTGATCGCCAAAGCAATGCTTCGATTGAACAACTGACGCAACAATACCCGCAGCAATTCTTTTTTGAGCAAGTAGATGTTCGCGATGCCGCAGCGATCCAAGCCAGTGTTAGTCATGCGCTGGAACAATTAGATCATATCGACTTGCTGCTGAATACTGCTGGCGTTTTGGACGCCTACGCCCCACTATTAGCGACCACATTAGCTAGTTGGCAAAACATTTTAGCTACTAATCTCACCAGTCAATTTTTGTTTGCTCAAGCGTTATTACCGCAAATGTTGGCCCAAAAACATGGTGTGATCATCAATATGGCTTCGATCGCTGGCTTAGTCGCTGGTGGTGGCGGCGTGGCTTACACGACGGCTAAACATGGTGTGATTGGTCTGACCAAACAAATCGATTATGATTATGCCGCCAAGGGCATCCGTGCTAATTGTATCGCCCCTGGCGCGATCGATACACCAATGAACGCAGCCGACTTCCAAGATGATGCCAAAATGGCGCGCCAAGTGGCGGCCGCAACACCAGCCCAACGATGGGCGCAACCCGAAGAAGTCGCCGCTTTAAGCTTGTTTCTAGCTAGCCCTGCCGCTGACTACATTCACGGTAGTGTCGTTCCGATTGATGGCGGCTGGATCGAAAAATAAATCTAAAAAATACGACCCCCAATAATTGGGCGTCGTATTTTTTATTGCTTCTGCGCATCGATCTGTTTACCGTAACGCGTATTTAAGGTCGTAATATTTTGTTGTGCGACCTCTTCAAAGGGAATATTGGCCCACTCAGCCACTTGAGACAAGTACCAGAGCACGTCACCCATTTCCTTGACTAATTCATCACGTTTCAAGTCTTCCCCGTTAAACGTGTATTTTTTGATCAAATCAATGACCTCGCCACTTTCACTAGCTAAGCCTAGCGCACAATTAGTTAAAACCTGCTCATTGCCTAATAAAGTCCGATTGGCTAATTTTTGATAATCATTAAATTCCACACGCGCCCCTACTTTCTAAAAATAATTTAATCTGCCAAGTGTTCTTCGACCCACTGCCAGATTTGGTCGCCACCGATCCCAGTCGTACTGGAGAACACAACTAAGTCATCAGTTTGATTGAGTTCGAGTGCCTTCTTAAGCTTACTTTCCCGCTGATTCCATTTACCACGCGGTACTTTATCGCCTTTAGTTGCCACGACCAACACTGGTACACCGAAGAACTGTAGGTACTTGTACATCGCCAGATCATCCTTAGTCGGTTCATGACGCACATCGATCAACGAAATCACACCACGCAAATTATCGCGCTCCTGCAAGTAAGTTTCGATCATCTGGCTAAAGCTTTCGCGGTCTTTTTTTGAAACCTTGGCATAACCATAACCAGGGACATCTACAAAATAAAAAGCATCATTCAGCTTATAAAAGTTTAAAGTTTGTGTTTTACCAGGGGTACTTGACGTTCGTGCCATTTTTTTACGTTGGATCAACTTATTGATCATTGATGATTTACCAACGTTGGAGCGGCCCGTCAGTGCGATTTCTGGTAAACCGTCGGTGGGATACTGCATTGGTGCTACGGCGCTGATCACCAATTCCACATCCTGAATCTGCATTTATTTTTCCTCCACAACTATAGTTCTGAATCACTGCTTACTATTTTAGCATACCTACCTGCAAAAAAAGAAACGATTCAACAAGTGAATCGTTTCTTTTTTAGATCAGTTTAGGATGCTTTTTGATCATCCGCTAAGACCAGCTTAGGCTTACCAGTACCGTCGACAGTATCTTCGGTAATGATTGCCTTAGCAACGTCGTCACGACTTGGTAGATCAAACATAATGTCCATCATGACTTCTTCAATGATCGAACGTAAGCCACGGGCACCAGTATTCCGTTCAATCGCCTCATGTGCGATTGCGTGAAGGGCACCTGGCTCAAATTCAAGCTTGACGTCATCTAGACCTAACAACTTCGTATACTGCTTGACTAAAGCATTCTTTGGTTCAGTTAAGATCCGCACCAAATCATCCTCGGTCAATTTCTCTAATGCTGCCATGATCGGAATTCGGCCGATAAATTCAGGAATCAAGCCAAATTTCATTAAGTCTTCGGGGATAACTTGTTGCATCAAACTCTTTGATTCATCAACGCCTTTGGCATCGTGACCACTAAAGCCGATGACCTTGTCACCTAACCGTTCCTTAACAATGTTTTCGATCCCATCAAAAGCCCCACCAACGATGAAGAGAATATTCGTTGTATCGATCTGAATAAACTCTTGTTGTGGATGCTTACGACCACCCTGCGGCGGAACGTTAGCAATCGTGCCTTCCAAGATCTTCAATAACGCTTGTTGGACCCCTTCGCCAGAAACATCACGCGTGATTGAAACATTTTCGCTCTTCTTAGCGATTTTATCGATTTCATCAATGTAGATGATCCCTTTTTGGGCTTTTTCTACATCATAATCCGCGTTTTGTAATAGCTTCAAGAGAATATTTTCAACGTCTTCACCAACGTAGCCGGCTTCAGTTAAAGTAGTTGCATCAGCAATTGCAAATGGAACGTTTAAGATACGCGCCAATGTTTGAGCCAAGAAGGTTTTACCTGAACCAGTTGGTCCGATCAAAGAAATGTTACTCTTTTGTAATTCAGTATCATTATCACTTTGAACTTCCATTTGGTTAACCCGCTTGTAATGGTTATAAACAGCAACTGACAAAGCACGTTTAGCTTCATCCTGCCCAATGACGTACTGGTTTAAAATATTTAAAATTTCAACTGGTTTCGGTACTTCAAGTAGATCATTGTATGCTTCATCTTGGAATTCTTCATCGATGATCTCTTTGCATAAGTCAATGCATTCATTACAGATGTAGACACCCGGTCCAGCGACAATCTTCTTCACTTGATCTTGTGACTTCCCGCAAAATGAGCAGTTGACAGGGCCATCCGTTTCCGTATTGTCGAACACATATATCAACCCCTATTAATTTCTTAGTTCAATCTTACCGTAAAAACAATCACTTGCCAACGGATATGCCAATTTCTTTGAACAGTGAAAACTTTAGCATATCCACACTCGAAGGTAAAGCAAACTGATTCTAGAACCTCACTGACAAATATGAACAGCCTCAGTTTACTAGACAAAAAAGCGGCGCAAGGGTCAGCCTTTCAGGTAGCAATGACATACACTGATCAGCGTGTGTCAGTTCGCTAGCTCTAAAAGTATATGACTCTTACACCGCAATTTTAAAGTAAAGCTAATTATTTAGCGTCGTCAGCATCAGCAGCTTCTTCTTTAGCTGGCTTAACGTCAGCTGATTCAACTGCAGCATCAGCAATGATTTCAATTGCTTTCTTAACGGCGATATCATGACTCAACATATCATCAGTTAAAGCATTACGAACGGCTTTAACTTCCATACCGTATTCGTCAGCTAAATCTTTAACTTCTTTTTCGATTTCATCAGCAGAAGGTTTGATATCTTCAGCTGCAACAACTGCTTCTAATACTAAGTTCGTTTTAACACGAGTTTCAGCATCGCCAGCAAATTGCTTACGTAAATCGTCTTCAGATGTTCCAGTCAATTGATAGTACATCTTAGGATCGATACCTTGGCGTTGCATGTTGCCTAAGTATTGGTCCATTTGACGTTGAACTTCTTCATCGATCATGGCTTGTGGGATGTCTTGAACAGTCGCATTTTCAACTGCAGCTTGGATCGCAGCGTCTTGGATAGCTTCTGTTGCCGCATCGTCCTTGCTTTGTTGCAAGTCTTTACGAACCTTATCTTTTAATTCAGCTAATGTATCAACGTTTTCGTCAACGTCTTTAGCGAATTCATCATCAAGTTCAGGTAATTCCTTCGACTTAACTTCATGGATCTTAGTTGCAAAGACTGCATCTTTACCAGCTAGATCTTTAGCTTGATAGTCTTCTGGGAAAGTAACCTTAACGTCAACATCTTCATCAGCTTTATGACCAATCAATTGATCTTCAAAGCCAGGGATGAATGAGTTAGAGCCTAAAACAAGTGAGTAATTATCAGCTGTGCCGCCTTCAAAGGCTTCACCGTCAACAGTACCTTTATAATCGATAACAACTGTATCACCAGATTCAGCTGCACCGTCTTCTTTAAGCACTAATTCAGCTTGTTGTTGGCGTTTGCTTTCGATATCAGCATCAACGTCTTCGTCAGTGACTGTACGATCTTGTTCAGGTACTTTCATACCTTTGTATTCGCCAAGTGTCACTTCTGGTTTAACCGTTACTTTAGCAACGATCACCCAAGGTTGATCTTTTTCCATGCTGTCAACGTCAATATGTGGTTGATCAACTGGTTCGATTTTTGTTTCTTCAATGGCTTTTTGATAAGCATCTGGAAGAAGAATGTTTAATGCATCTTCGTACAATGCAGCTTCCCCGTACATTGAGTTAAATACTTGCCGTGAGACTTTACCTTTACGGAAGCCTGGTACGTTAAGATTCTTTTTAACGCGGGCAAATGCTTGATCTAAACCTTCTTTAATTTTAGATTGTTCAATTTCAAAGGTTAATTCACCATCAGTGGCGCCTTTTTTTTCCCATTTTGCTGCCATTACTTTCCCTCCGGAATCATAATTTTTCATAATTAATAAATTGCATACTTTGTTATTCTAACGTAGTTTAACGGTCTTGTAAATCATTCTCACTAAAAAACCGCGCTAATTACGCTTTTAAGTCTAATTGCCTGATTTAACTGACTTGTATTAGCTTATTGATAATAAAAAAAACTCGGAGACAAGCTCCGAGTTAAACATAAGCTAAGCTTATTCGTCGATTTCGGTTACGACACCGGCACCGACAGTACGGCCGCCTTCACGAACCGTAAACTTAGTCCCTTTTTCGATCGCAACTGGTTCGATCAAATCAACTGAGAATTCAACGTTATCGCCTGGCATAACCATTTCAACGTTTTCTGGTAATTGGATAACACCAGTAACGTCAGTTGTATGGAAGTAGAACTGAGGACGATAGTTGGAGAAGAATGGTGTATGACGGCCACCTTCGTCCTTGCTCAAGATATAAACTTGACCTTTAAACTTGTCATGAACTTTGATCGAACCTGGCTTAGCCAAAACTTGACCACGTTCAACTTGGTCGCGGTTGATACCACGAAGTAAGACACCAACGTTATCGCCGGCTTCACCAAAGTCCAAAGTCTTACGGAACATTTCCAAACCAGTAACAGTTGATTTAACAGCTTCTGGGTGTAAACCAAGAATTTCAACTTCGTCACCGATCTTAACCATACCACGATCGATACGACCTGAAGCAACAGTACCACGACCAGTGATCGTAAATACATCTTCAACAGGCATCAAGAATGGTAAGTCGTTGTTACGTTCTGGAGTTGGGATATATTCATCGACAGCATCCATTAATTCCATGATATGAGCTTCTTCTTCTTTGTCGCCTTCAAGAGCCTTCAACGCAGAACCGCGGATAAATGGAATATCATCACCAGGATAATCGTATTCTGATAATAATTCACGTGTTTCCATTTCAACTAAGTCGATCAATTCAGGATCGTCAACTAAGTCAGTCTTGTTCAAGAATACAACGATGTATTCAACACCAACCTGGCGAGCTAACAAGATATGTTCGCGAGTTTGTGGCATTGGGCCATCAGTTGCGGCAACAACTAAAATTGCACCGTCCATTTGAGCGGCACCAGTGATCATGTTTTTGATGTAATCAGCATGTCCTGGAGCATCGATATGAGCATAATGGCGCTTTTCAGTTTCGTATTCAACGTGGGCAGTATTGATCGTAATACCACGTTCACGTTCTTCTGGAGCTGAATCAATTGCAGCGAAGTCAGTCATCTTAGATAAGCCTTTGTCAGCTAAAATCTTTGAAATTGCTGCCGTTGTAGTAGTTTTCCCGTGATCAATATGGCCGATAGTACCGATATTAACATGGGGTTTTGTTCTTTCATAATGTTCTTTTGCCATTAATGAAACCTCCTGTATTTTCGCAAGAATAGTTCGCCATCAAAAATGTTAATGCCGATAATCCTTTACTATTTATTATACAACTTCCACTGTTAAAAGCCAAGTCTAGCTTGCCTTCGCACAAGGAAGAATCCATTTAGATATTATATAGGCTTCTACCAACTTTGTAAACACCTTTGCCTAATAATTTCATATTTTTCAGCATTTTTTCATAAACCTGCGAATTTTACTCGCTTAAACGCTGAGTTAATCGATTAAATCGCTGTTGCCAGTCCTGAACTGCGGTAATTTCAGCAGTCGCAAAAGCCGCTAAATTATTTTTTTTACCCGCATAAGTGGTTAGATAAACGGCTGCCCAAACTTTTGGTTGCGTGATCACCTGATCGGCACAAGGATAAAGATAAGCTGCATGTAAAGCTAATTCACCACTAATGGTTTGTGTCAAAACTGGATCAGCCGCTAACTGCGTAAACAACTGCTTTTGTAAAGCTTGAATGCTGGCGACTTCTGTGATTGCCTTCAACTCTGCCGGCACCACCGTTTTAATTGTTTCGTCCAACCATAAATACTCAACTGCAGTATTAATACCTAACTGCCGTAACTCATCTAAAAAATTAGCCCGCAGTAATGGATGCACATATAAATCGGTTAATAACCGCCGACTAGCAAGCACAAATTCAGTTTGCGGTAATTGCTGTGCGCGCTTTGCTAAATTCAACTGTTCGTAAATCGGTACCGCACTTAATTGATATAACGCCTTTTGTAGTTCTTTGATCTGTTGCGTTGCTTGTTGCCGATACAGTTTTTCAGCCTGTTTCACCAATGTTAATTGTTGCGTCCAAAAAGTTGGCGTCTGCTTGCCGGGTTGCAGATGGCAAAGTTTACGGATTCCAATAAAATCATGTATCTTGCACAATACGGTCAAATATAAACGACCAGCATCTTGTGAATCTAAATACGCGGACGCTTGCTCCTGTGCTAGTGTTGCTGCTTGCTGATATTGTTCATCCGCTAATAACGCCGTAACCAATAACACATTAACGGCAAAAGTTTGCTTCAATTCGTAAGCTGCTTGTAAATAATCGATTGCCTCAGTCCACTGTTGCTTTTGACTAGCTTCACAGCCTAGCTGAACAAAACGTTGAAAATTTTGCGGAAACGGGATCGGTTCACCCATCAATAAGCCTCCTTGCTGCTTCATACATGGTTGCATAATAGGCCAAAAATGAACGCCGATTCTAATTTTGCGGCACAATTTGGCCACCAGAAACATGGCGCTAAACAAGATGGGACAAAGGTGGCTGATTCACCATCCCTTGTCCCATAAGTTTATGCTTTAGTTGTTGTCGTATTAGCGGTATGGCGCCGATTCTGATTGACTTCCATGATCACTGGTAAAATCACTGGCCGTCGTTTGGTTTGTTCAAATAAATAGCCACTAAGCGCTTCACGGATATCTTGTTTCAAATGGCCCCAATCAAATTCTTTATTATCTAAATTATCTTGAACCGTTTTGGTCACTAGATTAGCACTTTCATGAATGAGATCACGGCTAGTTTTAATATAAACAAAACCGCGGGTCGTGATTTTCGGATGGGACACGATGGTCCGTTTCTTCCGGTTGATCGTGATCACCGCAACAAAAATACCATCTTCTGATAATACTTTACGATCACGCAACACAATATTACCAATATCACCGACACCAATACCATCGATCATCGTATTACCAACATCGATTTGATTGGCTAAATGCATCTGCCCTTTTTGATAATCAAGGACGTCGCCTTTACTGGTGATGAAAATATTTTCAAACGGAATCCCCGTCTCATGTGCAATACTAGCATGTGCAGCTAATAGCCGATACTCACCTTGAACTGGCACCAAATAAGTTGGCTTGATCAAATTGATCATCAATTGAAGGTTATTTTTATTACCGTGACCGGAAACATGAATCTCGTCACTGATCGACTTAACTTTGCCGCCAGCACGATAGATCATATCTTTAGTCTTAGCCACTGTGGTTTCCATTGCGTGTGATGGCGTTGTCGTAATAAAGACAAGATCGCCTTCCTTGATACGAATCAACCGGTGACGATTTGTTGCCATTCGTTGCAACGCTTTGATTGGTTCACCCATTTTGCCAGTTTCTAGAATAACTGTCTTTTCTGGTGCCAACTTATGCAGATCCTTAGTTGGTACCAAAATATCAGGACTTGGCAAATTGAGCCGTTTCAAGCGCATTGCCGTCCGCACGATCTTTTCTAGATCACGCCCAGTTAAAACAACTTTGCGCCCTGACTTGGCAGCAGCATTAATCACTTGCTGAATACGTGCAATATTGGAAGCCACTGCCGCCGCAATGATCCGTCCATTATGGTACTGGAAAGTATCCAGAATATTAGCGGCAATATCGCGTTCGCTAGCCATTTCGTAAGGGGATTCGGCGTTAGCAGAATCACTTAATAGTGCAAGGACGTTGCCCTGCCCGATTTCTGCTAAGCGCGCAAAGTCACTTTGATATTCTGGAGTAGCTGACTGATCAAATTTGAAATCACCGGTATAAACTACGCTGCCGGCATTGGTTTCGATCACAATTCCCAAAGAATCAGGAATAGAATGTGTCGTCTTGAAGAACGATACCGTTGCCCGTTCAAAATCAATTTTGGTATCTTTATCGATCACATGAAAATCTTTAAAGTTTCTAGTTTGCTTGTCGGCCTTAACGTTTAATTTAGCCAAAGCAATCGTTAGTTCAGAACCAAAAACAGGTACTGAATGCTGCTTGATGAAATATGGTAAAGCACCAATTGCATCCGCATGGCCGTGGGTCAAGAAGATCCCCACAACTCGATCAATATTCTCTTCTAAGTAAGAGAAATCAGGAATAACGACATCGATCCCCAGTAATTCATTTTCTGGGTACATCAAGCCGCAATCCAAGATATAAATTTCATCATCGACTTCGACAACGTACATATTTTTACCATTTTCACGCACGCCGCCTAAAGGCATGATTTTTACATGACTACTCAATTACTTCACCTCGTTTTCTTAAAGATCTAAAATATTTAATAAGCGTTCTTGTTCGACTTTGTTTGGTAACACTAACGGTAAACGAACACCGCCGACAGGGATACCAGCGTGGGCCAACGCAACTTTGACTGGACCTGGTGAAGGTTGCGCAAATAACTGCTGCCCCTTAGGGATTAGCTGCCGCATAATCGCTGCCGCTGCACCGATTTTGTTGTCAGCAAGATCCGCAAACATTTGGCTTAGTTCTGCACCAAAAAGATGACTGCTAACTGAGATCACGCCCTGTGCACCTAGTGTCTTAGCGGCAAAAGCATATTCATCTTCACCAGTATAGACATAAAAGTCATGATCCTGTGTACCTTCAACTAGCGCGGCTAAATTAGTGATCCCCGTACAATCTTTGATTCCGATCACATTAGGTAGTAAAGAAAGCTGTAGCGCCGTGGCAACCGACATTGCAACCCCGGTACGCGACGGAATGTTATAAATCAAGATTGGTAAGCCGCCCTGCTCACTAACTGCTTGGAAATGCGCCAATAAACCAGCTTGGTTAGGCTTATTATAGTAAGGAACGACAATCAATGCTGCGTCGATACCAGCGATTGCTGCGGTTTGCTGCGTAAACTCAATTGTAGCCGCCGTATTATTGCTCCCCGTATTTGCAATGATCGGCACGCGTCCAGCAACTAAACGAACAGTTTCCTTGAATAAAGCCAATTTTTCTGTGATCGATAAAGTTGGTCCTTCGCCCGTTGTGCCACCAACTAAAATCGCTTGTGTCCCTGTATTTAATAAATGTTCGATCAAAACAGCTAATCGATCAAAACTCACAGCACCCGTGTCATCAAATGGGGTAACCATTGCTGTGATCAATGAAACATCTTTTAACGAATCCATAAAATCCTCCCCGAATCATTAGTTTTCATCAAAAATTTTAGAAAACTAACTGTAACCAATGCTTATTAAATCGTTCTAGTCTTTAAGAATAATTTTATTCTATGATACCACAAAAAAACGGTCACGACATTATCCCCACCACTTGCAGGATTGTTTTTACAACAAATAAAAAAGATGCAACAAGGTATAACCCCTGCTGCATCTTCCTATAAAAGCTTAACGACGTAAGCCTAAGCTTTGGATCAAGTCACGGTAACGTTGGATGTCAGACTTACGCAAGTAAGCTAACAAGTTAC
Organism: Loigolactobacillus coryniformis subsp. coryniformis KCTC 3167 = DSM 20001; assembly: GCF_002706425.1. Classification (NCBI taxonomy): domain Bacteria; kingdom Bacillati; phylum Bacillota; class Bacilli; order Lactobacillales; family Lactobacillaceae; genus Loigolactobacillus; species Loigolactobacillus coryniformis. The sequence continues at coordinate 1,321,312 of NZ_CP017713.1, read as the reverse complement.
GACGATGACCGATTTTTTTCATCAAACCACGGTAAGAATGATAATCCTTCTTATGAACCCGGATATGTTCGTTCAATGTGTTGATTTCTTCAGTTAAGACAGCGATTTGTACTTCTGTCGAACCTGTGTCGCCTTCATGACGAGCAAATTTGGTGATGATTTCGTTTTTACGTTCTTGGGAAATTGCCATGTTTTTCCACACCTTTCACTATATATAAAATGCCCATAACTGAGTAAAACGTTGGTGATTCGTTAAACCAAGTGCTGGGTTCGTGCTAAGCACGTTGTCTACTTTACTAGAAACTAATTTAAATTGCAAGCCAAATTAGCGCCAAAATTGATTCTACTTTTTATTGCCGGATTTACAATGTAAGTGCAACACCAAAATAACTAGACCAAAAAGGCCATGAAGCCTTAAACTTATAAGTGACAAAACCAATAAGTTAGGACGGACTTCATGACCCAATCTAAAGATACCATCAAAAAATCTTATAAGCAACTATCAAGTGAGGAGCGTGGCCAAATCCAGAGTCTTTATGAAGATCATTATTCGATCAGGGCGATTGCTAAAAGATTAGCCCGCGATCCCAGCACGATCAGCCGTGAAATCAAGCGCGGCACCGTGACGCAAATGTCCAGTTATGGCGTTTATACCCAGCGTTATTTTGCCGATAGCGGTCAAATTCAATACGAACAACGCCGTTTAAATTGCCATCGCAAAAGTCTACTCGAACATAATCCGGAATTCTTTAACCAATTGACCACTGCGCTTAAAGCTAAGTTCCGGGTGCACAGTGTAGATAGCTTTGTCGGTGCTTATAAACGTCACCATCCAGCTGAATATTGCCCCGCAACACCCACTGTTTATCGTTACATTGATCGCGGGTTACTAGCTGTCGCCAATATCGATTTACCACAACAGGTCAAACGTCACCAAAAGCACCGTACGGGTCGTGTACGCCAAAATAAAAAGATCTTGGGGACTTCAATTGAACAGCGACCAGTAGCGGCTAATGATCGTTCTGAATTTGGTCATTGGGAAGGTGATTTAGTCAAAGGCAAGCGAACCAGCGATCAACCGGCACTGCTCACCCTAACTGAACGAATGACGCGCTACGAAGTCGTGATCAGAATCCCCAACTATCAGGCTGAAACCTGTAAGGCTGCAGTTCAACAGTTTGTGAATAAACTTGATGTTGAGGTGGTTAAGTCACTCACTTTTGATAATGGTGCAGAATTTTCTGCGCTGAGTGAGGTCACTGGGACCAACCTATATTTTGCTCATCCTTATACGCCGTCAGAACGGGGCAGTAACGAACAGCTTAATGGGCTACTAAGAGAATTTATCCCTAAAGGTCAATCAATTACCAGTTTCAGTGATGATCATATTAAGCAAGCGACCGCGGCACTTAACCAACGGCCACGTAAACTATTTGGTTATAAATCAGCCAATGAATTCATGGCTGAGCAGCTACTCGCATGACCACCACCTAGACCACTTATAAGTGAAGTTTAGCAAGTGTTGCACTTGATTTGACAATTCGGGTCTACTTTTTATTAAAAACTAAACCGTGAAAGTTCAAAACCCAGCTAAACCCTGATTGCACTAAGTTATTTTAGCCCAAAATTAAACACAAGCAGCTCCTTGAAGTATACTTGAGTCGTCTAAACCACGATACAAAGGAGTGCTTGTGCTATGGCTAGTATACCGCAAAATAAAATTGAAAAATCAAGTTTTAAAATAATTACCCAATTTTGTGCCTTGGCGCACCTACCAGCTTTGGTCCGCTTGCTCAATGATCACCGCCATTCTAACGTTTCACTAACTGCAATCTTGATTTGGTTACTCAAGGTTATTTTCCAGCGGCGGACACTTTACCGAGCAGAAGCACCAGGCATGTGTACCAAACGCACGGTCTACAATATCTTGAATGACGGTCGGATCAATTGGCAACGGCTTAGTTGTTTATTGGCACAACGGGTGATTACTGGCCTAGCACAGTGGCTCGACGCCCGCAAAAGTGGTGCGCTGATCATTGATGACACCCTGATCTCACGACTGAATGCGAAACAAACCGAGCTTTTAGCCAACACCTTCGATCATGATCGGCAACGCTACTTAAAAGGTTACCGTGGTTTGACCTTGGCTTGGAGTAACGGCCAGCTCGTGTTGCCAGTCACGACGGCAGTTTTGTCGTCACAGAAAGCACGTAATCGGGTGGGCACACCAGCTAAAACTTTAGATCAACGCACCTTAGCCGGACAACGGCGGGCCCAAGCGATGCGGCCAATGCCAGCGGTCGCACTAGAACTGATCAAGCAAGCGCGGGCAAATGGGCTCAAAGCTAAATATGTGCTATTCGATAGTTGGTTTACCTCGCCTAAAATGTTTGCGGCGTTAAACGACCAAAAGTTGATCGGTATTGGCATGCTTAAACGGACCAAGAAGATCTATTACCGCTATCGTGGCCGCCAATACACCGTCAAAACGCTCTATCAGTACTTACGTCAGTCGCATCGTCAATCACGAGCCGACTATTTATATAGTTGCGTGGTTCAGGCCGCTACCGCAAAGTTACCGTTACGCTTAGTTTTTGTCGCTAAACGCCATTGCGCCAACGACTACCTGGTGTTAGCGACTACAAAAACCAATCTGACCCCGGCAGCGATCATTCAACTTTATAGTCGCCGTTGGCAGATTGAGAACTATTTTAAGGCCGCCAAACAATATTTACGCCTTGATCAGACTCAGATCCAGGATTATGACGGGCTTTGTGCGCATATGGCTGTGACCATGATGACCTATGATCTGTTGGCTTGGCAACAGCGGCGCCAACCAGGCGACCCAACGATTGGCGATATTTTCTATCAATTGGATACCTTACTGCCGATCATTGATCTGGCGACTGCAATCGGCCAGTTACTAGGTGAGTTGACTAACCTAAAGGTGACTAAATCACCTGCAAAAATGACTGCGCAGATCAAGACACTGATTGACCAATTTTTAAATGGCTTATCGATTCAAACTTCGGCGCTGATCACGCTGAGCATGAGCAATAGTTGAAGGTTAATTTTTAGGCTGTAAAGCTTGGTGGACTAAGGGATTACTCGAATTGGAACTTTCACGACTTAGTTAAAAAATTAAAGTAACCCTGATTAAACCTACAAAAGTTAGTCAAGCTATTTTACTTTACAACTTTGTATTGCAAATTTTCCCAGTCTTCTGTATAATTAGCAACGTTGAAAAAATGCAATTAATGTAATTTGCTACCACGGAGGTGACATCAATGCCTAACATTAAATCAGCAATCAAACGTGTTCGCACAAATGAAAAAGCGAACGCACAAAACACTTCACAAATTAGTGCGATGCGTACAACCATCAAACAATTTGAAGCTGCCCAAGCTGCTGGTGCCGAAAACACTGAAGCTTTGTACCGCGATGCAGTTCGTTCAATCGACATGGCTGCTTCTAAAGGTTTGATCCATGCTAATAAAGCTGGCCGTGACAAATCACGTTTAACTAAATTATTGGCTAAATAATTAAAATAAAAAAGCTGACGCATTTGCGTCGGCTTTTTTATTTACCTTTTTTAAGCAACATCCTGACTGAATTTCAAAATAAACAATTGGAATAGCAGTTCTGGTGCCTGTTGACTAGTTTTTAATTTGTATTCTAAATCAACCAAGCCTAAATAAGCTTGCCGCAATGCGATCTGTGGAAATTTTTTAGCTTGATTGATCGCCAATTTGATCCGATAAGGATGTACACGCAACACCTTCGCTAACTCACCCTGACTATAGCCACCACGTTGTAAAATTTTTACCTGTAACAATAACCGAAATTGTCCAACTAAAATCGCATTTAATTTCAGCGGTTCCTCTTTTTGTAAAACTAACTGATGATATAGTGTTAATCCCCGTGCAACATCACGTGCCATCACCGCATCTACCAACGTAAAAACATTTTGTTCTAAATTTTGTGTCACTAACTGTTCAACTGCTGCTGTCGTGATTCGCTGATCCTGCATCGCGTATAAAGTCAGTTTAGTTAATTCGGCCATCATCAATGAAAGATTAGCCTCAGTACGCGCGATCAATAACCGTAATGCCTCTGGTTCGATTGTTAATTGCTGGGCAGTTAAGTAATCATTCACGTATTGCCGTGCTTGTTGTTCTGATAGTGGCTGCACATCCACTAAAGTCGCGTGCTTTTTCAGCGTCTTAGTCACCTTTTTACGCTCGTCTAATTTATCATAGGGCGCAAAAATAACTAGAATAGTCGTTTGTGGAGGATCATTTAAATAAGTCAAAAAACTATCCACATCATGGACGATTTTGGCTTGTTTACTTTCCGCGGTCAAAAAAATGGGGTTTTGCATGAAGACTAACCGACGATCACCAAAGAACGGCGCCGACATCGCATCGTCTAATGCAGTAGCCAATGGCGTTGTTGCTAAATCATAGTTACCAAAGTTCATTGTGGCTTCATCAGGGGTTAGCAGTGCCTGAAATTGATCTTTAACTTGATCGATCAGATAGCTTTCGGTTCCCTTAACTAAATAGATCGATTGTAATTTTTGTTGTTTTAAATTCTTGAGCAATGTGGGTACATCCATAGCTAAACTCAGCCCCGCTTTCTACTTCAAAATTAACGGTAGCTGATCAGCTACCAAAATTATTTATTCGTACGAACATATTTAACGACATTCGGCTCTCTAATTATGTAAGAAAGTCCACCATTTATCATCAAACGACCAGATAATCATCCCGACATCAGCCGTATTTTTATAGGCAATATTAGCAGCTTTAAAACGCGCCAAAGTTTCGGCATGCGGGTGACCATAACGATTATGGCGACCAGCCGAAATAATGACCTTTTGGGGTTGTACGGCTGCTAAAAAAGCTGCGCCAGAAGAAGTCCGGCTACCATGGTGACCTGCTTTTAAATAATCAGCTTTTAATACGGTATCTTTAACTAAAGCATCTTCACCACTAGTTGGTAGATCTCCAGTAAATAACCACGTTTTATGATTCAAACCCAAGCGTAGAACTAGCGAATCCTCATTAGTCCCACTCCCTGGCTGACGTGGTGCCAACACCTGACAATGAAAATCCTTTATTGCAATCTGATTATCACGTAATAATGGCTGCCACTTAGTTTGATAACGATAAGGCCAAATTTTTTGCTGGAAATGTTGATTATATTCCATTCCCGCCGGAAAATAAACCAATCCAATCTGTAATTGCTTTAGTAAAGCAGGTAAATCACCGATATGATCGGTATCTTGATGGCTCAAAAAAACGTGATCTATCCGCCGGATTCCGCGGCTTTTCAGGTAAGGAATAATGACTTGTTCTGCACGTGTACGACTGTCTTTTTTCTGCCAAGCTTTCTGACCAAAATGCAGCTTTCCACCAGTATCGATCAAAGTCACTTCATGATGAAATGGTGTTTCAATCAAAATACTATCACCTTGGCCGATATCAAAGAAAACAACGCGACCCTGAAGAGGAAAATGCAGCCAGCAAAAGCCAGCCAGATAAAGGGTCGCTAACACCCCATAATAACGCCTTTTATGTGGGGAACACCAAGCATAAAATAACAGTAAAATGCAACTGCTAGCTAGCATTGCTGGTAACTGTCCATACGTCAACATCAATCCAGGTCGAGCAAACCAACTAAGAAAAAGCTGTAACCCAACAAAACAACGATCAATCAGCCGTCCAACTATAGGAATGAAATTATAGGTTAAACCGCCTAATAATGTTAACGGTAAAATGGCATAAGAAAATATGGGCATGATCAATAAATTTAACAGAATCGTTAACCAATGCCACTCGTAAACATGATACAACAGCAAGGGTAAACTTAATAAATTAAGTTTTAACGCCCGTTGCCATTCATTCGCTCCCTGTAAAAATAATAGTGCAAACGAAAGTAAATAAGATAGTTGCCCACCTAAACTAAAAAATAAGTATGGCCGATAAACTAAATTAATTAAAACAACTGCAGCAAAACAGTCTAACGGTGCAACTTGAATATGAAAATGACGATTAAAGACGTGCAACCAACATAACAACGCCGCACGCAATAAACTAGTTGTTGCCCCAGCAAATAACGCATATAACGGTAATAAGACTAACAAACAGACCTCAACGCGTTCTCGCGTCCAACGCAGACGCAATAAGCCCATTTGAAATAAATTGGCAAAATAATAAACATGCAGTCCCGATAAACTAAATAAGTGGATCAAGCCTAATTGTTTAAATAACGCTCCCGTTGACTTAAATGCGGCATCTTGATAGCCTAAAATCAAGCTTCGATAGTATTGGCCTAACTGCTGAGGCAACCCACGCGATCGTATGATCAGCCGTTGGCGCCACTCGTGCAGTCGCGTTAAAAAAGTCGGTGAACAACGTTGGACGGTTTTAACTTCGTCAATTGTTAAACTATAGAAAATTCGCTTTTGTTGTTTTAAATAAGACGCATAATCAAACTCAGCTACATTGGTTGCCGGCTGTAATCGCTGATAATCACCAGTAACCGTCAGTTTAACTGCGTGTTGTTGTTGCTGCCAAAAATGTTGTGCGGACTGATCTGGTAAATAATAATAGGCTTGAACCAACTGTCGCGTACCAACAACCTGGGCAGTAAAACGTAGTTGATCACCGGCCACAGTACAATCATCCGGCTCAACTAGCAGGGTATGCCCATGAGGTAATGGTGGTTGTAATTGCTCATAGTACCGATAATAAAAACCAAACATCGTGGCTAAAATAATTATCAAAACAGTTAACCTAAGTTGCTGGGTAAAAAGCAACCGTACGAAAATAAGCAAAACAAATAACCACGCCCACCATCGGACACTTAAAACTGCAAAAGAAAGTGTTGTCGCTAAACCGGCTAAAAAGATCCAGTTATTGCGCAATTAATTAACTTAACGCTGGCTAAATAATTGATTAAGGTCAAATTGGTCAAAATAAGCAGCATCCAGTTTAATTTGATTTAATTCAACACCGGATTTTTTAATCAGCGCTTGAGCATACTCATCATCATGGTAATCTTTTAAATAATTAATAGTTTTGATCCCGGCCTGAATCAACATTTTAGTACATTGAAGACACGGAAAATGAGTAACATAAATTTCCGCACCCTCTGTCGCCGCGCCAAATTTGGCGCACTGTAAAATAGCATTCATCTCAGCATGAATGGTTCGCAGGCAATGCCCGTCCACAATATAGCAGCCAACATCAATACAATGATCGTCACCAGAGACTGACCCATTATATCCACTGGCAATCACACGACGATCACGTACGATGGCTGCGCCTACCGTAGCCCGCGGACAAGTACTCCGTAGTGACGATAATATTGCCTGTGTCATAAAATACTGATCCCACGGCATCCGTTTAGTTTGTACACTATCCATATTACTAAAACCTCATTCTACTCCACAATTGTAGTTAATTTTTGTACCAAAAATTTTTGATGTTACGGACGATGACCATTTTGATGGCCGCAACCTCGCTCATCAAAAACATGGCTCTACTCCACAATTGTAGTTAATTTTTGTACCAAAAATTTTGGTGTTACGGACGATGACCATTTTTATGGCCGCATCCTCACTCATCAAAAACATGGCTCTACTCCACAATTGTAGTTAATTTTTGTACCAAAAATTTTGGTGTTACGGACGATGACCATTTTTATGGCCGCATCCTCACTCATCAAAAACATGGCTCTACTCCACGATTATGGTTAATTTTTGTTTGTTTCCAGTATACCAAAGATGCGGTTAGACCGTAACGCTATCTTTCAGGCTTTCAAAGGTCTTATCACCGATGCCGGAAACCTTTTTTAGATCTTCAGGCTGCTTAAAGCCGCCCTGCTCAGTTCGAAATTGGATGATGAGTTCTGCTTTCTTTTGACCAATGCCAGTTAGCTGTTGCAATTCTTCTGCAGTAGCAGTGTTTAAATTAACTTGTGTCCCGCCGGTACTCGTACTAGTTGTTGCTGTAGCAGTCGCTGGTGCTTCACTTGTAGCCGGTGTTGCCACTGGTGCAGCATATTGTGGCGGCACCTCCTCACCAATCTTAGGAATAAAGACAACCTGTTGATCGTTGAGTTGCTGAGCTAAATTAATTTGCTGTTGATCGGCATCGGTGGCTAACCCCCCAGCCAAGCGCACCACATCAAACAAACGTGTATTATCATTAACTTGATAAATTCCCGGTTTCTTAACTGCTCCCTTAACGTCAACAAAGCCAGTCTGTGTAGTGGTTGGTGCCGTTGCGCTCGCTGTTGAAGCAGTTGCTAGTACCGCTGAATGACTATTAGTAAAAACATCGTCACTTTTTTGTGTTGGTGCTGGTGTACGCAATAACAAAAATAAAACAAGCCCCACACTAACTGTCAATAAACCAATGATCACAAACTGCCAATATTGTTTCAGCCATTCCCAAGCCGCTAACATCATTTCACCTCCAGTTTATTTTAGGTACTGTCAAACGTACCCGATTTTGTCTAGTTTTAATTATTGTTTCTAATGGTTTTGTATTATCTAAGTGAAATTAAAAAACACCCGGACCAATTCTTCTGTTATCCTTGGTGTGCAACCAACAAGAATTCCAAGAAAGAAGGAGATCCGAGTGCTTACACCATTATTAACTTATTTAGTCCAAATAATCAAGTTCCAACGTGCATTGATCATCTTTTTGTTGGCCCAGCTGATTGATATTTTTGACCATTCGCGCTTGCCCAGCACCGATAAACCAACCTATAAACGCTTTAATCAATTTCAAGTTGACGATAAATTACCAATTTTAGCAGCCGATATTGGTCCAGAATCACTTAATTATGAGCAACTGATCATTGACTACATGACCAAAACCGGCAAAGATCTAAAACCAATTCGGCGCCGACAAGGCACCGTGATCACGTTCCAGAACCAACGTTGCCCACGCTGTAATGCCCCAAGCGACTATCTATACGCTAATAACGGTAAAGGTAATCAGCTTAAGTGTAAGATCTGCGCTTTTAGCTTCCAAAATGGTGATGCGCAGAAGAAGAAAGCGGTGGTACTTCGTTGCCCATACTGCCAACATCGATTGGAAGCTCATCACCACCGTAGTAACTTCGATGTGTTACGTTGTCCTAATGACCAATGTTCATTTCGTTTAAAACAAATCAAGCAGTTATCCGTAGCTGAAGCCAAACAATTCAAGGAACAGCCATCTAGCTTCAAAGTACGCTACACTTTCCGTAACTTTAAATTCGATCTCAAAGGCTTAGCGGCTAGTTCGCCAGTTCAAGCCAAGGTCGATTTGAGTAAGATCCAAGCCAGCCCTGAGGTTTTAGGGCTTGCCCTGACCTATCACATTAACTATGGCCTGTCGGCCCGTCGTACCGCAGCCATCATGTACGACGTTCACGGCGTTAAGATCTCCCACCAAACCATTCACAACTACGAAGAGGCGGTAGCGACCGTTATTCGACCATTCTGGGCTAACTATCCTTACGAACTTTCCA